>NZ_JBFUAL010000031.1:0-45929 GCF_056406295.1 Rhizobium sp. P1_C7
GCAGCTCGTTGAGACTGCGCCTCGAACATTAGGAAGATTCCACCTGCGAAGACCATTGTGCGGCGGCGTTTGTCGACCGCGGAGACAACCCTGCTCCCAGCACTGGATAGCTCTGAAGGACACGGCCGGAGAGGGCAGATCCAATTAATCAGTTCAGCCGTGTTGCCTATCTCGCAAGCCGGCAAGGACATCGAATGCTCAAATCAGCTTGACGGATGGAATGCGATTAGACAACCACCAGTGATGCGACCCATCGATCTGCACCAGTTCGCCAAAGCAGTCGCGCCGGCCGTGTGGCTGGAAAACCCGTTTCTTGCGTTCCCTGCGCGAGATCCAGATACCGGCCTCGGTCATCCATTGCCGCAGCGTCTCCTTGGCAACCGAGATCTGATGCAGCTCAGTCAGCTTCTCGCGCGCCAGCGTCGGACCGAAATCGAGATAGCGCTCGCGGATCAGATCCAGCGCCGCATTGCGGAAATCCTCGCTGTGGCGTCGATTGCTCGGCTGCGATCGCTTCTTGGAAACGAGGCCGGCTGGACCATCCCGGTCGTAGGCCTGCAGCAACCTGTGGACCTGACTTCGACTGAGGTCGAGCAGTTTGGCAGCCTGGACAACGCTCAGGCGTTCATCACGGATCTTCTGGATGACTTCGAGGCGATGCAATTCTTTCTGTGACATGGTGATCATAAAGGACATGACGACTCCGACCGCTCATGGTCTCGACCAGGTTGAAGGTCGTCATCCTTGCTCCCAACGTTGGCTTTGACCAGAACCTCGAGAGGCGAGACTGTCGCATCGCTAACTGGCCTATGTGTCGCATTACTAAATAGAATGTACCTTGCCATGACGATGGCCGGCATGGCTGCGGAGGAGGTGTTCCTGGGTGGCCACGATGACGGTGTCGCAGGCAACGATGGATCCGATCTCTTCGAGGCGACGAAGACGGCTGTCGTATTGGAGCGATCCTATGGGATGGGTGAGAAGCCTGGCTCCTACGGCGACCTCAGCCGTCGCCACTAGAGGCGTTTTGCCAACTCGATCCGATGCTGCTGGCACGAGTCGACCGAATTCTGCAGGAGCAGCTTGATCGGTCAAAAGAGATCCTCGTGCGACACCGCAAGGCCTTCTTGATCCTTACCGATCAACTTGCCTCGCGACTGGAACTATGGAGCAAGGAGGTGTTGGACGCGCTCGACGGGTAGGACGAGGACAAACCCCAATAGTCTGCCTAGCGACATCAACTACCGTCCGGCAACCATGTCTGTCTACAATTCACTCAAAGAAGGCTGGCCTGCAGTGGTTCTCCTTCCTTGGAGATAATGCTGCATCCGTAGGCCTCCCGCGACGTGACCATTATCGCGTCGTTGGGTGCCGGGCGTGCGAGTTCCTTTGCCTCGTTCCAGGGCGCACGCAGCCCCAGATCGGTCTCTTCTTCCGTGAGGAGGAGTACGGGCATTGCATCCTTATGGATCGGCCCAACGACGTCGTTCGCGCCGCCTCTGGAAGGATTCATCGTCGTCGTCCAGCACCGCTCCGACGTCGCCCGCCGCGATGAAAGCGCGCTCTCGCATTCCGGGGCGACGGTCTTCACTGCAAGCACCGCAGCGGTGACCATCGAGATCATGAATCGATATCAGGCGCATCTTGTCGTCGTCGACACGCATGAGACGGAGGGTGTCTTCAACGAAGATGTCGTGTTCCCGCGTTCCATCAAAGGAGCGTGCAGCGAGAATTTCCCGAATGATGGACTGATAACCTGGGCGAGGTGGGTGGACATCCGAGAGCCGGTCGCAGCCGTGGTCCAAGGGGCGATAGGTTGGCGGCGCCGCATGAACGATTGAAGGCTGGCGAGGAGCCGCCCATCGTTGAACCGCTATCCATCGGCGGTCATGTCGTCAATTCGAACCACGGTTGGAAGCGATGACGAATGTCCGCATCGTAACGCGCCTGCGAATTTCTCGTCTAAAAGGGGTTGAACCGCTGGCGCACGATGATTTATATCACGGAATGATATTGTTGTGACCGGAGCTCGACGTCATCGTGTCAGATCCAATCAATCCCCGGCGTTTGCCGACTGACGAGATCCTTGCGGACCGCCTGGGCCTTTCGACCAAAGAGTTCCAGCGATATCGCTTGCAGAACCTCCTTTCAGTTTCCACCACGGCCGCGGCCGGGAGCGATGGATTCCTGGTCACCTGCCAGCTCGGCAACAGGATCTGGGAAGGCGTCGTCGTGAATGGGAGCGTTACCTCCGAAGAGGTCAGGTTTCTGCGCGGTAAACGAGCGGGCAGCTCGACTTCAATGGTTCGTCGCGAACCCTGATCTGACTTTAAGAAGGAAAACAATGAAGAAGTTTGCCGGCCTCCTCTTCGCCGTATCGATGCCCTTTACCGCCCACGCTGCGGCCACAATGGTCTCCCAGACCGGCGACTGGGGCGCCTACTCCTTCAAGAGAGACGGAAGGGCCGTGTGCTACGCGCTGTCGGTGCCCAAGGAAGCTAGACCCGCCGACGTCAATCACGGTAAGAACTACTTCCTCATCGCGCCCTCGGAAAAAGGCGGCGCCAACGAGCCAGAGGCAATCCTCGGCTACGCCGTGCCGGCCGGATCGCCGGTGCAGGTTTCGGTTGGCGAGAAGAAGTTCAAGATGTTCGTAAAAGATAGCACAGCCTGGGTCGCCGATGTGGCAGAAGAACCCGAACTCATCAACGCGCTTCGATCCGGGAGCCAGATGACCTTGCAGGCGACGTCGGCGAGAGGAACGCGTACCAGCTACAGCTATTCGCTTTCAGGGGTAACGGCTGCGTTGGAGCGGGTCGCTCGTTGCAAATGAAACAGGGCTCACCCGATCCCGAATGCGGCTTTTCTGTCAGGTGTCGCAAGCTCTCGAAGACGGTGTGACGGGGTTCGCCCGTTGCACGAAAGCAGCAGGTCCAGTTCGTGCTTCGAGTTCCCAAACTTTTGCAGAAGGCGCTCTGCTTCATGTCGGCCGATGCCGTAGCGTCGCCGCAGGCTTCCGACGTCATAGCTGTGTTCGACCTCGGTTTCGGTTGCTGATGGAAGAGGCCTCTGTTCTTGTTGGGAACGCTGCATGATCAAAACTCCTTCTATTGAGTAATGAACCCGACGCCATGCGGTTCCACCGGCCGTAGAATATATCACATGATGATATAGGTGACCGTCAGATTTGCAGAAGGACGTAGATCGCCCCGCACCAGATTACGACGACGAACAGGGCGACACCCGCCAGAAAGAGTTTGACGTCACGGGACATGATCAACCGTCAACGCGTTATCCCGCCCACGGTTCCGCACATCTCATCGCTCAGTTCGAGGTCTGGACCAGTGCGGCCTGAGACACTTCGGAAGGGGGCTCGGCGGGGATCGACGCGATGGCGAACATGACCGCGAGGTAGCTTGCAAACACGGCGGAAAGGACGGCGCTCTTGGTCAATGGTTCGCTCCTTTGTATCATGTGATGACATTCTTTAGCCGTTCAGCCATAATGTCAATCCTGAATGCAGGATGAACGATTGCGGGAGGTGGATGGCTTTGGAAAAGATTCTGATCGTGGAGGACGACGCGCTGATCGCGGCGGATGTTCAAGATATCGTCGCGAGTTCCGGCTACGAAGTCGTGGGGATTGCCGACAGTTTCGAGAGCGCGCAGCGGCTCGCCCCGTTCGCGACCATCGCGCTGGTCGACGTCAACCTCCGCGACGGGGCCACCGGTCCGAGGATTGCGCAGTATCTCGCGAACGACTTCGGCGTCGCGGTGGTCATGGTCACGGCCAATCCCGAAATGATCGTCACCGATCTTTCGAAAGTCATCGATCTGATATCGAAACCCGCACAGCCGAAACTGATCGGTAGCGTGCTTGAGTACCTGAGGACAATTCGCGAGGGCGGGCGTGGCTCGCCGCCGGAAGGGATGCGTGTCTTCGCGTGAACGACGGGAGGCGACACCATGATCGATAGACGCGCAGAACTCGGTCTCTGGGTAGGCGGGCTGGAAATCATTCTCATCGAGTGGGGAGTGCTGAACCAGGACGGCGAGGTCGCCTCCGATGTAGGATCGCGGTTCCCTAGGGACGTCGAAGAGGCGCTGGACGGTTTCATCGAGAACCCGGTCGAGCTCGTCGGCCTCCTCAAGATCTGTCGCGACGCCCGCGATGGAAGGCCGTTGTCTCCAGCAGTTCTGATGGCCGCACATCTCATGACGAAGGAGATACTGCTCGCGCTGCAAGAGGCCACAGGCGACGGAAGGTAGGAGCTCTTTCAAAGAAAATGGCCCGCCCGAAATCATTTCGGACGGGCCTCGCGCGGATCGGACATCTCATCACGTCCGACCTAACTCTAGCTGTCGGTGACTGGCGCATCTCCTCCCGATTGCGGCAGTTCCTTCATTTTCACGAGCTGGTCGGCGCACGCGTCGGCCGCGTTCGTAACGGTCTCGTCGATCCCCGCGATCTGCGCCCAGCCGCCTTCGGTGATGAAGTCGTCGTGTTGCCACGAGGACCTCGCCTGCAGGGCTTTGAGATTATGCTCTGCGTCGTTCGCGGTGACAAAGTTATGCACGCAGATGCTTGCGACCAGATCCGCCTTCGCGTTGCGGACGGCAATCTCGGTCATGACGTTTGCCCTGCCGGACGTTGTCCAGCCGCCCCAGGTGAAGCCGAGCACCATCGTCAACGCCGAGGCGCCGACGATCGACCAACCCCAAAGAGTCTTGGAAGGCCGGTATCCCGACCAGCCACTTTCGCCATTTTGCATAGCTGTTCTCCTCTGGTTTATATCATGCCATGATACAAATTTGAGAGGAGAGGTCAAACACGTTGTGCTCAAAAAATGGTGACGCCGTTCAGGCGAGTTCGGTCACCTGTCGCAGTCGCGAAAGGGACTCGGCCAGGAGTGGTTCGTTCTCGAGCATACCCTCGACATGAATCTTCGCCAGGGCTTCAAGAACCTTCTCGCCCTTGGTTGTCATGGCGATCAACACGCTCCGCTTGTCGTCCTCGGCGGGTATCCGCTCTGTCAGACCTGCCGAACACATGCGGTCAACGAGTTGGACCGCGCCATTGTGGTGCATCAGCATCTGTTCGGCAAGATCGCGAAGCCTCACCTGCCAGTCTGGCGCCGTGCGAACGACCAGAAGAGCCTGATACTGTTGGGACGTCACCCCCGCCTCAGCGAGCGCCGCCTCGCTGAACGACAGGAACCGCCGCATGGCGAGCCGGAATCCTGCGAGCCCATCATAGACTTCGTCAGCCAGGCCGGAAGTCCGGCGTCTCGATCGAGGCATGCGAATAGTCCTTCCAAAATGTCATGATGTGATATAAATGACGAACCACGCCAGGAGAACGGTTCGCGAGTGCGGCCGATGCGGGAGACGGTGCAAAGCACCGGCGTCGGCTGATCACTCGCGAACCATAGTCTCCCGATGGTGGCAAAAAGACTGTGCCTATTTCGTGACGTCGCGAGAAAATTCCATCGTGCTTGGTAAACGCAGGCCTGGAACGCAGCCATATGAGACCGACCGTTTCGACGTGCGGCTCGAAGGGGATGGCACCTGGACGGTGTTCGACGTCTTCACCGGCTGGCCGGCGGATTACGTCGGACGGTTCCTCGACGGACTGGACCAGGGCGTCGCCGATAGCCTTTGCGCCGTCGTAAATGCTCTGGACAAGCACCGCCGCAGGACGCTGAGCCGCCGAAGCGGTTCTTTCTAGCTCGATTTCAGGCCCGAAGCATCCGAGCGATTGCCTTTCCATGCCCCGAAGCTATCTGACCTTTTCTCGAAGAAGGGGATGCCATGAGCTCGCGCTTGATTTGGTCGATATCGGTTCTGGCGCGGCGGATCTGGTTCAGGGCGACGCTGTTCTCCATCGCGGCGGTCGCCACCGCCCTCCTGGCGATCGTCGTCACACCCTACATCCCGGCGGACCTGTCGACGAAGATCGGCGCGGACTCCGTCGACAACATCCTCGGCATCATCGCTTCGAGCATGCTCACCGTCACGACCTTCTCGCTCAGCACGATGGTCTCGGCCTACTCGGCAGCGACAAGCAACGTCACCCCTCGCGCGACCCGTCTCGTCATGGAGGACAGCACGACGCAGAACGTGCTGGCAACTTTCGTCGGATCGTTTCTGTTCAGCCTCGTCGGCATCGTCGCCCTGACCACGGGCGCCTATGGCGAGCAGGGCCGGCTGGTGCTCTTCGTCGTCACGATCGGCGTCATCGTGCTCATCGTGGTGACCCTGTTGAGATGGATCGACCACCTGTCCAGACTGGGCCGGGTGACCGAGACGACCCGCCGTGTGGAGGAGGCGACGCTCGACGCCGTAAAAGCCTGGCGGAAATCTCCCAACTTCGGTGGGAGGGCGCTCGAGGGAGAAATCCTTGCGCCCCTGACCGGCGACACGCCGTTTTTCGCAGATGAGATCGGCTACGTGCAGCACGTCGACGCGTCGGCACTGGCAAAGATCGCCGACGAGACGGATTGCGATCTGGTCATCGTGGCGATACCCGGTATGCTGGCGTCGCCCGCCCGGCCGCTCTGATGGCTGCGCGGACCCGCCGGCGAGGATGTTCTGGATCGTGCCGCGGCCTGCTTTTCGATCGGCGACGTCCGCTCCTTCGATCAGGACCCGCGGTTCGGAGCGTCGGTACTGACAGAGATCGCATCGCGCGCTTTGTCTCCTGCGGTCAACGATCCGGGGACCGCAATCGACGTCATCTCCCGCGCGATGCGGATCCTCTTCTCCTGGCATGACGCGACCCACGAGGCGCCGGGCAAGGTCGCCTATCCCCGCCTCCATGTTGCGACACTGTCGGTAGCCGACCTTTTCGACGACCTGTTCACGCCGATCGCCCGCGACGGCGCCGTCCTTGTTGAAGTCGGACTTCGACTTCAGAAGACCCTCGCAACGCTTTCAACGCTCGGCCCGGAGTTTCATGCAAACGCCCTGCGGCATTCGAAGGAGGCGCTCGATCGTGCGGCCACGGTGATGCAGGTCGAGGCCGACATGGAGAGGCTGCGGGCCGCTGCCGTCAAAGTCACCGCCAACGACAAGCATAGTTGAGCGGTGGAGCGAGAAGGTTTGATGGGACTGGAGAGTGAGGAAGATCTGGTGCTGTTGCTGGCGAGCGCCGTCGACCAATGGTTTCGCTACTACGAAGTCGAGCATGACCACCATGTTTGGGACGTTCTCTGCAACGCCGCGATCGACTTCTACAACGATGGCTACCGATCCGAGGACGACCTCGCCACGCTGCTGATCGGCACCTTCGTCGGCGTGGCGTCGACCAAGATCAACGCGTCGTCCTCTGCGACGGTTCACTGACGGACGTCTGGCAGACCTTTGGGTTGCGATCGTGGGGGTAGCCTGCGCTCGCGTTGAAAGCCGATATAAGGACCGCCATCACAGCCGACTTCACGGGATCCAGGGTACGAGTTCTCCAAGCCTTGGCGGCCACAAGCCCAGATCGTCTTTCACCGCAATTGGTAACGCGTCCCTCTGCTTTACAAGCAGGGCGTGATGGATTGCGGCTTCGAGGGGTCCCGCCTGGCCTTGATGAGGCTGACCTCTGATCGCGAGTTCGCCGGTTGTCTTGACGTTGTCGCCCGCGACGACGATGACGTGCCCCGGATAGGCCGGGGCGGTTTTACGATCCACCAGATCGAATCTCTGCATCTGTTCTCCCTTATCATGTGTTCGGCGTCCGTGGACGCCGAAAAGATCTCGGACCGCGCCTCCTCGATGGTTCTTCCACCCTCTCGAAGCGCGACGATCCTTGCGATAGTGGCGTAAGCCTTCGGATCGCTGCGGTTGACCCCCGAGCGCCTGCACCACTCGTCAAGGATGAGGCTTACGGCCACAAGCTCACGGGCGTCTGTTGTCGGGGCTTCCGGCGGCCTATGGAAGGCAGGAGTAACGAACCCGATGAGCTTCAGGCCTATCGCTGCGGCTGAAAATATCATGCCGTGATATTAATTCATTTTTGGACGTGAGGAAAATGACAATATCGCGAGCGGTCTGCGCCGGTTGGGAGCGCGGCTATAGGACTCGCGGGAGTGTCACTCTCCATCGCGCAGGTCGAACCCCACCCATCCCATTCGACTCTCCTCGTAGACGCTTTGCGTCGGAACCAGGGACGACGGCTCGTCAAAGCATCCCAGTGCGACCGCGACGAGATCCTCCCGGAACTCCGGCATCCAGAAGACCGTCGACCCACAGGTCGGACAGAACCTGAACTCGATTGATCTCCCGCTGTCGCCCGACCTTGTGTAACTGTTCGAGGCCCCAGAAGCCGCCACATTTTCCCTTTCGAAGAAGACCGCCACCCCGAACGCGCTGCCCGTGCGGCGCTGGCATTCCCGGCAGTGGCATGCGGAGATATTGACGGGTTCTCCCTCGGCCGTGATGGAAAGCTGGCCGCAGGAACAACTGGCTTCTCGTTTCACTGTCTGCTCCTGCATATGGCTTTTAGCCTCCAAAGCCGCTCGCAAATGGTCGTGGGCCGTCTGTGTCAGGTTCGAGAGGACTCCGGTTCCTTCTCCGCCGCGCGCCGCGCCCGTATGGCCGCGGCGATGAAGACGCGCGACAGGCCGTGATAGAGCGGCTCGCGAGAAAGAATGCGCGAGGTCACGTAGCCGATCATCGACACCGCCATGATCGGGATAACGGCCTGATGGTCGCCGGTCATTTCCAGGATGATGACGAAGGCCGTCATCGGCGCCTGCACTACGCCTGCGAAGTAACCCGCCATGCCGAGGATCGCTGGAAGGGCGATGCTGGTGCCGAGGAGAGAGCCAACGGTGCTGCCGAACCCGGCGCCGACGGCGAGCGACGGTGCAAAGATGCCGCCCGGAATGCCTGAGAGCATCGACAGGAAGCTGGCTGCAAGCTTCTCGACAAAGAACAGCAGGGGCAGGGCGTTGCCTTCGACGGCACCGCGCGCCTGCTCGTAACCGGTGCCGAAGGTCGTGCCGCCGGATGCGACGCCGATGACAGCGATTGCCAGCCCGCAGACGCCCGCAAGTGCCAGCATGCGTTTCAGCGGTTGTGGTTGCGCCCAGCGGCGGATCTTCTGGCCGAAATGCAGTGCAAAGCCGCTGAAGGCAGCACCCAGAGCCCCGCCGCCGACGCCGCAGATCAAAACCAGTCCCCAGTCACGAAGCTCGGTCGGCGAAGCAGACGCCATGCCGAAATAATTGTAGCTGCCGGAAAGCCCGAGTGCAGCCAGACCGGAGAGGATGACGGCCGTCAGCACCAGCCCGTTCGCCCGCGATTCATAGGTTCGGCTCATTTCCTCGATGGCAAAGACGATACCGGCCAGCGGCGTGTTGAACGCAGCGGCGATACCTGCCGCCGAACCCGCCAGGATCAGTCCACGCGCCTGCGCCATGCCGCCAAAGCGGGCGACGGCGAGCATGATCGAAGCGCCGACCTGCACCGTCGGACCCTCGCGGCCGATCGAGGCGCCGCAGAACAGTCCAAGCACTGTCAGCGCGATCTTGCCGAAGGCTATCTTCAGCGACAGCAGCCGCGTCCGGTCCTCTGCGTCGTGCAAGTGCCGGGCGGCGATCGCCTGCGGAATGCCGCTGCCGCCCGAATTCGGAAACAGCGTCGCCGCCAGATAGGCCGACAGGATGAAGCCCGCGGGCGTCAGCACCAGCGGCAGCAGGAAGGTCCATTCGCCGGAAGAGGTAAGTGATCCAAACGCGTTTTGCGCCAGATCCGCGAGCTTGGCGAAGCCGACGCTGATCACGCCAATGGCGAGCGCCCCGCACCAGAAAACCAGTCGTGGCTTCCAGAGCGAGAACGAACCCCAAATCACGCGGGAACGGCGAAGGAGCTTGGAATAGCGGTAACGGCTTGGCATGACGGACTCGATACGTGACGCAGGTTATGAATCCTTCTAATGCCAAAGGCGCCCGAAGATCACCCCCAACAATTGAAAAGGCGCAGGATCGGGGTAGGATCGCTCCGTGCCGAACCATGGAGGACGCTATGTCCAGCGCATTCTGAAGGCGATCGCCATCCCTTGGGCCGGACGACGTTTCCATGGTGGAGAACCTGGCGAAGGACTACTGCCTGACGAAGAGCATCGAACCGGACAGTGAGGAGGGGCTGGACGTCGCGCGCGAACTGCTGAAGTGGTTTCAGATCGGCGTGACAGATAAAAGCAGACTGCAGGAACTGCTCGCCTCCCGGACCTGAGGCCACCCGAGACCTGGGTCAGCGGCTCGCCGGTTGTCTCATCCGGGCCGAGGCCATCAGGACGGCGGCCCCGGCTACGCCGGAGGCGAGCGAGCCCGCAAGGATTCCGATCTTCACGTGCTCCTGAGACGAGGCATCGGGAAAGGCCAGCAGTCCGATGAACAGGCTCATCGTGAAGCCAATGCCGCAGAGCAGCGACACACCCGTCATCTGCGACCAGGTCGCCCGCGCGGGTAGCTGCGCCAACCCGGACTTGACCAGGAGCGCCGCGGTTCCAAGCACGCCTGCAAGCTTCCCGAAGAGAAGGCCGGCGGCGACGCCGATGGTCACTGGCTCCGCCAGTACGCTTGCGGACGCGCCTGCAAAGGAGACGCCGGCATTTGCGAAGCCGAATACCGGCACGATGAAGAATGCCACCGGCTTCTGGAGCGCGTGCTCCAGCTTGTGGAGCGGAGAGTCCTCGTCCGAGGCTTCAGGCGCGCCGGGCGTGACTTTCAGTGGAATGGCAAGCGCCAGGACCACGCCCGCGAGCGCGGCGTGAATCCCAGACAGGAAGACGGCGATCCACAAAAGAACACCCAGCCCCAGGTAGGCCCAGATGTTCTTCACGCCGGCCCGGTTCAGGATCACCAGATTTCCGATCAAGACGGCTGCGACGGCAAGTGCAAGGACGTTGATGTCTGCAGTGTAGAAAATGGCGATGACGATCACCGCGCCGAGGTCGTCGATGATCGCCAGCGCCGCCAGGAAGATCTTCAGCGAGGCAGGCACCCTGTCGCCGAGAAGGGAGAGGACGCCGAGAGCGAACGCGATGTCGGTCGCGGTCGGAATCGCCCATCCCCGCAGGGTCGTTGGGTCGGACAGGTTGAAGCCGATGTAGATCAGTGCGGGCAGCGCCATTCCGCCCGCCGCGGCGGCGCCTGGAAGGATTCGTCTGCTCCAGCTCGACAGTTGTCCATCCAGCATCTCGCGCTTGATCTCGAGGCCGACCAGAAGGAAGAAGACGCTCATCAGAGCTTCGTTGATCCAGTGCCGGAGACTGAGCGGACCCAGGTAGACATCCAGAGCGTGAAAGTAGACGTCGGCGACGGGAGAGTTTGCAACGACGATAGCCAGCGCAGCCACCGCCATGAGGATCAGGCCACCGGACGCCTCGCTGTCGAGAAACTTACGGAGTGTGGAATGGATGCGGCCTTGGATTGTTTTCGACACGGGTTCTCTCCCTCGATGGAGGTTGATCTCAGTCTCCGTCGATCAGGGGAATCCCCGGCGCACGCAGCACACGCCTGCCTCATAACTAAGGATTGGAGATTGGTTTGCCTAGCGAAATCGACAGGCGTCGTCCGTTCTGACGAAGGCTTGAATAGAGCGTGAGACGTCTTATCTGTTCGATGCGCAGCCTGAACCGGGCCGCGTATTGTCTCCTCCCACAGGAGGTAGCCAAATGCGTCCCTCTCAAACGATATTCCTTGCCGTCACCGCAGTCGCGGTCGCCGGATTGCTGTACCTGGCCTTTTCCGTCGGCCCCACCATCGCTCCGCCACCCGTGTAGGGAGCCTGATCGAAGGAGGCTCAGGGGCCGAACCATCCCGCGACGCCGGCGCCGCTGACCGCAAACTGCGCCACGGCAAGCAGAACCAGGGCCGCGATCACGTATGGGAGCCACTTCTTTCTGACATGCATGCGCGTCGTCCACTCAGGCTAGATATCCCGTCTCCTTTGCGCGAAGCCTCGGACGTCCGCAACGCGCGGGTGGCGATGTTCCCCAGCGTCAGCCCCTGCACGACGATCGTGAAGATCCGACCGCGTAGGTCGCAGCTAGCACGCAGGGCCGCCTTGAAGGGCGTTTCCGGCAGGGAGCGCGATCGAGATGCCGCCCCTCAGGCCTCCCCAGACGAGAACGATCACGGTTCCGCGGACGAAGTCGTACCCTCTCCGAAGCAGGGTCACAGGAATGATCGTAGACGCGAAGCGGGCCGCGAGCGCGGCCAGCGCGAGGGGAAGGATCGACGCCTCGTATTGAACGACCAGGACCTCCAGAATCGGGCAAATGGCTTGTCCTGTCGGGAGAGCGAAGACTAGGGTGGGGGAAGTTGCCATCGGCGAAGGCTCGTTGCAATGCCAAACGGCTTTTTCCGCTCCGATGTCTCGCGAGAGAACGGGCCGGGGTCATTGCACTGGAGAGCAGCACAAGCGCCGTGCCTTTAGTGCGCTTTCGATGGCGAAATCGAAGTGTAGGTTGACATTGCTGGGGACCAGAGACGACCGCGATCTGACCACTCCGGACGAATAGGATTCCCGGTCGCGGTCGCGCATCGGAGTCGTGCGCGGAAGGCCTGCAAATTCAGATGTTCAGAGATGGGATAGCCTGCTGGAGCGGCCTACTCGTGATCGTTGCTGAGGCGCTGAGATTCCCATCCTGCCAACATTCGGTCGATCGTCTGCAGATCGTATCCCCGCACGATCAGACGTCGTATACGCTCTGCCCGAAGGTTGGCCCGCCATTGGTGGATAGTCATTCCCGCACTGAGTTCGAAGGATGCAGCTAGATCAAGCGGCGACATGCTGACCTCCGTAGATAGTTCGGAAAGGGACAGGTCGCCGTCGAGATGCTCCGCGATGCGATCCTTCGTCCGAGCTTCCTGACCACGTGACAGGCGATGTATCGTTGTTGTCCCGATCCTGCATCCCGCATAAGTCTTGATCGCATGAGCCGTGGCTGCAATGCTGACGTGGTCCACCAGCAGGCGGTTCGAATCCCGTGGAGCCCGGAAACACGGAAGGATCGCCCGCGCCAGATTGTGGAGGATGACATCCTTCACGCCCAGTCCCGGATAATGATCGAAACTGTCTACGTCTGGCAGGCCTTCTCGTTCTGCGACTTCCAGAAGAGCCTCGCGCGGCAGGTAGAAGCTCAGGTGATGAAACGTGCTGATGCTGTCGGCGACAGGCGAGGAGCGCAGGTCGTAGATGTTCGCTGTTCCGGCAGGAAGGAAATCAGTCTGTACCCGGCGGCCGTCGATAAACAGTCCATGGGAGTGTACGTCGCGGAGCTGTATCGTCACCAGGAACGCATCTTCGACGGGGATCGGCTCAGTGAGACCGGTGTCCTCTTTGTCGCAGCGGATTTCCGTCACCGCCACTTTGGCGTTCTTCAAGGTCCGAGCGACAAACGAGGGTGCCGTGTCGGTCTTGAATGTACGCCGCAGCGTCTCGCCGTAGGCTCCGTTTTCCTTCATGTCGAGACCTCCCAGTGTGACCGGCGGTATGCACCCGGCGTCGCGAACACGAGACGGGAAAATGACCGTGTGAAATGGCTCTGATCGGCGAACCCGCAGGCATGCGCGATCTCGCCCAACGTGAGCGACGTCGACCGCAGCAGGTCTTTCGCACGCTCGCATCGTCGGAGTACCATCCATTGGTGTGGCGCGACCCCGACGGTCTGCTTGAACGCACTAACGAAGTGCCGTGCGGACATGCCACACTCGCGCGCTATTTGCGCCAGAGGCACCTCTCCGGCAATGTTGGCGTCGATCAATTCCTTGGCCCGCCGTTCCATTTTCTGCGTTAGCCAAGTCGGCATTCCCTTTTCCAATATGCGAAGATCGCCATAGCCTCCGGCAAGATGCGTTGCGACCGCCAGCGCCAAGTGATCAAGGAAGAGCTGGCTTGCGTACTCCGGGGTCTGGAAGGCGGGAAGGATAGCGGCGCTGAGGCTCGCCACTACTGGGTCGTCGTTCGGACGGCCTTCGTGAGCATTCAGCTCGCTGAAGATCGCACCATTCTCCTCGGCAAGCGTGTCGAACGCCGCCTTCGGAAGGTAGTACATCACGCAATTCGAGGTCTCGCGAACGAATGCGATCGGGTCGACCCGCAAGTCGTAGATCGAGGTCTGTCCTGCAAACAACGGCAACTGTCCGCTGCCCCGGCCATTGATCCAGAGCTCGTGCTCCAGGCAATCCTCGACCTGGAACGCGACGAGATACGCGTCTTCCGTTGGAATGGGAGATGTCAGGCTGGGCCGTCGGCAGCGAATGTGGGTGATGCCTATTTCCGATCGTTTCAAACTGGTCGTGACGATCGAAGGCGCGCTTTCGAGTTGAAAATGATCCCCGAGTCTCTGCCCATAAACCCCTTGGCTTCGCATTTTCGGCCTCCAGCCAACCGCTGACGATCCTAGACGGTCTTCGGAAGCATCCCCTGCATGATGTGGCCGTCCTTTGGATGAAATGGACGCAAATGGCCGAGCGCGCATGAAGCGCCCAACCTTCGTCGCCCCGATGCCGCGAAATCCTCAGCAGTCGCTTGGAGAAATTTGGCGAAAGCGACGCTGCAGATGCCGTCGGCCTGCAACATCAGGGCGACGAGAGGATCCGCCATCATCTCCTCGATCGTCATTTCGCTCCGTCCCCCGCAATCGCGCTTCATCAGCCGTCCTCCGACATGTCGAACAAGTGGCGGATGCGATCCGCAAAGGAATATGTGGGCTGCTCCCTCGACTTGACCCTATCGGCCATGACGTGGTTGTCATGCTCCGTATGCTTGAAGGAGAGCAGCCCAAGATGATCGAGAACTCCCTTTCGGGTCTCCATGATCTGCCGCAAAATATCCTGCGGGGCTTCGTAGATCACGACCGGGGTCAGTGCTCGTTTGGTCGCCGTCTCGGGGGTGTCTGTCAGGACACCACGTTCACCGAAGCAGTCGTGTGGAGAAAGTCTCGTGAGTTCGACGGTCGACCCGGCAACCTCTCTCTCTACGACCACGACGCCACTTCGAATGATAGCTAGTCCCCGCACGGTCTCGCCTTCAGACACGATGACTGATCCCCTTTCGAAAATACGCTTTCCGAGCGATCCGGCCAGTGTCTCCTTCTCTTCCTCCGTCAGGCTCCCGAACAACGGAAGGGATGAGACCAGACGCCATGGCGTACCTCGGTCGCGTTCTTCGCTGTCTTGGGCATGGAACCCTGCTGCCGCGGCAGGAGCCGCAAGCCTGAGGCCGGAAGCCCGCAGGTGCCGAAAAACGAGGTCGAACAGTTCATTCTTCGCCGCCATGGTTCGCGAGATATCCTTCACCCTGCATACCAGTTCGACTTCGACAGCGATGCTGTCCAGCGCTGTGATCCTCACCGAGGGTTCCGGGTGCTTGAGGATGTGGTTGCTGCTCGAAAGCACAGTCCGCATCACGTCCTCGATCACCAAGGGAGAGTGGGTCGGTCTGACCCGGAGAACCAGGGATATTCCGTGCGTTTCGTCGGGACTGCTCTGGTTGACCAGTCTTGCCTTCGCAAGGGCGCTGTTTGGAACGATAACGAGGTCGTTCGTCCCGCTAAGCAGGTGGGTCGCTCGCCAGTTGGTTTCGACGACCCGCCCCTGGATGCCGTCATCGAGGACTATCCAGTCCCCGATGCGGTAAGGTTTCCCGAGATTGAGTGCGACGCCTGAGAAGACGTCGGCGAGGGTATTCTGCAAGGCAAGGCCGAGAACGATGGCAAATACGCCCGACGTTGCAATCAAGGTGCCAACCGGGATCTGCAGAACGTAGGAGATGATCGAGAGCGCGGTCCCGACGAAGACCATTCCGACAAGGATATCCTGTAGGAGTCGCCCCTCGCGCGGCGTTCGCTCGAAGATGAGAAACAACCGGATCAGGCTGACTAGGAGCATCGATCCCGATATCCACCAGACGGCTTTCGCGAACCCTGCAGCGGCGCGGCCGATGCCATCCTCTCCCGGAGGGAGTGCTTCGTATGGCGCGAGTCCTTGCAGGAAGAGAACGAACGTCAACGCGGCAAAGAATGCAGCGTTGAGCGCGACCTTCGTCGGCGCTGATCCTCGCCCGAAAATCCTCGTCACGATCCTGGCGAGTACGATGATCGTTAGCTGGACCCGATAATCGTGAACCAGAAGGTCCGTCATCTGGGTAACTGAGCCGGGCAGACGGAAGGCGGGCAGGCCGGCTGCTGCGTGAGGGCCAATCCCGAGGGAGAACTCGGCACATAGACCCGTGCTCGCAGGCTTCCCTCGAATAGGTGCCCGCGGAAAACCAGCGTGACAGTCACGAAGATCATGGCAAAGAACACGGCTGCAGCCGGAAACCCGGAATAGCTCTCTTCCGAGCGACGATTAGGTTTCGACATCTGGGGCGCCGCCTTCAACGCTTATAGGTCAGGTAGATGACGGAGCCTTCCGGTCTGGCGGCGGCAGGCTCCGGGCGTGCCCCTCTAGCGGGTCGTGATCCCTGACCATCGAGCCGAACGCAGACCTCCATGTATCGGAGGAGCCGGGCGCGACCCGTCGACGCCGTCGCCCATATGGAGAGTGGCGCACTGGCCGTCGATAGGTCCGGCGCCGCGCATCTGACCCTTGTGCCGAACCCGGCGACACTTCCTCCGGAGCCGAAGAGCGAGTTGAAGGCCAGCTCGCCAGAGCTGTGGCAAAGGAGAAGCTGTATGGTAGCCTTTAGCAACGCATTCTTGCCGACAAGCGTGCCTGATCCTGCGGCACGACGCACGGCGTTCCTCGTTGGCGGCAGATCGACCAAGACTGCGTCGGGAGAAACCAGGCTCTCGGCCCGTGCAGGGTGGAACGCGCCATCGAGGAATTCACGGAGGATTTCGGCGGGGTCGTTTCGCATGAATGTCTCCTTATGCCGACGGTATGTCCCTGGAACGGATACTGGGATCGGAGAGGCTCAATCCGAGCCTATGAATTCAGTGATGAGAGCGACGGCCTGGTCAGGCTGTTCTTCCATGATCCAATGGCCGGAATCCTTGATGACCGCGCCGCGGACACGTTCAGCGACGGAAAGCAGTTCGTCCTTCATGTGTTCCCCATAGGAATGGTCTCCGCCGACCGCCAGGATCGCCATCTTCAGCTTTCCCTTCTCGGCAAAGATCGCCCGGTTGTCCTTGGCGTCCTGTGCAAACGCCGCGAACTGGCCGCCGAAGGCATCGTGGATGGCGCCCGCGGGCGTAGAGCTCCGCATAGTGATTGCGGGTCTGCTCATCGATCCTTGAAGGATCCGCCGACAGTTCGTTATAAAAACGGTCCAGAAGGATCCGCTCGCGTCCGGCAACGAGACGCTCGACGTCGGGACCTCTGAAGTTGAAATGCCAGACCTTGGGATTCACGAGCTGCTTGTCCCAGTTTCCAAGACCGGGCAGCGGGGCGTCCATGATCACCCACTTCGTCACCCTGTCCGGATACTGGATTGCCAGCCTGTATCCGACCATGTTCCCGATGTCATGGGTGACGAGATCGAAGTTCTGGATCCCCATGTCGTAGAGCGCCTTGGCGAATGCCGTGGCCTGGCTGGCTTTCTCATAGCCGCCTTCAGGATGGTCGGAGAGACCCATTCCGCGGAGATCGGGAATGATGACGGTATGGGATTTGGCGAGTTCTACCGCGACAGGTTCCCACATGTCGCCACTGTCGCCGAATCCATGGAGAAGGAGAACTGCCGGGCCGCTGCCTCCAATCCGAAAAAACTGCCCGGCGCCGTTCATGGTGATGTCTTGCCGGATGAAGCTCGGAGGAAAGGCCTTAACGTCGGCTGCCGCTTGCGGCGCGTTCAGTCCGGCCGCGAACACGACCGACATAATCAGGCGGGCCGGGACTCCAAAACGGATGTTCATTTCAAGCTCCTTCAAGTCGTTATGGAATTGTAGCCGAACGTCTCGGGCTCCCTCTTGCGCCCTTCGGTCGCCTATTGGCGAAACGGGACGCAACCAATTTAATCAAGCGGATACGGTCGCAAGCTCGAGGAGTGTTGTCCTGTCACGGAACCAGATTGGTGACACAATCTCCGGCGTTTTCGCCAGCGGGATCATCAGCTTTGGTTGTTCGGCATCTGCAGTGTTTTCGAACCCGACGAATACAAACGAGGTCGCCACACTCCGAAGCAGCCCGTCTTCGACGCTCCGCTTCCGAATTGAAACGGATACGATCTCCGGCGTGTCGTCCCGACCGAGTAAACTCTCGGCGATGATCGCAGACGGTAGGGGCGCACCCGTATACGCGGCGATAAGGCCGTTGCTCTCGAACTCGAGCATGACAAACGTCAGCAGGGAAGGTGGCAGTCGCCTTACCCTGCCGCTGCAGACATCCAGTTCCCGGCCTTCGGAAGTCATTTCTCCGGAGCCACCTTCACCGCGGACTCGATACCATTTCGAATGCCGCGCGATGTAGTCGGCACTCCAGCGAACGTCGCATTCCACGCCGCCGTTTCGCGTAAGGTCGCAAAGCTCAGCGAGGGTTTCCAGGAATATTCTGCGATAGCTGGCATAGGTCATCGTCGTTTCCTTTGAGAATCGAACGGAAAACTTCACAACCATGGTCTTCCGCGTTGCGTGGCTACGCCGCGCAGATGATCAGTGCTGCGCCAACGAGGGCGACAACGTCTTCCACGAACGCTGCTGGACGGTCGTTGCCGAACGAAGCCGCCATCTGCCGACGCGCCCATGCTCCGCCCAGCGTCCCGACGACGGCTCCGAACGCGCCAAGTCCGATACCTGCGGCGATCAGATTGCCTGCGGCTCCGAGGGTGCCCCCGGCAAGCGCGCCCATCAGGATACGCGCACCGAACTGCACGGGCACCTTCCGCGACGGCGTTGACGGCAACTGGTCGGTCACGAGTTCGACGCAGGCGAGGGCAGTCAGGATCCACGGCGTCCATTGATAGCCCATGAACCAAAGCCAGGAATTCGAGACGTCGAAATAAAGAAGCGTCGCGCCCCAGGCGACGGCCGCAGGAGCGGTGAAGGCCCGCAGTCCTGAAACGATCCCCGCGAACAGTGCAAGCAGTACGATCATGTCCGACCTCCTATAGAGTGCTCATGCCGCCGTCGATGGTGAGTTCGCTGCCGACGATCTAGGGAGCCTCGCCCGACGCCATGAAAACGATGGTCTTTGCGACCTCCGAAGGCTCCCCGAAACGGCCGGCCGGAATCTGGCCCTGGATCTGGATGGCCATCGCCTTCATGTCCGTGCTGCTTCCCGCCACGATGACGCGCGCCCCTCGGCGATGAGGTGCGGGGCGGTCTCAAGCCCGATGCCGCTGGTGCCCCTGCAATGAGTGCCGTCTTGTTTTCCAACCGATGCATCTTGTTCTCCTTCGGGGCGGGGTGCCCTTGAAGACGAATGCTAGGCGCGAAACGAGGGACTTTTATTGAAGAAGCAGGACACGAACGCGTAGCCGCAACCCACGATGTCCCGATCGTTATGTAGCCGTCCGGCTTGAAGGACTAGCTCATCCAGACGCGATGCTTGACGAACCGTTCGGCAAGCAGGTCGATGAACAGACGGACCTTGGTCGGAAGATGGCTTCTATTCGGGTAGACCGCATTGATTGCGAATTCCACGCCCCGATATTCCGGGAGCAGGCGGACGAGTCGTCCTTCGGCCAGATCCTCGGAAACGAGGAAGCTGGGGGCGAGGCTGATCGCCCGCCCGTTGATAGCCATATACCGGAGTGTCTCAGCGCTATTGGTGACAACGGAGCCACTGACCTTCACCTGGCTTCTTTCACCGCCGTCCACCTCGAAGGTCCAGTCGTCGCCGTATGGATAGTAGGTGTAGCGGGTGCAGTCGTGACCCGCGAGGTCGGCCAGCGCCGAAAGACGCTGATGGGTGTCGAGATAGGACGGCGAGCACACGAGGATATGCCGCCATGGGGTGAGCTTGCGGGCGACAAGGCTGGAATCCGGGGCTGGCGTCGTGCGAATGGACAGGTCGTACCCGTCCTCAATCATGTCAACCATTCGCTCGGTAATGCTCAGATCCAGGGAAACGGACGGATAGAGCTGGAGGAATTCATCCATGACCGGAAGAAGAAACCTCACGACGGCGGCCGTGGAATTGAATTTGAGGACGCCACGCGGCGTGGTGGTCAGCGCGCCTGCGGCGCGATCCGCCTCATCGAGGTCGGCGAGGATCTGGGCCGAGCGGTCATAGTAGAACTTCCCCGTTTCCGTGAGGCTGACCTTGCGCGTGGTGCGGTTCAGGAGGCGGACGCCGAGCCTCTCCTCGAGCGACTGGACATGCGTCGCTACCATCGTGACCGACATGTTCAACCGTCGTGCCGCTGCGGTGAACCCTCCGCACTCCACCACTTTTCCAAAGACCGAAAGACTCGTCAACCGATCCATGTCCGCACCTCTATTATCCGCTCTCAGCGTATGATCCTTACCGATATACGCGGATTATCAATCGGTGAATAGCGGGGCATCTTTACGTCATCCAACCAGGGCTGCGCCTCAGACGCGCCGAATAACAGGAGAATTGAAATGGTCGAACTGCCCCGCAAGGAGGTTTTCGAAACCTCCGCAGAAGCCGATCGGAAGATCAAGGACGTGCCTTCGTCTCCTGTCGAACAGCCGGCCGCCCCACAGACGGATCCAGCGGCCAAGCCACGCAAGAGCATCGTCAAGAAGGGCGTGCTGATCGCGGTTCTCCTGGCAAGTGCAGCATACGGCGCCCATTTCGGTCATGACTACTGGACTGTCGGCCGCTTCATCGAATCCACCGACGACGCTTACGTGAAGGCCGACTACACCACCGTCGCCCCGAAGGTCGCTGGCTACATCAAGGAGGTCCTTGTCAACGACAACGACGTCGTGAAGGCAGGGCAGGTGATCGCCAGGATCGACGACAGGGACTTCAAGGCCGCTCTCAACCAGGCGAAGGCCGACGTGAAGGCCGCGGACGCCGCCATCACCAACGTCGACGCCCAGATCGATCTCCAGCAGTCGGTGATCGGTCAGGCCAAAGCCTCGATCGATGCTTCGAATGCATCGCTTGTCTTCGCAAAGTCCGAGGCGGCCAGATATGCGCGCCTCATTGCTAGTGGGGCTGGCAGCCAGTCGAAGGCCGAGCAGACCCGGTCCCTGATGGATCAGGCGTCCGCAGCCGTCGAACGCGAGCAGGCTGCCCTCGTCGCCGCCCAAAGCAAGGTGCCCGTGCTGAAGACGCAGCGCGATCAGTCCGTCGCCCAGAGGGACCGGGCAGCAGCGGCCGCACAACAGGCGGAACTGAATCTCTCCTACACGAACATCCTCTCGGCGGTCGATGGCACCGTCGGCGCGCGCTCCATCCGTATCGGACAGTTTGTCACGTCAGGCACGCAGTTGATGGCCGTGGTACCGCTCCATTCCGTCTATGTGGTCGCGAACTTCAAGGAAACGCAGCTCACCTACGTCAGGCCGGGTCAGATGGTCGAAGTCAAAGTCGACAGCTTTCCCGACCTCGAAGTGAAGGGCCATGTCGACAGCATCGCGCCTGCCAGCGGTCTCGAGTTCTCGCTTCTGCCTCCGGACAACGCTACCGGCAACTTCACGAAGATCGTCCAGCGCATTCCAGTGAAGATCATCATCGATGACGAGGAACTCGCGGGCCGTCTGCGTTCCGGCATGTCGGTCGAACCGGAGATCGACACCAGGGAAGCTCAGCTTTCGGAAAGCAAGTGAGGATTGTCCGTTCCTGACGGATAATCCTCACGTTCCTTTCCCGATTATCGACAACCCATCGTCATGAGAGATTCCGCATCAGCCGGAAGGAGATAAGTCATGGCTACGCTTCAGATCGCAGCAAACAGCAATCAACAGCCAAAGGCGGCACCCGCGCAGTCTGCAAAGTCCGAGATGAGTTCGTTCCGGATGTGGTGCGCCGTTGTCGGCTCGACCCTCGGCGCATTCATGGCGGTCCTGAACATTCAGATCGTCAATGCCTCGCTTGCCGACATCCAGGGCGCGATCGGCGCTGGCAAGGATGACGGTGGCTGGATCTCTACCTCATACCTGATTGCCGAGATCGTCGTCATTCCGCTTAGCGGATGGCTGGCGAGGGTCTTCTCTGTCCGCAACTACCTTCTGGTCAATGCGATCCTCTTCCTCGTCTTTTCGATCGCCTGCGCCTTTGCGGTCAATCTGCAACAGATGATCGTACTGCGGGCCATCCAGGGATTCGCCGGCGGCGTGCTTATCCCGATGGCGTTCACAATCATCATCACGCTTCTGCCAAAACCCAAGCAGCCGATCGGCCTGGCGCTCTTCGCCCTTTCCGCAACGTTCGCTCCGGCCATTGGTCCGACCATCGGCGGCTACCTCACCGAAAACTACGGCTGGGAGTTCATCTTCTACGTCAACCTGGTGCCCGGTTCGCTGATGGTTGCAATGCTATGGTTGTCTCTCGACCGCGCACCGATGAACCTCGGCCTGCTGGCGAAGGGCGACTGGCCGGGTATCGTCACTATGGCGGTCGGTCTCGCAGCTCTGCAGACGGTTCTCGAGGAAGGAAACAAGGAAGACTGGTTCGGTTCGGACTTCATCGTCCGCCTGTCGGTCATCGCCTTCGTCTCGTTGACCCTGTTCCTGATCATCGAATTGAAGACCGCTCACCCGCTGTTGAACCTTCGCCTCTTGATGCGCCGCAACTTCGGCTTCGGTATCGTCGCGAATTTCCTGCTCGGCATCGCACTCTATGGGTCCGCCTTCGTTCTGCCGATCTACCTGTCGCGCATTCAGGGCTACAACTCGGAACAGATCGGCATGGTCCTCGCCTGGACAGGCATCCCGCAGCTTCTGCTGATCCCGCTAGTCCCCCGTCTGATGAAGCGATTCGACGTCCGCCTGCTGATCATCGTTGGATTCGCGCTGTTCGCCGCCTCGAACTTCATGAATGTGTTCATGACGGGAGACTATGCGAGCGACCAGCTATTCTGGCCGAACGTCGTGCGGGCCATCGGTCAGGCCCTTGTCTTCACGCCCCTTTCGGCGATCGCCACGGCTGGCATCGAGCAGGAGAATGCTGGTTCCGCCTCTGCACTCTTCAACATGATGCGCAATCTTGGCGGCGCAGTGGGCATCGCCTCGCTGCAGACCTTTCTCTCGAAGCGCGAGCAGTTCCACTCGAACATCCTGACGAACTCCATCAGCGTCTTCGAGGAAGCCACCCGCGTCCGTGTCGCAAAGCTGACGACATACTTCATGAACCACGGTGTCAGCGACCAAGCCGCGGCCACCCACAAAGCAATCGTCGCCATCGCGTCGAGTGTCCGCAAGCAGGCAAACATTATGTCTTTCAGTGACACGTTCTTCCTGCTCGGCGTCGCGCTTGTCGTCGCCCTCGCTGCGTCGCTCCTTCTGAAGAAGCCGGGCCAGGTTTCCGGCGCTGGCGCCCACTAATCCGCAATCGAAAGGCACGTCGATGAACACGATCATGCAACAGCCAATGTCCCGTCGCCCGCGTGCGGAAAAGGGACGAAACATGGATCCAGGCTCGATCCTGTCGGTTCTCGAATGGCTGTCAGGAGACGAGTGCCATGCGATCGACGAAGCCGGACTGATCTCCGGATTGGGACGCAGACTTCGCCAGATCGGCCTTCCGGTAGACCGGATGACGCTACACCTCATGACCCTGCATCCGGAAATCCTCGGCCGCACCCTGGCATGGGCGCCATCCGAACCGATCGAGATCCACGACCGCGAGCACGGCATGAAACTCGCCTATGCGACCAGCCCTCTTCGCAAGGTGATGGATAGCCGAGAACCCATGATCGTCGACACCAACGATCAACAGTGGCCTTGGCAGCATATCGACGTGTTCAGGGATCGCGGTCTGGTGCAGCTCGTCATCGCGCCACTCTGCAATGTCGATGGCCCCGTGAGCGCTGCGGTATTCGGTACCAAACGGCCGGGCGGCTTCGCAACTTCAGAGATCCGCGTCATCGAACGCATTCTCCCGGCTCTGCGCAACACCTGCGAGCTTCGTGTCATGCGCCAGGCCGAGCTCTCGCTGCTTGACGTATACATCGGGCCAATGACCGCCCAGCGCATCCTAGCGGGGAAAATCCGGCAGGGTGAGATTGAGACCATGGAAGCTGCACTTTTGCTGTGCGATCTCCGAGGCTTCACGGAACTTTCCAACAAGCTGCCCGAAGGGAAAGTCCTCGATCTTCTCAACGCCTACTTCGATGTTGTCGTTCCGGCGATCACAAGCCAGGGTGGGGAGGTACTGAAGTTCATGGGTGACGCCGTGATGGCGTTCTTTCCGAGTTCGGACACCGTGATGGCGAGCGAACAGGCTCTCGCAGCGACGGACCAGATACTCGACGAGCTGTCGCGGTTTGATATGGAGGGCGTGAACGTCGATGCCGCCGTAGCCCTCCACTACGGCAAGGTGAGCTATGGCAACGTCGGTTCAGGACGGCGTCTCGACTTCACCGTGATCGGTTCCGACGTGAACCTGCTCAGTCGCATCCAGACTGCCTGCGGCGTGCTCGGGAAGTCCGTCCTGATGTCGGACGCGTTCCGTCGCATGGGCAGGACAGAGAACGTCGTCACGACGAACTTCCACCATCTGAAGGGATTCGAAGACCCTATCGAACTCTTCACGATCACGCCGTCCGAAGCACGCACTCACTGACTGAGTGGTGGTCTGGCGACGAGGGATCGCGGCATAGGGCCGTGCGTCCCAATCAACCTAGAAGGAAAAGAAAAATGGCACCTCGTTTCAACTTTGGCAAGGCCTCTCCGGAAGCCTACAAGGCCGTCGCCGCCCTGGATCAGTTCGTTCAGAGCAGCGGTCTTGAATCGCGCCTTCTCCATCTCATCAAGCTTCGTGCCTCGATCATCAACGGCTGCGCGTACTGTGTGGACATGCATGTGAAGGAGGCCCGTCACGACGGTCTTTCCGAACAGTGGATCAACCTCATGTCGGTCTGGCACGAAGCATTGGTCTACGATCCGAAGGAACGCGCTCTGCTGGCATGGGTGGACGCCGTCACGAATATCTCCAAGACGGGCGCGACCGACTCCGATTTTGAGGCACTGAAGGTGCATTTCTCCGAAACCGAGATGACCCTTATCACCGTGGCAATCGGCACTATCAACCTCTGGAACCGCCTGGCTGTGAGCTTCCGTGTTCCTCATGCCCTGGATGCCGCTGCAAAGGCGGCATAACCCCGGATGATCAAGACGGCCGCCTCGTCAAACCATGAGGCGGCCGCCTTCGTTAGGTGGCATCGCGGCCCAATTTGGCCAAGCCTGTCCTTTTGCTGCCAGACAAACAGACCGCCATCCTGCAGGCATGGTCCGCACACATCCAATTTATCAAGTGTCGGGAGCGGCCACGGTGAGGCTGTATTTACATGGCGTCCTGCAAGCACTCTGCCTCGCGGCCGCCTCGGTCGCCGCAGCGGCTGACACATCCGTGAACGGCATGGCCGAGCGCGTCCAGGCGTGCACTCCATGCCACGGCGTCGTGGGAAGGGGCACCAACGACCCTTACTTCCCGCGGCTTGCCGGCAAGCCTTCGGGGTACCTCTACAATCAGCTTCTTGCTTTCCGGAGCGGTCGTCGGAAGTACCCGCCGATGAATTACCTTCTGCAGTTTCTGCCCGACACCTATCTGAAGCAGATCGCCGACTACTTCGCCGCCCAGACACCTCCGCTGCCGACAGCCGGACTGTCTGATGTCAGCGCGGCGGTTCTTGGTCATGGAAGGGCGCTTGTCACGGGAGGCGACGCGGAGCGGGGAGTTCCCGCCTGCGTGAGCTGTCACGGCTCCCTGCTGACCGGGCAGGAACCCGGCATACCGGGGCTTCTCGGTCTTCGCGCAACCTACCTGAGCGCGCAGCTCGGAGGCTGGCGCTATGGAACGCGCACCGCGATCTCGCCTGACTGCATGCAGGTCGTGGCGGGGCATCTCAATGAGGACGACGTCCGCGCTGTCGCCGCTTGGCTCGCTTCTCAACCAGCCCCGGCAAACCCATCCCCATCCCCGAGCGGAAGCTTCGCACTTCCCTTCGAATGCGGCAGCCAGCCTGAAAAGGGCACGGGCCAATGAGGTCGTTCCATCCCTATCTCCTTGTCGCGGTCGGTGGCACGGCGGCAGTGTCACTTCTTACCTCGCAGGCGCCGATCGTCGCCCAGGAGAAGGTCGCCGCATCCGACCCTGCTGTCATTGCGAAAGGCGAGTATCTCGCAAGAGCAGGCGACTGCATTGCCTGTCATACCGCCCCCGAGGGAAGGGTTTTTGCAGGCGGGCATGCCATGCCGACACCGTTCGGAACCATCTATACGTCGAACATCACGCCAGATCCCGAAACAGGCATTGGGCGATGGAGCGCCGATGACTTCTACCGGACGATGCACGAAGGCCGCTTCCCGGACGGCGGGCTTCTCTACCCGGCGATGCCGTTCGGTTCCTATACGAAGGTCAGCCGCGAGGACAGCGACGCGATCTATTCCTATCTGAGGACCATCGAGCCTGTTTCCCAGAAGAACAAGGAGCACGAGCTCGACTTCCCCTACAACAACCGCTCGCTCGTGCTCGGATGGCGGACACTCTTCTTCAAAGAAGGTGACTTCAAGCCTGACACGGCGAAATCCGACGATTGGAACCGGGGCGCCTATCTCGTCGAGGGGCTGGGTCACTGCGGCATGTGTCACACACCGATCAATTCGCTGGGCGGCAATTCCGAATCCGACGCCTTCAAGGGTGGTTTGATCCCGATGCAGAACTGGTACGCGCCGTCGCTGACCTCCAACAAGGAAGCGGGGCTCGGCGAGTGGAGCATCGAGGACATCAGCGACCTGCTGCAGAAAGGCATCTCAAATCGCGGAGTCGTCTACGGCCCGATGGCAGACGTGGTCTATAACAGCCTGCAGTATTTGAACGACGCCGACACGCGGGCGATGGCGGTCTATCTGAAAAGCATAGCACAAGACTCGCCCGAGCCTGCCGTATCGCGCCTGCCGCACGCCGAAAGCAGCCTGCTCGTCAGCCTCGGGAAGGCCGTCTACGACGGCCAGTGCGCAAGCTGTCACGGGGCGAAGGGCGAGGGTAGGCCGCCTCACTATCCGCCGCTCGCGGGCAACCAATCCATTCAGATGGACTCCGCAGTGAACGCGATCCGCATGGTGCTCAACGGCGGCTATCCTCCGGGAACGTTGGGGAATCCGATGCCACATGGAATGCCTCCGTTCTCGGTGAGCCTTTCCGACAATGAGGTCGCAGCGGTCGTCAGCTACATCAGGACATCGTGGGGCAACACGGGCGCTCCGGTCAGTGCCGCCGAAGCCAATCATTTGCGCGCGGCCCCGCTCCAATGAGGACACCATGATCAACACCGACACACCGGATGGAGATACAGCCGTACGCGACCAGAAGGTCGACGACATCGTCGCGAGCGGCCCGAGAGGCGCCATCGTTGTCGCGGGGATCGCCACCGCCGTGGTCATCGCCATGTGGCTGATCTTCTACTTTCTCGTCTTCCTCCCGCGCGGAGCCACGCCATGACTGTCGATATTCACCATTCCACGAGTGCGCTCGTCGCCGCGCGCATCGAGCGCAGATGGGCCGCGATCTCGGTCGTGATCATCGCGTTCCTGACGGGGATGGCTGCCTATGCCGGGATCCATCAGGCGACGATGCCTCAGGCCCAAGTAGAGACTATCGATCCCGTCACACTGCACCTCTCCGGAGAGTTCGTGGAATCGAATCTTGGCACAGCGGTCGAGCCAGATGGATCGGTGACTGTCCGTGCCGTCGGCCAACAATACTCCTTCACTCCGCCCTGCATTCTCGTTCCCGCCGAGACGAAAGTGGTCATCCGGGCGACCAGCGCCGATGTCGTTCACGGGCTTCTCATCCAGCAGACCAATGTGAACACTATGCTGGTGCCCGGCTACGTCTCCGAACAGACCGCACGGTTCCCCACCATCGGAGAGCATCTGATGCCCTGCCAGGAATTCTGCAGCGTCGGACACGAAGGCATGTGGGCGAAGGTCAAGGTGATCGAGCGCAACGAGTTCATGGCGCTCGCCGCCGACAAGCGGAGACTGAGCTGTGTTAAGTAGCCGACGCCTGATACTCGCGCACTTCTGGCTTGCCTTCGGCGTCTTCGGATTAGCGCTGATCCTCGGCGCCTGGCAGATGTTCATCCGCAGCCCGCTGGCATCATGGATAGCTAATCCGGAGTGGTACTATCGGTCGGTGACCGCCCACGGGACTGTCATGGGCTATGTCTTTCCGACTTTGGTCGCCATGGGCTTCGGTTACGCGATTACGGAAAGCTCGCTGAAGACCGCACTGATCGGAGGACGCTGGGCCTGGGCCGGGTTCTGGCTTATCGTCGTCGGCGCTGTCACAGCAATGATCCCGGTCTCGTTGGGACTGGCGTCCGTTCTCTACACTTTTTATCCGCCGATGATCGGCAACCCGTTCTATTACATCGGCGTGGTTTTGGTCGTGGTTGGCTCGTGGATCTGGGTCGCCCTGATGTCCGTCAACCTCTACCACTGGAAGCGCGCTCATCCGGACGCTCCAGTGCCTCTAGCCATGTATGCCAATGTAGCCAGCTCCTACCTCTGGGGGTGGACAGCGGTCGGGGCGGCACTTGAGCTTTTGATTCAGATTATTCCCGTAGCGCTAGGACTTCGTTCGACTATCGATGCCGGGCTGGCGCGCGTCTTCTTTTCCTGGACGCTCCATGCGATCGTCTATTTCTGGCTCATGCCGACCTACATCGCCTACTACACGATCGTGCCCAGGGCGATCGGCGGCAAGCTGTATAGCGACAGCATGGCACGCATCTCGTTCGTGCTCTTCCTCGTCGTCGCGATGCCGATCGGAATCCATCACACCTTCGCAGACCCGCAGGTCGGCTCTGGCTTCAAGTTCGTCCATTCCGCCTTCACCGCGATTGTCGCGTTACCGACGCTGCTGACCGTCTTCACGATCTGCGCGTCCGTCGAGATCACGGGCAGGCTACGCGGAGGAAAGGGGCCGTTCGGCTGGCTCGTGGCGCTCCCGTGGAAGAACCCGACCATGCTCGCGGTCGCCTTCTCCTTCATCATGCTTGGCTTCGGCGGCGCGGGTGGCCTGATCAACATGAGCTACCAGCTCGATAGCTCGATCCACAACACCCAGTGGATCACCGGACACTTCCACCTGATTTTCGGTGGTGCCATCGTCATTATGTACTTTGTCATCGCTTACGATCTCTGGCCCCACCTGACCGGGCGATCGCTGCGCGACCTGTCGCTGATGCGTGCGCAGCTCTGGCTATGGTTTATTGGCATGATCGTCACGACCTTCCCCTGGCACTATGTCGGCATCCTCGGAATGCCCAGGCGGATGGCCTACTACGACTATTCGAACGCGGCGCTGGCTGATGAGGCCATGCCAGTCGTTCTGTCGGCCTTCGGAGGGTTCATTCTCGTGCTGTCGGCAGTTCTCTTCTTTGTTGTCCTGATCAGGGGAAATCGCTCGACATCGGTCGAACCCGGCGTCTACACCTTCAGTGTCGCTGTCCACCCACCGGTCCGCGTTCCCGTGGCTTTGAACAGCCACGGCATGTGGGTCGCGCTCATGATCGGACTGACGGTGACGAACTACGGTTTCCCGATACTCCAGCTCGCGCTCCGACAGGACACTTCGGTACCTGCGGTCTATGTCGGGGTTCAGAGATGAGTGGCGAAAGGCTCCTCAGCTTTGCCAACAGGTGGTTTACGACCAGCGTCGGACTCACGGTGGCGATTCTCCTGCTGTCAGTCCTGACGGGGTTCGTTCTGCTTCCCTATGCTTCTCCGGACAGCCGTCTGACCGGACTATGGGATTCGATCTGCAGCGCGGCCGGGTTTCCCGTTCGGCGGTCGGCGGGCGATGTCATCGCTCCGGACTTTGCTGTCTCGTCAGCGAAATTAAACGAGACGATCCTGCGCAACCCGCCTGCCGAATCCATCGGGCGCGGCGCGACTCTCGCTCAGCAATGCGCGATCTGTCATGGACCAACCGGGATCAGCCGCGCGGACTCGCCGAACCTCGCAGGTCAGTACGCTGCCGTGATCTACAAGCAACTTCACGACTTCAAGACGGGCGCTCGAGTGAACACCGTCATGAGCCCGTTCGCCATCCATATGAGCGAGCAGGACATGCTCGACCTCGCGGCCTATTATTCGTACCTGCCGAGGCTCCCGAAAACCGATTTCGAAGAGGTGGTGCCGATACCTGCGATCGTAGCGAGCGGTGCCCCGATGCGTGGGATCGCGCCCTGCGGCTCCTGCCATGGCGGCATAGAGAACAAGACGGGCAGTCCTTGGCTGAACGGCCAGCCCGCTGTCTATGTGAAAGCACAGCTCCATGCGTTCGCGACGGATGCGAGGCGGAACGACACAAGCCAGCAGATGCGGAACATCGCGAGGGCGATGACGGACGACGAGATCGAAGCCGCCGCGAGATTCTATGGATCGTTGCAGTGAGGAGCATGAAGATGGAGCGGCTGCGGATCGATCATGTCAAGCACGGTCGGGCACTTCTGGCGATGCGACTGCCTCGAATTCGACCATACCTGGCCCGCCCACATCTTGCCGAAGTTTGCGAGGCCTACAGCCTTGCAGTCCTCCGCCTCGATAGTCTGCGACGTGAAAACGCCCCAAACGCTGCCATCGATGAATACGAGGATCTTCGGCAGTCCATTGAGAATGAGATTCGCTTCTATATGCTGCAATCCGGCAGGCGGACTGCGTGATCGCGTATGCGACCTATGTGGCCTTGTCGGCGAGCATTGCCATCAGCACGTCAGACTGCGAGATGATACCAACGAGCTTGTCGTCGCGAGCGCTGACGGGAAGGTAATGCAAGCCCTCTTCCGCCAGATGAATGATCGCTTCCGAAATAGTTGAATCCGGAGATACCGTTCGCACGGGCGTCGTCATGATGTCGCGCACGATCCCCGACGGTGCCTTGCCACTGGCGAGTGACAGCCGGAGCCGCTGCCGGAATCCGATTGTTGGCGAGCCGTTTCTCCAGCTTGCCTTGTCGAGGATGTCGGTCTGCGTAACAATACCGACAACCCGTGCCATGTCATCCGTAACTGGAAGCGCCTTGATATGGTGGAGCCGAAGAAGGTCAAGCGCGTGCCTGAGGCTGTCGTCCGCGGACACAGCGATCACACCACGGGACATGATGTCTCCACAGGTCGTCGTTCCACCACGTCGGGCATAGGACCTAAGCTCCGTCCGGTGAAGGATGTCGGCGAGATCCTCCCGATCCACGTCGATGATCTGGTCGTATTCCTTTAGCACTTCGTCGAGATCCTCGGTTCTGAAGCCGATGCGGTCGCTGGGCGGCCTGTCGCCTGTCTTGTGGTCAGCCGGGTTCCGTTTCAACGAATGCGGATATGGCCTGCCTGTCATGTTGTTGAAGGCAAAGGCGAGCAGCAGAAGCAGGAGCGAGTTACCTGCAACAGGCCAGAGTACGAAGCCGTACCCAAGCTCGTGTATGGCCGGGCCGCCGAGGACAGCAGTGAGAGCAATTGCGCCGCTCGGCGGATGGAGGCAACGAAACGCCATCATTAGGGCGATCGCGATGCCGATCGCGACGGACGCAGCAACGATAGCGTTTGAAAACAGCAGGCCGACCGTGACCCCTGTGACAGCGGCGATCAGGTTTCCACCGACGATCGACCAAGGCTGAGCCAAAGGGCTCGAAGGGACTGCGAAAAGGAGAACCGCTGACGCCCCCATCGGTGCGATCAGCGCAGGCAGCGTTGCGTCGGCTCCCAGCGCGGTTGCAGCAATAGCGCCTGTGGCCACGATGCCGAATGTTGCGCCGAATCCAGAGCGCAGACGTTCCGTGATGCTGATCGTCGATGCTTCGGGAAGAAGCCGTTTCAGGATTGAGCGCATATGGGAACCGTAGGATCAGGGAGTGATCAAGCTGTCGCCATCGGAAAGTCCGGAAGCGCAAGCAGATTTCGAAGTGGTACCGATGGCCTCGTCAGGTCGGCCAGCGTGTAGCCGTCTAGGACGTCCAGAAATGCGGCGGCAGCCGAGGCGAGTGCGCGCTTCAGGACGCAGGCCGGCTGGATGACACAGACTCTTTCGGCGCCTTCCTCCATGCATGGTACGATTGCGAAATCCGGCTCCGACGCCCTGACGATGTCGCCGATGCCGATCTTTGCTGCGTCGCGCGCGAGCCGCATTCCACCTTGGCGCCCGCGCACCGTCTCGATGAATCCTTTGAGCCCGAGTTCATGAGTGATCTTCATCAGATGCGCCCTGGAGATGTCGTAGGCGTCAGCGATCTCGGAGATCGTCGAAAGACGCTCGCCGTTGAGCGCGAGGTACATCATCAACCGCAGTGCATAGTCGGAATAGACAGTGAGCCGCATTTCTGGTCTCGTTGGGGTGGCAGGTCTCCCACCTCTATAAGATATCTTGGGTATGAATCAAATGCGGGGCGGATGTCTGTCCGCCCCGCGCACGAGTTCACGCAGCAGCCAAGTCGTCGGCGGGGCCGAAGAACTCGAAATGGATGCGTTCCTGCGCGACACCCGCCTGCAGGAGGCCGTTTACAAATACCGCCAGGAACGGCTTCGGGCCGCAGAGATAGAAGTCGGCATCCTGAAGCGGCGTATTCGCGGCGAGCCAGTCGATGGTGATGTGGCCGTCGTGATCGAAATGCACGCCGCGCTCGTCGAGTTCATGCGGAGTGCCGTAGAAGATCGCAGCCTTCAGGTGCGCGCGGCCGTCGACGAGTTGGCGGACATGGTCGCCCATCGCATGCACGCGACCGTCCTGGGCGCCGTGGACGTAGTGGACCGGATGTTCGACCCCGCTGTCGACGATCGTTTCCAGCATGCTGACCATCGGAGTGAGGCCGACGCCGCCGCTGAGAAGGACGACCGGGCGCTCCGGGCGTTCGGGCAGATGGAAGTCGCCTGTCGGCGGCGCCACATCGATCACGTCTCCTTCGTTGACCCGGTCGTGCAGATGCCTGGAGACGGTGCCGTTCTGCTCGCGCTTCACGGAGATACGATAGGTCATGCCATTCGGCGACGAAGAGATGCTGTAGTTGCGGCGCTGCGGCGGAAGGCCGGGCACATCGAATTTGAAGGTCAGGTATTGGCCGGGGCGGTGGCCGACCACCGGGCCGCCGTCAAGCGGCTGCAGGACGAAGGAGGTGATGATATCGCTCTCCCGGCGCTTCGCAGCGATCTTGAACTTGCGCCATCCATTCCAGCCGCCGACAGATCCCCTGAGGTGGTCGTAGATCTGCTTTTCGCGGCCGATCAGGATGTTGGCGAGGAACCAGAAGGCTTCTCCCCAAGCGGCAAGGATCTCATCGGTCGCCGCCTCGCCGAGTACTTCCTTGATGGCCCCGAGCAAGGCCGTCGCCACATGGGGATAATGCTCCGGAAGGATGTGCAGGCCGACATGCTTCTGGGCGATGCGTTCGACTGCCGGACCAAGGACTGAGAGATTGTCGATGTTCTGAGCGTAGGCAAGGATCGCATGGGCAAGCGCCTTGGTCTGCCGTCCGTCATCGCCCTGGTTTGCTTGATTGAACATGTCGCGGACTGCCGGATCCTCGAACAGGCGCCTGTACATTGCTGCGGTGATCGTCGTGCCGTGTGCCGCGAGCGCGGGCACGGTAGCTCTTACGATCGACTTGGTTTCTTCACTCAACTGGTTCGACATGATGATCTCCGTTCTGACTGACTGGGTCGATGAGGGGACTTACGCCCTTAAACATACATCTGCCATATATGTTTAAAGGCTACGCCCGGAATGTGCCGTTCTGTCGCAGGCGGTACCGCCGTCGCAACTACCTACTTCGCCGCAGGCCGTTCGGGGGTAGGCTCGTAGACTCGGGCTTGAAGATCGCGACCTCCGGTCAGATCGCCACGGACGAAAAGTCCCGCCATCAGCATCAGCATGCGAGCGACGATGGCCAGTCCCACGAAGCTGCCTGAAGACTGCCGCCGCGGCTCGTTCGAGCGAGTTTTCGGCATTTGTATCTCCTTGGTGTCGATGCTGCGGTCCCGAAAAGGGACCTGCCGAGGTGGCTGAGATCTCGGCAGGTCAGTTCGCAGATCGTGCCCGCGGCTGGCTCGTCTGCTTCCGTGCCTTGGGCAGCACGGCTGGGGGAACGAGAAGGAGGATGCCACGCCGACCCCCGATCGAATTGTATCGAAGAGACGTGTTTGGAACGCTTCGACCGCCAAGCACTGCGACCCAGGTGAGGTGCGGCCCGACCGTTCAAGGAATGCGTCGATGGTGATAGAAGGGACGCGCCCGCCGGCGCTTCTATCGGTCTCGACTTCATCCTGATTTGAAAGGAAAGCAGATGAGACGGCTTGCGGGAAAAGTTGCCATCGTCACGGGTGCCAGCGCAGGCATCGGCCGCGCGACGGCCAAGAGGTTCGCTGCAGAGGGCGCGATGGTCGTCGTCGGCGCCCGGCGCCATTCGGAGCTGCAGGCGCTGGTCTCCGAAATTGAAGCCCTCGGCGGTGTCGCCGCGATGGTCGCTGGCGATGTCGCTGACGAAGACTATGCGCGAACACTGGTGGAAACGGCCTTCACCCGGTTCGGTGGGCTAGACGTGGCGTTCAACAATGCCGGAACGATCGGCGAAGCGGGTCCTTCCGAGATTGTATCAAAGGAGGGTTTCGAGAAGGCGCTTTCCGTCAATCTCACGGCGTCCTTCATCGCAGCGAGAACGCAGATCCCGCGCATGGCGGCGTCGGCCGGCGGCTCGGTGATCTTCACTTGCACGATCGTCGGCTCGAGCTTCGGAATTCCCGGCACGGCAGCCTATGCCGCCAGCAAGTCGGGGCTCGTCGGACTGACCCAGACGCTCGCGACGGAATACGGTCCGAAGAACATCCGGGTGAATGCAATACTCCCGGGAGCGATCGAGACGTCGATGTATCACGAGATGAACGACACGCCGGACAAGGAGGTATTCATGGTCAACATGAGCGCGCTCAAGCGTCTGGGGCGTCCCGAAGAGCTTGCAGGCGCGGCACTGTTCCTCGCTTCGGACGACTCGGCCTTCATCACGGGTACCGCAATGCTCGTCGATGGCGGGGCGACGATCACCCGGACCTGACCCAGCCGCATGACAGCGGCGTGCCCGTCATGATAGATCGTCTTCGTTCAGACGAAGTGAAGCATGACGTACATCGACGGGGGCGAGACCACGCCAAGGCTGGAGCCTCAGCAAAGAAGAAGCAGGGAAGCGCGCGCCCGCATCCTGGCCGCGGCCGAAACGTTGTTGCGGAAAGACGGGATCGACGGGTGCTCGATCGCAGCCGTCGGAAAGATGGCGGAAATGCCCGTTGGCAACATTGACCAGAATCATTCACAACGGTTTCTGCGCCAGACACCCGGAGTTGTTCCGACGTACTGCATGAAGACTCGAGTGAAGTGGCTTTGATCGGAGAAGCCGCTGAGGATGCCGACTTCGGCGAGGGATTTGCCCTTGTCAAGCAACAGTTCCTTGGCGTGGTCCAGTCGGCGTAGTTGGAACCATTCGTGTGGAGACTGGCCTGTAGTCTGTCGAAAGGCCCGGCAGAAGTGCCTCTTCGACAGTCCGCATTCCCTCGCGAGCGCCTCGAGCTCCAGAGCACCATCGAGCCGCGACTCGATCAGTTCCGTGGCCCGCTTGCGCTGCCATGGCGCGAGACCGCCTTTGGAGACCTTGCCTCCGGGCGATAGCCCTCCGTAGGTCGATGCGACGTGGGAGGCCATCGCAAGGGAGATGTGATCAACGAAGAGCTGAGGAACCTCGTCCGGGTTGGCGAAGGCGGTCGCCGCAGCCGTCATCAGGCTCGCCATCGTCGGGTCGTCGTAGCCGAAGCCCGGCTTGTAGACCAGTTCGCTGATCTTGGGGGCGCAGGCCTCCTCGGCGACCTTGTCGAGCACGTCCGACGGCAGGTAGAAGTGCACCGAGTGGAAGGGCTTGTCTAACAGCACAACGGGATCGCGCTGCAGATCGTACACGAGGCTCTGGCCCTGACGAAGATCTTGCACCGGATACTGCCTGCCATCCTCCCAGTAGCGATGCGTGGGGTAGTCGCGCAACTGAAGCGCCACGAGGTAGGCCGTCTCTCGCGGAATGGACTTGCTTGGGAACGGGGACGGCGCGCTGCCCTTGATTTCGGTAAGGGCAAGATTTTCCCGCTTCAGGTTCCGGGACAGCACTGTCGGGACGTTCTGAAGTTCGAAACGCGAACCGAGGTTTTCACCATATGCACCTGCGTCAGTCATGGAGCGGCTCCCTAACGGATCTGATCTTACGACGCCGATCTGCGCTTGCAACTTCGTTTCGGACGAGGTCTGGATTTTGCGTCCACATCGTTCAATACCGAGCGAAATTTTTCAAGGAGGCGCTGAGAACAGAGAAAGACGAGCCCGTTCCTGGGGGGAGGAAGCGCGGAGCGGGCTCGTCGTTTGGCAGTCGTTGCCGAGGGGTTAGCGGCGGCTGCCATCTCGTGCGGGAGAGGCACGGTGTCGCGACATTCACACTATGCACGAGGAGACATGTAAATTCTTGAATGATCGGGCACGGGTTGTAGAACCGGGCCGCATCGGGAGGAGCGTGCTCAAGCTACCACTATGCGTCGGGGATCGGCCGCTTCGAGAGCGGCCTTGCGGTCGGCACTCGGCGGGTAGATCCACATCGTGTTTATCTTCGTCTTCAGCTCTTTCGCTTCGGCACCCTTCAGCATGACCTGTCGATCCCAGCCCTCGGTGTAGACCGCACCCCATGGGCCAAGGTCGAGGCAGGTCACGTACTTCGGTTGGCTGTAAGGGATCGGCTCGACACCGAGAAGGCCAGCGGCGACGTTGTTGCCCGCCGAACGTCCGAGGTTCATCGCATGCTGGCAGGACATCATTGCGTAATTTCCGAGGTCGTCGGTCGCGGCATAGGCGACATCCCCGGTCGCGTAGACGTCGGCGTGGCCGACGACCTTCAAATTGCGGTCGACGTGCAGCCGTCCGACAGCGTCGCGTTCAGCTTCGATCTGTTTCGTCAGCGGGTTGGCGCGGACTCCTGCAGTCCACACGACCGTCGCCGCGTCGATACGCTCGCCGGACGATAGCGTCACGCCTCGGGCGTCGACCGCGATGATCCCCGCACCAAGCCGCGTCTCAACGCCGAGTTCGGAAAGCGCCTGCTCGATGACCGGACGCGGGCCAGGTCCGAGGTCGGGCCCGATCGCGTCGTTGCGCTCAACGATAACTACTCTGACGGCGGCATCCTCGCCCAGCGCAGTGCGCAGCCTATGCGGCATTTCGGCCGCAGTCTCGATACCGGTGAAGCCGCCTCCCGCGACGATGACGGTGTTCCTTGCGGGGCTTTCGGGAAGCTCGTGCAGTTCGGAGAGGTGTTCTTCGAGGATGGCGGCATCGGCAAGCTGATCGACATTGAAGGCATGCTGTTCCAGACCGGGAATGTCAGGCCGGAACAGCTTACTGCCAGTCGCGAGCACGAGCTTGCTGAAGGCGATCTCCATCTCGCGGCCTTCGTCGTCGAGAAAGGTCACGCGGTTTCGGTCGGTCGATATGGAAGCAACATGGCCCTGAATGAAGCGAACACCCACGTTCTTGAATATCTCGCTCAGGGGAGCGCTCATCTTCGCCGCATGCTCTTCGTAGAGCCGCGGCCGGACATGGAGATCGGGTTGCGGGGCGATCAACGCCACCTCTACAGCACCGTCGGCCTTGCCTTGCTCGTCAAGAAGCCTGACTGCACTTAAAGCCGCCCACATTCCGGCGAAGCCAGCGCCGATGATCAGAATACGTTCGCTCATTTTCCGTTTCCTTTGGACATGGCGCCGCCCGCCGCATGACCAAGGGATGCGGTCGTCGATGGCCATACTGATGATCGCCCTGAAAGGGCGGTTTCACGACACGCTATTCGCATCGCATTGGACACGACGAAGCTTCGGCTTGATGCCGATCTTTATCGCAAGCTGGGGGCGGACTGCGAGGACTGAAGGATTTCCGGTTTCTCAGTCCGCCGAAAGCGGTCTGATAGACGATCGCCAGTCGCGGGGCCTGTCGCCAGTGATCCGCAGAAAGGTGCGGGCGAAGTGGGCGTGATCCGCAAACCCGCAGCGCGCCCCGATATCGGCCAGCGAGAGGGAACGGTCCCGCATAAGGAAGCATGCGTGCCTGATCCTTCGTCGCAGCAGCCACTGCTGCGGTGTCTCGCCCATTGTGCGGCTGAACGCGCGGCCGAAATGGGATACAGAGGCGGAGCACTCCCTTGCCACTTCTAAGACTGAAACGTCGCTCTCGATGCGCGAATCCATCAGTTCCAGCGCCCGCCTCATCTGCAATGGCGCAAGGCCCCGGCTGACAGCGATGCTTCGCTCCTCCAGCCGCCCGTACCGCACGCAGATGTGGACGGCGGCGGCGAGCGTGATCTGCTCGACGAAAAGCCGCGGGAAGCTGGCGGGTTCCTCGAAGCATGGTCGCAGTGCTATCATCAGATTGTTAAGTGTCGCGTCATCGGCGGAAGATCCTGCTGGGTGCGCAAGCTCCGCAATGCGTGGCGCGCCCATGTCGTCGGTGATGAAGTCCAGCATCGATCGCGGAAGGTGATAGATGTAGCTGTGGGACGAGCTTCGCGGCCTGACCCGAAGCTCTCGGCGCAGATCGTATATGCTTGACGTTCCGGTCGGCAGAGGTTCCCTGCCGCACGACCTGCCATCGACCCAGAGTTCGTGGTCTGGGCAGTCCTCGGCCTGCGTTGATACGAGCCATGCATCTTCATAGGGAAAGACGTCGCTCATCTCCGGATTGCCCGAGCAGATCAACTTCGTGACTGCGATCTCCGAGTTCCCGAGCAGGGAGCTCACAAGCACAGGCGCCTCTGTCACGCCGATCGGCCTTCCCAGATCCTTGCCGAAGGCCCCATTGATCGTTTTCGCGCCGCCGACTTCGCTCGCAGCGCTCACCGATGTGGCCCTCCCGCCCGAAGCTCAACGGACATCATAGGGTTTTCCCTCCGGATCGGCATGAACCGTCCAGAACCCCTCCGACTTGAACGACAGCGCGGTGGCGTAGCTGTCCTCAAGATACTGGAGGAAGACGATTTTGCCAGCCGCGCCTTTCGCCCACACGGAGAACGGCGAGGATGTCGACTTCGAGAGCGTGTTCGAGCACTGCTTCACCGTGCCGAACGCGGCGACGTTTCCGCCCGACCCAAATATGGTCTCGACGACGAACTCTTCGTTCCGGATGTAGCGGAACATCCGGGAATGGGCGTCGAGGAACCCTTGCGGTCCATGATTTCTGCCGGCCCACGGCAGAACCTTTTCCAGTTCCGGGTTCTGATCGTTTATCGAAAGATGCACGGCATCGTTGGCCACCAGCTCGTGCACCGCTTCGGGATGTGCCGGATTCTCCAAATAACGCCGGAGGATGTCGACTGGGTCCTTTCGCGATCTCATCTGCTCGATCTCCATTCTCTCGGCCTCATTCAGCGTCAGGCGTGGTCGGATGAGTTGCATCGCTGTCGAGAACGAAAACCGCCAGCAGTTTCGCAGGCTTCGTCTTGCTGGCATTTTCGCTCACCCGGTGGTGCGCTCCCGGCACCTCGAACCAGTTCTCGCCAACCTTGAACACATGGACGGGACCGTCGTCGACTTGGCTGCGGATCGCTCCTTCCAGGACGTACGCGAAGATAAATGCGGACTTGTCATGCGTGTGCGACGGCGACGTGCCGCCGGGTGCGTATTCCACGACGAAGGCGCGCAGGCTCTTTCCAGGTATGTTTGGGATCTTCTCAAGAAACGCCTGGGAAACGGTCTCTCCCTTAGCGTCGTGGGCGTGAACCGGGCCTGAAAATGCCAGGGTAACGGCACATGCTATGACGGATTTATAGAAGTACATGTGATCCTCCTTCATCGGGTCCGACTGTCTTAAATTCGAATGTCTCGTACCTATTGAACCGTCTGCACAATCTTGTTGGGATCGAGCCACATTGACGTGAGTCGAGGTGACCGATCTATTCGACCGTCATGACTATCTTGCCCTTGCCTCGCGGGCGTGTCCCTTCGAGCATCTCGTGGGCTTCAGTCGCCTTCGAGAGTGGAAGAACCTTGCCTAAGCGGGTCTCAAGTTCGCCGCTGTCGATGGCGGCTGAGATGTCCACCAGCTCTCCAGTGGTGACGGCGACGAGGAAGAACGAGGCATGGATGCCCAGCTTGGCGGCCAGCTCCTCGTCGGGCTTGGAGACTGCGGAGATCAGGTAGCCGCCGCGTCGAACGACACCGAAGGAACGGAGCTGTGTCTCGCCTCCGACGAGATCGATCACCGCATCGACACCATCGGTCGCTTCGTCGAACTTCTGTTTCTTGTAGTCGATCACAAGGTTCGCACCGAGGCCCTTCACGTAGTCCACATCCTCGGTCGCACAGGTCGCGATGATCTTAAGCTTGGCCCTGCGTGCGAGCTGGACCGCGAAGGCGCCGACGCTGCCCGCTGCTCCATGGATCAGTACGGTCTGGCTCGCCGTCAGACGAGCATGCTGAAAGAGCGCCTGCTTCGCCGTGACGGCGATGACTGGCACCGATGCGGCCTCGACGTCGCCGATGGTGACGGGCTTGTGCCCGCCCATGGCGGCCTTGACGATCGCGTAGTCCGAATAGGCTCCAGTAAATCTTTCGTTGGTCACACCGTAAACGGCATCTCCCGGCTTGAATCCTTTCACGTCCAGCCCGAGAGCATCCACGACACCGGAGTAGTCGGATCCAAGTGTAAGGGGCAGGGGTTGCGGCAGCGCGCTTTTGCCGGATCTGATCCAGCTATCCCAAGGGCCGACACCGATCGCCTTGATACGGACGCGCATTTCGCCCGCGCCGGGTTCATCGAGAGGGAGAACCTCTGCTCTGATTACCTCGGGACCTCCGAACTCGTTCACGCGATACGAGGTCATGGTGGTTGTGCCTGCGCTTGCAGAACTCATTGGTTTCTCCATGTGAAATGCCGCCAGAAATCGAGCAGGAGGCCCGTTAAGCTGACCGGGCATTGATCATAGTCGGTGCAGCTCGCTTGCAGAGGCTGCGCGGTATCGAGAATACTCAAGCTCTCCGACCCGTCCTTTCGGATGGCCGGAGAGCTTATTCCGAAGACGACGCTTCGGTCTGCGTTGGGTACGGCTGGACCCGCGCTGGGTCGGACGCGCTGAGGACCCATATTGCGGCAGCCGCGGAGAGCACGCAGGGAAGCGAGAGAGGATATCGTCTCCAGAAATGACGGACCATGCGACGGATTGCCTGTGATAGCTGGCATCATTCTGGGAAATGAAATCCAGATTGTATTTTGAACAAGCGACTTCCTTTGTGTGTTAGGGACACGATCCCGAACGATGCGTCTCCCGATCTCGAGGGGTTAAAGACCCGCGCAACTTGTCCGCATACTTCCAGCCGTGCCCCATTCCTTCAATAACGCGGTACTCGTTTGCGACACGCTGAAGTCGAACATGCGGGCGATGGAGCATACGCGATGGGTGGGAGCGAATTTCGACGTGGATGGCCACCGCTGACGGCAGCGTTGCTCGGCAATGCAATCGGTGTTCACTCCCTGCCGCCATACACCATCGGCCTCTTCATGGGGCCGCTTCAGGCGGAATTCGGCTGGGAGAGAACGTCCATATCAGCGGGAATAACTGTCCTCACAATATGCAGCGCCATCAGCGCTCCGTTCGTAGGCTCAGCCCTGACACGGTTTGGGGCTAGTCCACTCATCGTCGGCGGTCTCGGCTTTGGGGCGCTGGGGTACTTCGCGCTGAGTTCGATGGGGCCGTCGATCGCAATATTCTTGGCGATCATGGGGGCGATGGCGCTCCTTGGTTCCGCATGCGGACCGGTCACTCTTTCCCATCTGCTTGTGACATCGTTCGAGAGAAGGCGCGGCACCGCACTCGGAGTTGCGATGATGGGTATTGGCCTTTCAGGCACTATCGCTCCATTTCTTCTCGGGCATGTCGTCAATGGGAGCGGCTGGCGAATGGGCTATGTCACGCTCGCCGTCATGATGATTGGGGCGATACCTGTCATGCTCTGCTTCCTCGTCATCACGAAGATGCGGTTTCCCGAGGCAGCGACGCGGCGCCATCTGCCTCGGGAAAGTATCCCTTGGAACGATTCGACCTTCCGTCGGATGCTCGCCGCATTCTTCTGTGTTGCGCTGGCGAGCGGAGGCGTTGTGGTTCACTTTGTCCCGATGCTTGTCGACAACGGGTACGCCGTCGCCCACGCTTCGGCTGCATCGAGCTTCCTTGGGATTTCGTTGGTCCTCGGACGTCTGCTGACTGGCCTCATTATCGATCGGGTGTTCGCGCCTACGGTCGCCGCTGTCATCATGCTCGGCAGTTCGCTCGGGTTTGTCGTGCTGTTCAGTCTGGGCGGCGACTGGATTCCGTTGAGTGCCGTGCTCGTCGGTCTGACACTAGGCGCCGAGCTCGACCTCATCGCCTACCTGGTGTCGCGCTACTTCGGGCCGGCAGCGTACGGCAGGATCGTGGGTGTCCTCTATTCCGGCTTCCTGGTCGGAGTCGCTCTTTCTCCGCTGTTCTTCGCGATCCTGAGAGATGCGGGCGGCAGCTACTCTCCATGCCTGCTCTGGGCCGCCTTCTTCCTCGGGATCGGCGCCAATCTCTTCAAAGGACTTCCGCCCTTTGAAGAGCCGATTCAATCGGAGGTTCGGAAGCTGAGGCCTGCGTGATTCATGTCCCAAACCATCAATCCTCGCTCGGAGTGCCTTGCTATTTTCTGGTTGTCCGAACCAACGCCCAACTCGAGAGGTAGAAGAACGGAATGAACGCTCGTGGCGCCTATGGGGCCAACCTTGCAAGCGCGCTCAACGCACAGGCTGCTCGGTCTTTCCTGACGAGAACAAGTCTGAAAAGAAGTAGCATCGCCGTCACGCAAATCAGATGCGATATCGCGGACAACGTTCTTACGGCACCTGTCGAGAACGAGGACGCCATCCTCGTCATGCTGCAGCTAAGGGACTGGCCGAAGAGAATCCTTTGGAGCGACGGACGCCCTGTTGAGGCTCAGCCATTGGCGGCAGGAGCCGTTTCCATCTTCGACCTCAGAACCCGCTGGGTTGGGCATCGGGTCTGCCCAATCCACCAGTTAAATTTCTATCTCCCCCGCCACTCGCTGGACGAGATCGCGGACACAGAGGGTCTCGCCCATGTCCAGCACTTCAACAATGATCCCCTCGTCGGTGCGAGCGATCATGTCATCTGGAACCTCGGAAAGTCGCTGCTTCAGGCCTTCGACCGTCCCAACGAGGCCAACCAGCTATTCGTGGATCATGTTACCGCGGCTACCGCGGCATATGTCCTGCGGAGATATGGGATCGGTTCTTCAGTGCCTCGCCTGATTGGAGCGAAGCTATCGCTCGGTCAGCAAAAAAAGGTGAAGGAAATGATCGCTGCCAACCTCGACGGCGCGATATCTACTGCATCGCTGGCAGCCGAGTGCTCGCTCACCATTTCCGAATTCAATATTGCCTTCGAACGCTCGGTCGGCGTTCGCCCGGACATCTGGCTGGCGGAGCGCAGGATAGAGCGAGCGATGCTGCTGCTTCGATCGACCCGAGGCTCGTTGAACGAGATAGCGGCGCAAAGCGGGTTTTACGACGGCAGACATCTCTCGCGGGTATTCTGGAAGATTCTCGGGGTCAGCCCCGAGGAGTGGCGGTACTTGCTCAGACACTGACGGAGGACGTGATAAGTTACAGCCTGAACGCCTTCAGGCTGAGATCCCGTTTCAAGGTGCCGGACGCGCCGTTTGTCACCGCGCAGACCTTCCGTGGAGGCCGGAGGACATTCACCGAACTGAAGTCTGATTTCGTCGTGCCCTACGAAACCGGCCCACTGGAGCGTTCATCGCCGGGATGCAGTTGAAAGGATAGCCGGCCGCGCCAGAACGCTCGGGTTCTCGTCTGGCACTAGCGACGGCGCCGCGACGATTCTCCTCTTCGGAGCCACCATGTCGTGGTTCAGCAACGGCGTCCGCATGACCGCATCGATATCGAATTCCAAGCCCTCAAGTGCGGTATAGAGACCAAGCCCGACCGCTCGAGCTGAAGCTATGGCCTCCAGTAAAACCGGCGTGATTCAGATCCGCTATCTCCAGTGCTCGCGCGTCACAGGCTTGCGCCGGCCGATCGGTCATCGCATCGTCAAAGCTGAATCTTGCTCAGGAGGCTCGAGTGGAACGAAGAATCAATCCAGATTCCTGGAGGTTGGACAACGCCGTCCGCGTGCTTCGGGTGTGGCTGGATGTCGGAGACATCGACACTGTAAGAAAAATGGCCGCACTTCAGGCGCATCTGTTTCCCAACAAGCCATCCGATCCTCACCGTGATGCGTTAGATTGCATTCTAGGCGTCATCGAACGAGCACTGACGTTCGAGAAGGAAAACGGAGCAGGGAGTTTTCTAAACATTGATCATCCCTTTGTCAGAGCCTCGATCGAGGGGAGAGACAACACTTATGGAATAAGCATGCTGCAAAACGCCGTGCGTGCGTCCACTCAACGGAAACTCTTCAACGTTCACTAGCGAGCCGCTCGAAACTTAGTTCGGCCAAATACCTTGTGATCCCAAGATAGTTGTCACCAGCAAGATGGTGGCGAAATAATCGAGGCGGAAATCCACTTAACGAGACGCCCGAAACTGTTCAGACAAACCGAGCCAGCTCTACGAGCATCCGCGCGGGCGAACGGATTATACTGAGCTCCAGCTCACTTGGCGGTTCCAAACCCATTGTCACCATCACCTGTCGCCACATCGATGGTGCCCCAGGGATTGAAGATCCGGGAAGAAGGAAACAACGGCCAATCCTTGTCGGAAGACTGCGAAAAGGAATGACGTGGCCTTCACCCAAGAAGACTCGGTCCTTTTACCGCGCCTCAGCCAACCTCAAGGATTGGCGTTCGAGTCCATTCGCGGAATCGGTAAGACAGTATCGTTTGTGTATATCCGCTGCGATATAAATATATGTGAATTAAAATACTACACTTCGCTTCGGGTCTTACATTTGTTTTAGTTCGCAGGTAGGGCCTGAGTTCGCAGCGTCGTGCATCATTACTTGCATCGTGGACGCTAAGACAGGGCAAAGGGCGTTAATCAATTGTTTACCATAAAATGAAGGACCCGTAGTTCCGACCTGCCCCGAACCGCTTCCAGCCCTCTTTCGGCGGTTGTCAACTATTCTAACGTTCCTTTGTGATGCTGGACGAGGTCGACGGCCATCAAGTAGCGGCGTTGCTCGGGTCTAAAGCGCTTTACCGAGTGTTTTCGACACTGCGCTTCACCCAGGGCGAACGGAGCTGGAACCACGCGTGATCAGAGCGCGCAGTCCGCGGTCCGTCTATTCGCCGGCATCGTCGGTGGCTATCCTGATTCTATTGGATATTCAGGGATCCCTGTCCGCTCTCATGGCGATATGCGTCCGGAAATAGTGTAACTCGTCCGGTCATATGTGATGATCTAAACGTCTAGAGCAGATCCTGTTCAATCCGGGTCATATCCAGCAGCCCTGAAGTAGTTTGCGCATTCTGTCGGCGTGAAGCGGGGCATCAATGCGCCGACCGCGTCCCACAAGGCATCGATCTTTCTCTCTGCCCGAGCCCGCAACATGGCCTTCAATTTTGAGAAGGCGTTCTCAATGGGGTTGAAGTCGGGGCTGTAGGGCGGCAGGAACATGAGCTTTGCACCCATGCGCTCGATGGCATCGCGCACCCCGGCTGCTTTATGTGCGGGCAAATTGTCCATGACGACAATATCCCCGGGCTGAAGGGTCGACAGCAACACCTGCTCGACATAGGCCAGGAAGACGTTGCCGTTCATTGCTCCGTCGTAGACAAACGGCGCGGTCATGCCGG
>NZ_JBFUAL010000032.1:0-42580 GCF_056406295.1 Rhizobium sp. P1_C7
CCCCTTAACCACGTCAAGGGATAATGACACTGCCGGTTGTATTTTTCAAAGCATACGTATGGGGTATAAGGCATGGGTGGGAGCCGTGGTCCTGCCGCAGCGAGATTAGTCGAGTAGGGGGCGTTAAGGCGACGGTAAGCCTCTTCGACGTTGCAGCTTGTCGCAGAATTTGACTTTACCGATACTCTCCTCGGTTGCTGGAGTGGCGCAATGCAATATGTGATGGCTGCTGTTGTTGGCGCAGGTGCAGGCTTCTTCGCCTTCTGTTTGCTCGCACCGCTGCTCCAGAGGATGGGCCGTCCCCCATTAAGATTGGACAATCGCTCAGAGAGCGAGAGACGCTTCAGAGCGGTCTTTGCGGCAATGGCAAAGGCACAGCGGCAGTCGCTTATTGACAACCACATGCAAAGGCTGGGGTGCAGCAGGGAGCAGGCAATGCGATATGCGGTTGAAGACAGAGAGCGCGGCTTTGATCGATGGTGAGTTGAAATTGCGCCAGCGAGGTCTACCCGTTCCCGACAGTTTGATGCCTAACAGCTGTGGCTTGGCACTTTCCCTCGATTCAGTTTGTTTGACAGAAGAGAGACCTTTCCTCGAAGGTCCCCTCCATCACACACACCCGGCATTTTGAAAACGGCCTCAGGGAAGCCCATGGACGCACGTTTTACCTGATAGGACTGAGAACTCTGAGGCCTCGGCCCCTCCAACCAGCCTTGACCGGCAACGGTGGTACGACGATGTGGCGCCGTTGGGGCAACAATAGGTCGTCCAGCCCTCCCAGATGCGTGTGCAACTTGGAGGTTTTTTATGCTTTCGCGACGTGGTTTTCTGATTGGAACGGTCGGCCTTTGTTAAACACACCTCATACCTTCTCGGGCAATAGTCTACCACCGGACCTTCAGTCCGACTTTTCCCTCCCATGCATCGGCATTGCCGTTGAGGCTGGTCTGGTAGTTGATGTTGCCATAGAGGCTCGTAGCGTCGGAGATCTGCGTGGCGGCGCCGATGCCCAGCGTTGCCCAACTGCCTCCGAGATCGGCGGTAAAGGGGACCGCCCCGTGGGCCGACGAGAACTCCGTCGTCGGGTCGCCGAGGAACTCGTGCCAGAGATCCGCCCGTAGCCACAGCGTAAACTTTCGCGTCGGGTCGCCTTCGACATCCCAATCGCGCGCCACCCGGGCACCGATCCGACCGTCAAATGAATTGGTGTTGGAGTAGCCGACATCGGCCGCGCCGTCATTGAAGTCGTTGATATTGAGGGTCTGGTAGATGATCTGGGCTTGTGGCTCAAGCAACCAGTCGTTGCCGATGGAGAACGGGTAGCCGCCCTCAAGTGAGGCAGCGAAACCAAACCCATTCGTTTTACCGTCGCGCAAACCCCGCCTGGCCGTCATATCCATGTCGTACCAGGTTCCCTGCAGGACGCCGTCAAGATACCAGTTGTTCTCGCCGAACCGGGTCCAGTAGCCGCCAACGCTGACGGCATTGAATTTGTCCTCACCGCCCCGGAAGGTACGTCCTAGGATATTGTGTTCGACGTCGGCATTGGCCCGGCCGACCGCCAGATAGAGGCCGGCATTGTCGCGCTGGCCGTTCGTGTACTCGTTACGATAGAGGTCGAGGCCGCTCTGGATCGCGCCGAAGTCATAGTCGAACGCCGGGCCGTCGCGACCGTAGATGCCGACGGGGTCACCGTCGTGATGACCCTGGTAACCGATGATCCTGCCCCACATTCCGTCGGGGCTATCGTGCTTGCCCGGACCCAGCAGTTGGGCGTCGCCGCCTATCCTTTCGTGCAGCGTGTCGATCATATTGCGGCCATAGATCGTGGCCAATACCGGCATTGCCGCATACAGCGAAACTTCCTGGCGATATCGCGGTACCGGCGGTCCCGGGGGTGCCGGCGGTTCGGGGTTCGGTCCAGGTCCTGGGCCCGGTGGTTCGGGGTTTGGCCCAGGACCTGGCCCCGGCTGAAGATTGCTGCGCAGAAACCAGTCGCTTTCGCTGCCGGGCGTCGAACCGCTACGAAAGAGAAGGTAGTCGTAGGGGCCTGCGGCCGCAAATCCGGCAAAGGCACGCGGCTCGGTGGTGCCCCTTGTGGCATCGACAACCAGAATGCCGTCACCGCTTGTTAGAGCGCCGCCGCCACCCGTATCGGTAAAGCTCATGCGGGTCGTACCGGACGCCGCGCCCCCGTCGATCACCAACCGGTCCGATGGTGATCCATCGGTTCCGAGATAGGTGTTTAGGGCGATCTGACCACCGGCGCCGACGTAGTTGCCGACAGTCAGCGTCTTGTAGCTCGACAGTTGCGTCGGGTCCCCGGTCGGCGTGGTATAGACGATCTGGCTGGCACTATTGGTAACGGTGGTCGCCGTCGAGTTGCCAGTCATCGACCAAATGGTATTTTGTTCGAGAGTGACTGCGCTGGTGCTGTTCGTTGTTGTCGTGATCACCCCACGCAATGTCGATCCATGCGCGTCGAAAATCGTATTGCCTGAGTTGGTATCGAGAAGGGTGTTATTGTTCGACGTCGCTGTCGTGTTAGTGAGGCCGATGTTGGCCGCGGCGCCCTGCACTGAAAAGGATGCACTGCTGGCCGTGATTGTTCCATTACTGTACCCCAAAGTGTTCGCATTACCGCCATTGTTGAAAAGAAACCCGAAGCCGCCATTCCCCGATGCTGTCACGTTGGTGGCGGCCATTGTTACGCTGCCACCATTCTGCAGAAGGCCGCCCGCGCCGTTTCCGACGGAAACTGAGCCGCCTGTTGTCTCGATGCCGGCGCCATTCACTGCGTGGGCACCTGCATTCCCGCCGCTTCCTGTGACGTTGATGGCCACATTGCTTGCGGTGATCAGGCTGCCGGCGCCTGTCGCCCGAAGTCCATCCTCTCCCCCACCGACGCCCCGAATGGAAACACTACCGCCAGTAAGCGTCACATGCCCGCCTGTCTCGGCATTGGCACCGACATCATTGCCCCCGGTGCCCACCATAATATTTACGCCGTCTGCCGTAATCGAGCTGTTGGCGCCTGTCGCCGAGAGACCGATATTGCCGCCTCCTCCAGAAAACGTGATGCTGCCGGAAGTAAGCTGAATATTGCCGCCGGCCTGCGCCTTGGCCGCCGTAGTGCCACCCGAACCACCCATCGACAGAGACAGGCCGTCGGCGATGATGTGGCTCCCCGCGCCATTTGCCAATAGCGCCGACGGAAAGCCGCCGCCGAGGATCGTGAGCGACGAACCGGTCGTAAATCGAATAAGCCCTCCCGCCATGGACTGCACAAGGCTCTGGCCGCCGCCGTTGGACCAAATCACAGTGATGCCATTTGCCAGGATCGTGGCGTTGTCAGCGATCATGGCTATCGCACCACCGCCGCTGTCATTCTGCAATCGGATATGGTTCGCTACGATCTGACCACCATTGCTGGCGCTCAACCCTCTACCGCTGGCTGTTACCGGACCGTTTACCGTGACAATGGCGTTGCTTGTGGCATTGATCCCTGTTCCGAAGCCGTGCGCAGTCACCGCGCCGTTTGCCGTGACGTTTGCACTGTTCGACGCATCGATGGCTGTGCCAAAGTCAACAGTTACAGGGCCAACTGTGCAGGGTGCCCCACCACTTTGCAGAACGCCACCATTAGGGGATGTGGCGCATTGGGCGCGCGCGGATTGCGGGGCGCACAAGACGCATACTGCGACAAAAGTCATGAGTACGGTCGCCGACCGCGTAGTATAGCTAACGGTTACTCGGATGATCCGACCGTAGGCCACGACCCCTCCCCAAATCGCTGCGTCCGCGCGGGCATCCCCACCAGACGCGAACTAATTGCACTCGGCCGCGACATAAAAATCGATAGATACAGATGGGTCAATGCTCGGCGATCCACGCCGTCCCTTTCGGCTGTCACTGTTGCGAGTTGGCATCATCTGCGGTCTTACACCTGGATGTTCGAGGAGTGGGCGGCCGAGCCGCATTGGTCCATTGAAGCCTCGATGACCAACCAGAAGACAGGCGGGCCGCCGTCCCGGTGGTCTTTCGGCAGGCGGGGTGGGGTTGGCAAAAAGGGTCCCCGCCAATTCACCCAATCGGCATTTTAGCGAGGGTTCGCGCGCCCGCTCCGAAGCCGACGGTTGAGTGGGAGCGTCCACCCCATCGCTCACTCTACTTCGACGGGCACGACATCAGGAGCATGGAGCTATCGGCCCGGCGGTTCTTTTTGGAATCGCTCCTGCGTGGGGAGGAGGGCTCCATCCGGATCTCTGAGGAGATCGACGGGACGGCGGTGAGATCTTCAGCGCTGCCTGCGCGCACGGCCTCGAAGGAATCATAGCCAAAGACCGCGACAGTTCCTATCGCTCCGGCCGGTTCGGCGACTGGGTGAAGGTGAAGTGCATCCAGAGCGAAAGCTTCATGATCGTCGGCTACGAGCACTCGATGGCTGCGCGCGGCGGCATTGGGAGCCTAATGCTTGCAGCCCGCAAGGGCGACGACTGGGTGTATGTCGGCTCGGTCGGTACCGGCTTCAATGAGCGGAGTGCGGAGTATCTGCGGAAGACGCTTGACCGCATTAAGCGCAAAACTCCGCCCGTCGAATATCGCGGCGTACGCAAGAATCTCGTTTGGGTGCAGCCGACGCTAATTGCCGAGATCGAATACCGCGCATGGACGCATGACGGAAAGCTGCGGCATGCATCCTACAAGGGATTGCGTGAGGTGCAGGACAACGCTGCAGTATATGAACTTGGCTGAAAAGCAAAACCACGGCTCGGAAGGTGTCCGCTACCGAAGCTTGGTATCGCGAAGACAGCCTGCCAACCTCGCCGGGATCCTACGCAGCATCATATTTCATCAGCAAGCCGACGCTTCGGGAGCCTGACGCTGCCCCAATCTTGGATTTCCTGCTTGCAAAATTCAGGCGTACGAAGGCATTTTCGGGACTGCACGACACTCAATTGGCGTCTCAGCACACAAGATTGGCAGCCAAAGGCAACCGCTCCTTGAGCTCTTAGTATATAAAGCGCGGGTGCTCGAGTAAATCCTAGCGATTGCACCGATCCTAGAAAATCCGGGACCGCAGCCTGATCGCTATCAGCGATCTACTTTGATCTACTTGGCTATACCTGAACAAGGCCGCGGCAGCCTAGGCAACCGCCATGCCAACCCGGCTCATACGCGCGCCCTTGGTCACCCGGGCGGAATCCCGAGCCTAACGAAAGGGCAAATACAGTGCAGATAAGCAAAAATCTTCGCGATAATATCGCAATGATCATGATGATGAATGCCGTTGTATTGACAGTACCGGCAATCGCCAATGCAACAGCAGACGAGTATCACCCTATAAATTTTACGCAGCCGATAAGACTAGACAGGGGCGCAATTTCTCCTATTGGCCTAAATGCGGTTCGTCTAAGCGACGGAGAAACCTGTGCCTTCGTCAAGAAAGAATCGGGATGGGATGATTCTGGGTGCAAAAGTATTGATCAAGCAGTGTTCAATATGGGGCTCGATATTGACACCCTATTTTTCTCCAAGCCAGTCAGCGACGGCTACGTCAAGCTTGACGACTTCTTTGCGGATGGCGCAGATGAAAGTATTAAAGCAATCACAGACGGCTTAAGAGAAGACGCAAAAGCGCAAAGTAAAGCACTCGGAAAATCTGTCGAGTTTATTGGCTGGCGTTCCTATCCCAAGGCAGACAGGCAACGCGGCCTCATCTACTACGCATTCGATATGCGTTTTGATGGAGCGCCATCCACCAATATTAAGGTCATGTTGTTGGATCGCCAAGGCTATATAGTAGCGAATATCGTCCCGGTAGCAAACGACCTGGATGAAGCTGGTGTCAAGAAAGTAGTTGATCAAGCGGTCTCTACATACAAGCCTGACGCGACTACAAGTTACGCAGCTTACAATCCGGGTGACAAAGTTGCAGCCTATGGTGGGCTGGGTGTGTTGGCTACCGTGCTTGGCGTCAAGTATGGCAAGGCTGCTACTGTAGGTATAGGCATCCTAATTGTTGCCCTTCTCAAGAAAGGTGCATTCTTGCTAGCGCTGCCATTTATTTTCGCTGGAAAACTGTTCCGTCGAATCTCTAGCAAAAAAGTTCAGGAATAAATAGGCAACGATCCGGCCCAGCGCAACGGCTATCGCGACGGGGACTCGGAGACGCGGGCCGGCACCCTCGAGCTGAGTGATGGACGGAGAGTTGGCGCAGCTTCGCGAGAAGCAGAAAACTGCGTCTGGCTCCGAGCTCATCGAGATCGATCGTGAGCTGAATAAGCTCCTGAGGGAGCAGATGGGATTACCGCCATCATCAATCGACGTAACACGCCACTCGTGAGGAAGAGCCAGCCTTGAACTACATCCGCAAATCTCCTACCGTCGTCTCGGTTCCCTTCGATCGGTCCTCTGGACTGATCGACCGCCGTGGTGGGCGGGCGGGAAACCAATGGGTGGTGAAGGACAGGGCTGAAAGGCCGTGTCCTTCTCTCTTTTCTCGTTGCGGAAAAACGGAGGCGCGCGGATGAACCACCCCAACGTCCCGCAAGGCGACCAGCGCATCGGTCCAATCCGGCTGCGATCGAGTACCGCAGGGAAGCCTATTTCAGCTTTGAGCCGTTCATCGGCGACGATTTATGTTGGCACTGCGGAAGCTGGGGTTAAACCCGGCGGCGATCGGCTGGGAGTGCTGCGCCGCGCTAGCGATCAAGTCTGTGCCGCTTGGTTATGGCTTTGTCGTCACCAACCCGCCGTTCCAGAATCCGTCGGTCGAGTAGGTCGCCGTATCGCTACTTGCCGCGGCGCCGCATACCTGGGTTGCGCTGTTGGCGCCGGCGCTATGTGGCAAGGGTGATCGACGCCGAATCGGATTGTTCCAGAGCGGACGTATAGCGGCGATCTGCCATTTGGGTGCCCGGCCGATGTGGTCGGAGACGCAATCGACCGCGAGCCCGAAGCAGGACTTCGCGTGGGTCATTTGGAGACCGGTCGGGCTGTCCGACGCCGCGCCGATCGCGCTCTTCGCGCCGCAGCACTCGCCGAAAGATCTGGGACGCCAAGCGGTTCAAAAAAGGAAAAACGGGGATTGGCGATGCCGACGCTTATGTCGAGCTATGGCTCGAAAAGGATGCACTGGCCGGCGTCGTGGTCGACATCATGTCTGCGTTCGACCTGCCGCTGATGGCGTCGCGAGGTTATTCGTCATTGTCGTTCTACCAGAGCGCCCAATGGAACCTCCCGTCACGGCCGACGAAGACTACCGACAGCCGGAGGTTCGCCAGTAAAGGTCACGATGAGGTTGAGCCTATTTGCGGATTGAATGATCAATGCGGTGTGACGTGGGATCTGTGCCATTCAGAGGTGTCATCCGTCCTCTTCTGGTCAAGTCCATGTCGCAGATCCAATCGGCGGATGTCTTCTCGTGCGCGTCTGCCGCTCCAGGTGCCGGCAGCTTGGTGGTAGCCAGCAACAGTGATCTGAGGACGCCGAAGATTCTGGGACACCTGCACCCACACCTCGACATATGCTAAGCAGTTTTGCGTGCGTTCCGCACCTTTCACCAGCAACTATCCACGACACTCTCCCCTTTGTCGTTCCAATAATAGATGTGTTGGAATGGGCCGCCGAAGACTGCCTCGTAGTAGCCGTACTTCGTCTTCCCGGTAAGGGACCATGGGCCACTGGCACTGATCGAGGTGGCCTTATCCACGTAATAGGTCTTGGTACTCATCTGAATGTAGTCAGGGGTAACCCAGGACACATGGTAGGTCTTGCCCTTCTTGCTCCGGCAAGTCATATCGCTCGCGGACGCCGGCTGGGGCTGGGGCTGGGGCTGGGGCTGGGGCTGGGGCTGGGGCTGGGGCTGGGGCTGGGGCTGGGGCTGGGGCTCGGTCTGAGGTTGCGGTTGAACCTGCGGCGCAGGTTTTGCCTTATTGTCCAAATGATTGAGCCAGGCAGCAAAGGCAACGAGTACTATGCCGCCAATCCACCACTTTCGGTATGACTGTCCGGATTTGTCTTGGTAGATCCCCGTCGCCTCCATGCTTTGCTTGGACACCGGGGCTGCATCCATATCCTCAACCGTTTTCGGTTGGGTCAGCGGGGCACTGGGGACGTCGACATCTGAAACCATCGAGTCGAGTCCAGAAAAGCCCTTTCGCTCCTTGTCGGATTTCATCGTCATTATTCCTTAATAGTTACGGAGCTTCGGTGCGCTGCCTCGCAGTAGCCACAAATGATGTATCCGTGCTGCGTCATCAAGAGAGCTGGCTGCAAACCACAAACCTTCGGCAGCGGAAAGCAACCACTAGAGACGACCCAACCACAAGCTGGTCGAGGTCAGCCTGATACACGAGGTATCGTTTGTCGTTATGTCCGACGTGAAACTAGACACACGACAAGAACTATTCTGCGAACTGCTTATCCAAGTATCCAAGCGATGAAGGCGACCAACACGATGCCGATAGACCACCAACTCTTGAACGATTGTCCTGAATGACCAGATTTGAATCGGTATACCCACTGCGGCTCTTGGCTTTCCTTGGGCACATTCACAGCGCCTTCATCGAATTCAGTATGCGGCTGCGTCGGCGCACGTGCGGGAACATCGACATCTGAAACCATTGAGTCGAGTCCAGAAAAACCCTTGTCCGAATCCACAATCATTAATTTGCCAAATAGTCACTGAGCTTCGAGGCGCCCTTCTTGAAGGTGCCGCGAACAATATGTTCGAGGATATGGGCGTTCGCCGTGTAAATGTAGGAGGCTGATCCATACGTTTTCTTGTCGCCCTGTTTGGCGATAACAAAATTGCCATCGGCACTCCATACGGAGACCTCATTCCAGCTAAGGCGCACTTTCTGATTTGATCCAAGTAGCTTGTGCCTGGTCAGCGTCACGGCCGCATCTTCGATTGTAATGTCCCCAAAGGAAAGGGAGCGCCCCTGAGACAGGTTATCTATCATTTCGAGCATAAGACGGACGCAAACCGCACGCCAAAGAGCTGAGGTAAACCCAGCATATGTCGCTTCCCTTTGCAGCGACACAACCTGCTCGGACCGATTGTCGCCGAACGCAATAGTGTAGGAGGTTCCCACCGGGACGCCGTTCACTGATTTCTTAACGCCACCCCAGCGTACACGCGTGACTGCGTCTAATGCAAAAGTATTACCCTTCCAACGAATTCCATCCGCTGAAATTGCAAGTTCATCCTTGAATATTTTACCGACCTCCGCCCGGAAGGTGATATCGCGAGCCCATTCAGCGTTATTGCGCTCAAGTTCCGCGGCCTTTTGCCTGACACCCTCGATTGCCTGTGCGTCTAGGTTGAGTTGCTCTGCCACATCGGGCAGTTCCGCGAAAACATCGCGCAGCAACACGGTAATTCTATGCGCCTGATCGATCATATCATGATCATTGTAGAGATCGATACCCAGGCTTCGAAGTTCCCAAGCGATGCCGTCGCTTTGGCGATGCTTCATGCCCCGTGATTTGGCGCTGACTTGGATTGGCTGTGCTACGCGATCCCAGTTTCGAACCACCTTCTCTAACCTATCCAGAACATTCGAGACTGCTTGTTGGCCTTGCAAAGCTGCGGCCCTTGCGCTTTTAACCAACGCCTCGAGATTCTCGTATTCCTTCTGAAGGAAGCCTTGAGCCTCGACCTCATAAGTGTCGACTAGTTCATCGAGCAGGGCGGGACCGTGATCTTCTCCGTCGTTCGTCGCCGCCGAAACCGCGCGGGTCATGGTTTCGACCATCTTCTGCGACCCCATATCGTCGAGCATGTTTTTAAGTGCGACGCGATATGCCTTAAGCCGATCTGTCAGTCCGTCTTCAATCGCCTTTGCGGTCACTTCCGCGAATCCTGAAATCGCCCTGTCGGCGTTGATGTCGCGTAGCACGTCACTAGCGTCTATGGACTCGACTACACCGGCGAAATCCTGGATGAACCTTGCCGCGGACTCGGCGGACAGGTCGTCTTTCATAAATTCTGAGGCGGCTACCATGAGATTTGCGCGAGCGAGCGTGGGGAGCCTGCTATCTGAGCGGACGGAGGGTGCGCTTTCAGAGATGGCGTCGATCAGTTTCTGGGCCATCGCGGGTGCCACGCCGGGCATCCAGGCTAGCTCAGCTGAAAGCCGCGTCCGCGGGCTAGTCAAATTAGAGCGGGCCTGTTGGCAAGCGTCATGATCGAGGAACAATGAACGCTCTTCGGCGGCCTCAACGATCTTTCGGCTGTCGTCTCGGGTAGTGACCTCCAGCAGACAAAAAGGGTTCGCATGCAACGCTGTCTTCGGTTTCATCATTAGTATCTTTCCAGTAGCAAGTCCGACTTCAAAGCCGTTGAGACGCGCTAAATTTTCGGATTCGGCCCTCTAGCACCCACGCCGGCCACTCGGCGTTCGGCGACGATATTCGAGAATGCGGGTTAAGCGCTGCGCAACCCCTTTTGTGCTATACTTCCATCAGACGAACCCCATACGCCTGCCGGGAAGTTGCTCAGTTCTCGATGGAGCGCTCTCCAGTGCCGCAAGGAGATATTCCTGGCTGAGTTCGCTAGCGCCGCAACGTGCTGCGAGCCTAGCTGCCTCACGGACGATGAATGTGACATCAGATAAGGGTCGGCCCGTGAGTTTCTTCGCCAGTGGCGTGGGATCGACTGACTTGTCTCTGGGTAGACTTGCCAGAAGCTTTTCAAGCAACGCTAAAACATCCTCATTGCTAGCGAAATCGACCTTGATAATGTGATCGAAGCGGCCCCTACGCATTATTGCTGAGTCTATCATCTCAACCCTGTTGGTCATCGCTACTATCAAAACCTGATTCTTCGCTGCCTCTGGGATGCGCCGGAGAAATTCCGCGACCTCTTCTACGCGGTGATGACTTCCACCAACTCCAGTCTCGCGGTCGGCCAGAAACGCCTCCATTTCATCGATTACCAGAACCGATGGAGCATTTTGCATAGCTTTGTCGAATACCTCCGCCACTTTCCTGCTTGTCTCATGAATGTACGGGCTCGCGACGCTCGATGAGTCAATTTGAAAGCTCGGCCAACCGAGATATTCAATCAATTGTTCGACGGCGAAGGTCTTTCCGCAGCCGGGCGGCCCGTGTAATACGATTGCAGCCGGGAAACTCACCCCGAAGGTCTCGTAGCGTTCCCTGTTGTGGATGATGTCGATCACGTGCTCGTTGAAGAAGTCCTGGAGCTCCGGTCGCCCCGGGAGCTCGAAGAGCCCATCGGCAAAGGTTGAGTAATTGGCTCTAGGCTTTTGACTACCGGAGCCGCCCTGCCCATCGGCAATTGGCCCCGCTGGCGGCTCCCTCGACGCCGGCTCGATCACCTCGAAGCCTGCCGCGTCGATAACCTGACGTAGGTGCTTTGATTCGAGCCAAGAGACGATTTGGTGCAGCCTTCGGAAGGACATGACCGACACCGGGACCCCCCCGGTCAGCCAGAAGCCCAAAACCACGTCATCCTCTAGCCGGGCGGTCATCTCATAGGAAGGCAAAAGACGACTGATTTTCTCAACGTAGACAGCGTCTTGGAGCGGACTTTCTCGGTCGATCGCCCGTGTGTCGCGAAGGGCGGCAGCGAAGGCAAGAGCTTCACTCTTGCTCCCCGGCGAACGACACCTGGAGACTGGAGCGAGCAGATGAATCGAGCCACATGAAATCTCACAGAAGTTTTCAGAGCCGAAGGAGAATTTATGGAGGTCTCCTTCTTCAATCAGCCCGGATCCAACCCACTTGGCTACAAGTTCGCTCTTGGCAACCAACGCACAACCGCCTCCGGGAGTCTCCAAAATCTGCCAGCTTTTTGTGCCGTGCTGCGCACGGCCGCAGCAGGCTCCGTCTGGCAGTTCGAACCCGATTGGAAACCAACTTTCGATAGCCATGTCAGCTCATCAGAATGTTGGAGTTGGCGATCATGTCGTCATCACCTGCGGTGCCGATACGGGCCGAATCGAGATCGAACACTACGTCTCGCAGTTTGTCTATATCGCCCGCCTGAAGCGCTTGGCTCCCCTTCGAGCAAAGTTCGCTGTGTAGTGTCGAATCTGGGAAAAGGAATGCATCCTCGGCAAGCCAGTTGAAGCGGTCAATAACGAACCAGTCTTGGCGCCAAAGAACTGCGAAGCTCTTACCGCGTAGTTGATCCAAGTGCGATTCGAAATCGCCGCTGTTGTTGGAAATTGATCGTTGGGCCGTCTTGGCAAGATTGTCGAACGAACTTGCATCAGCGGGGCGGGCGTGCTCTCGCACTCTATCTTCGAAAAATCCGATAACCTTGTCGAGTTCTAGCTGTCGGATGACCTTGAGGTGCTCCTTGCGTGCCTGGGCCAGCAGTCTCTTAGCCTCTTGGATGTCGTCCATCGCCTGCTTAGCGGTTTCCGGGTCACCCTCCTCGGCCTTAGTCAGGGCAGCGCGCTCTAAGCGCTCGCGAGCCTGATCCAGCTTCGGGTCTTCGACTTTCGACGCGATTTCGTGAAGTCGGTCGCCCACGCGCTCCGTCTCCTCGCCTAACCGTTTCGCTGCATTTGTATAGTCGATCTGACCTTCTTGGCGGGAGTAAAAGTTCCTTCCACTGTTGAACGAGGCGCCGATAGAGGGAACGGTAATTTCAAGGACGATTCCGCCTGAGTCGAGGACCTCGTATTCGATGATAAGATCTGCGCCCTTCGCGATTACGCCGTCAGAAAAATCGGAACCCTTAACCGCCAGCATACCGATGAACCGGTTGTCTGTAATGGGGTCCTCAATGTCGCCCTCCCAGAGCTTGAACTTGATGGATCCGGCGGCTCCTGCGCGCAACGACTCGAGCGCCTTATAGGTCTTCTTACCTTTCTTCGGCAACTGGTCGCCCTCATGCACGAGATAGTCGACAACCGACCGACCGCCGATCTTCGCAAGGGCTTCTACGCCGATCGAGTGAGAGGCAGGAATGGCGTCGATTTGCGCGGCGGTGCGAGAAATGGAGATCTTATCCTGGAGAAGTTTTAATGGCCCGCCGGCGGCGTCGAAGACGAAAACCTTAAATGTATTTTCTCCTGCTTTGGCCAAAGGAACTTCAATTGTAGCCCCGTCTTTGATGGCAACTCGTCCCGATGACCAGCCAGTATCGAGACTGTCGATCTGAAAAGCGGTTCCATCGGCCGCCACTCCGCCGAGCTTGGCGACGACCTTGGCTCTGGTGTCCGGTGTACGTGCCTGATAGGTGAACGACAGATTCAGCACGCCTCCAGCAGCGAGGGAGCCGCGACCGCTTTTGCGGCCACGGTTTTGCGTGGACCAATCGATGGACTCCGCGAAGAGTGCAGCACCTTCCGCGACTGCGGTCATTGGATTAACTTCGTTGGAAGCGGCGATCCCCAGTTCGAAGGCGACTTTGTCGCGAAGAGGTTTGTATTGCGTGGGGCCTCCAACGAAAACGACGTGGCCGATGTCGTGAGCAGTAAGTCCTGCCTTCTCAATCGTTTCTCGGGCTGCGGCAATTGACTCCTCGACCTTCTGCGCGATCAAGCTGTTAAACAAAGAGCGCGTGATCGAAATGTCCAGATAGATGTCTTCACCCGACGCGTCCTTAACTCGCAGTTCACTGTCATCAAGCGCAATCACAGCCTCCTCGCTCGAGGACAGTTCGATCTTTGCCTTTTCGGCGGCCCAGAGGGCCATATGGTGGAGGATCTTATAACGCCCTTGCGCGGAGAAGTCCTCAGGCAGGTCGAACTTGCTAACAAGCCATGGCGTAACCACGTTGTACAGAAGATCACGATCGAAATCGCGGCCGCCGCACATTTCAATGCCGCCGTGGGCCAGGAGACTAACACGCCCATTGATGCTTTGCGCGATGGCAATGTCGAGCGTGCCTCCGCCTAGATCGTATATCAGAAACATGCCATCAGCCTTACGCTTACGCATAACGCTCATGACGGCAGCGACCGGCTCCTGCATGAGGGCGACCTTACCGAGTCCCGCCAATTCGGCGGCCGACATCGTCGCATCTTTTTGCATCTGATTGAACGCAGCAGGAACGGTGATAACGGTTCCTGTATCGGGATCGTTACGGAGCTCCTCAGGAAGGTAACCGAACAGCGTGCGTAAGATTTCGGCACTGCACTCTTCTGGTGTCATCACAAGGTCGACCGCCGATAGTTTTACCGGGGTACCGGTGCCGATCAGACGCTTGAAGAGTTTTGCTGAGCTCTCCGGGCTGCGCGCTGCTTGCTCATACGCGCGGTTGCCTACGTATTTGTTGCCGCGCTTGTCTATAAAAATCGCGGAGGGTGTAACGTCGTTCTGATCGGGACTTTTGAAAAGACGCAGGTTCTCGCCGTCATAGACACTAATTGCGCTGTTGGTCGTACCCAGGTCGATTCCGATATAGGTCTTCATTGCTGGGCCGCCTTTGCAAGCATCACCGTTCCACCTCGTACTAACCCCTCGGTACCCATGACCACCGGCTCGATCATCTGATCAACGACCAAATGATCGTCTGGAGCGAAGTCTGAGATATTCAGAGCCGAAACGGCCATTCCCGGATCGTAAGGTTGTCCTTCGAGACTGACGATGCGCATTCCGAGCCCCCCAAGTCCATCATCGATTCTTTTTAGGAAATAGCGGGCCTGGTTGGCGTAGCGTGGGGCTTCTTCCGCTTCGAGTTTGGAAAGAAGACGGCCCAGAATACGTGCAAACCGCCATCCTTCGATCGAGATGTCGATCAGCGTCTTGAGTTCGGTCCTAGATTGTGCCGCATCCAGTTTTTCACTCATGGTTCTCTTTCTGTCAGTTTTCGTCGGGAGGTGGCAACGGAAGCCCCACAATGCCGATCGCAATAGGTAGCACCGGAATGCGATTTCTGAGGGACATCCCTTGCTCCACGCACTCGGCTTGCATCAAAGCAGCGTATCGTCAGGGTTGCAAGTTGGCCTCGGTTTCGGGCCGTCCATTAATTCGCAAAGAGGTTAATTGGGAATGGTCCCGCTCGACCTGGCCAGCGCCTTATCCTGCCACTGCTTGGCACCTATGGCACTACGTTTCGTCCGCGTCTTGCGAAATGATGCCAAAGACTTGCTGCCAGCTGCCAAACAAAAGTAATTGTGACATGCACGAGCCAGGTAGCTGCCAGGGTGGGCCCCCCGACTATCCGGCTTGTTCCTCGTCCTATACGCAATTCCGGTGGCTTTCGTTTCGGTTTTGGCCAAGGCCACCGAGTTGCCTTGGGCTTTGGGACGGGCGGTTCTGATGTCGGTTTGGGGCAGATCTTCTGCTAAGCATGCCAAAGAATGCCATCCGGGTGAAAGGTGTCCGCACTGGAAAAATAGCCCGCCTCGGCCAGTAAGTCAGCGATCGTGTCGATGGCCGTTTTTTCAGTAGGACGCACTATTTTCCGGGGACAATGCGACTTGCGGTCTGTGTTATTGGAGAGTAATCGCGCCCTCTTTGACCGACTCAATAAGCCCGTTTCATCCATCCTCCCATGGTCAAGTCCATGCCGCAGAACTGAGAGTCGTCCTCTCACCACTGCTCCTGCGCGCATTTCGGGGAGCTGGCAGTTTCGTCCCCGCCAGCAGCTGCGCCAGCGCCATGAGGATGTCGTCGTGACCGCGGTCGATCACGGCGATCTGTCTGCCCGCTGGCGTAACTTTCATCGAGGCCCGCGACATTTGTCTTTTGAGCTCCTGAATTTGAATTTGTTGTTCGGGATCGGTCAGCGGCAGCGACAGCACGCCGCTTTGAAAAGCGACGCCAACGTCGAGCAGCAATTGCCGTCGGCTCAAATTCATCACTGGAATAGATGACGCGCGACCGCCGACGTCGCCTATCAGCATCGGAGTCAGACCGGCCGAGTGACTATCGGCGTTGATGATCTTGCAGCCAACGAGCGAGTCCCTCGGCAGCGCTTGTGCGAGCAAATACGCGATTGCCGAATTATTGCTGACGTCGACTATGAACCTCGTAACGCCGTGCCCGACGTCGCCATAGCCTTCGCCATTGTGTTTTGCGCGAATGTGACATGCGCCATCGGCGTCACTGTCGGTTTCAGCGTGTCGAGATGCAGGACTTTGATCTTGGTCATATGCTCGGTACGATTGATCTTTGCCACGACGATCGCCGCAGGGTCGGCAGTGCCGCCAGGATCGATCGAGCAGACGAGATAAGGGCCGGTTTCGGTCGTCATGCAACGCGCCTTTCGAAGGGTCGAGCGCTGAAAAGCTGCTCGAGATCAAGATGCCCGAAGGCGAGATCCGGGTCGAGTGCCGCGTCGCGGTGCGACGTGCCATCGATAACCGTGCCGAACGCCGCGTCGAGGACATCCTCGGAATAGAGACTGTCGCCGACCGTGCCCCACTTGCACATCATTTCGACGGGATAGCGCGCCCAACGTGACCTTCATTTCGTCAAGCTGAGCCTTGGTGAAACGATCGGACTGGTCCGCCGGAACGACAAGTTTCGACCATTTCGACCCCGCTGCGGTCATGACAGAGTGGAAGTAAGAGCCGATGATCCCGGCTGAGGAAATGCCGATCAGCTGCGCCTTCGGGCGGGCGGCGATCGACGGCAAGACCGCCGAGATCACCGGATCAGCCAAGAATGCCGCTTCTTTGGTCCGCTACTCATACGAACGACTCAAGGAATGGATCGAGGAGCACACCAACTGACTCGAGAGGCGCAGGCTGTCTCGCGCTTTTTCTTTGGTCGACAAAAAGTCAGACTGGTCGCTTTAAGGACCTACTAAGGACCTGGAGCCAATTTTAGCAGGCCCTTAAAGGGCCAGCGTCGTGTCGTAAGTGATTGAAAAGATTATGGTGCCGCTTGCAGGACTCGAACCTGCGACCCCATCATTACGAATGATCGGCTCAGACCGAACAACGAATGCGCCGTGACTTCGGTCGCGGCAGACAGACATTTATTTGTTCAATGACACCGGAGGCCTGCGTTGTTCAGACAGCGCTCCGTGCCCCCTGTCGTGCCCCCGCGCTAGAATCCACACGGTCACAGAAATTATCGCCGAACGGATTTCATAATATCTTACAACATGGTGCGGGCGGCGGGGGTCGAACCCGCACGGATTACTCCGAGGGATTTTAAGTCCCTTGCGTCTACCAGTTTCGCCACGCCCGCGCGCCTTGTCTTTCAGATAGTTAAGCGATTCAGTCAAGCGGATGTTTTGCAACCAGTCTCCTGTGTCTACTACGCCTCCTTACAGGCAGGGCATTGATATAATGTCAATAAATCGAATTTTCCGGCCTGTTGATTGGCAGATTGCGGGCAAGCGGGGCGTCCTGCATGCCCACCAATATTGTTCATGTGGCGTTAATCATGATGACTCCATATGTGCTCCATGGGTTGGGAAACCTTATGAGTTAGTTCTCAACTGGAGACGCAATGAAGAAGATCACCCTGTCCGCGCTTGCGGCAGTCATAGCAGCCAGTAGCATGGTCGCCACAGCAGAAACCGTTTCCGCACAGGAGTGGCGCCGACCACGTTACGACGACTACCCGCCTCCGCCACCACCGCGCAGGCATCATGATCATGGCAATCGCGATGCCATTGTTGGCGGTTTGGCGGCCGGCGTCATCGGCGGTCTCATTGGTGGTGCAATCGTCAATAATAGCGGCCCACGCTATATCGATCCACCGCCACCGCCTCCGCCGCGTTGCTGGTTCGAAGACCGACGCGTGCCCAACGCCTATGATGGCGGATGGCACACGGAGAGCATGCGCGTCTGCCGCTGAGTCTCGCTGCCGGGACCAACCCGTTTCAATGATGGCTCTAGCACCCGCCGGAGTCATTCTCATTTCGTTGCCCGAGTGCACTGAATGCCGCTTAATCCAATCTGAAGAGCAGCCGTTTGGCTGGGCAGCAAGCCGCCAGCGATAGCGAAAAGGAGTCATGCGATGATCATCAGAACGGCTCTGAGTATTGCAGTCCTCGTTTTCGGCGCACTACCGGCGCTGGCTGCAACCCACTATTTCGTAGCGAATGGACAAAACAGCTCCAAGTGCGGTTTTGTGTCCAAGCGCCCTGACGGTAAGATGGCAATGGCGGTTGGCGGCGCTCATACAACGAAGGCGTCAGCTGAATCCGCAACGACGTCATCAGCGAGTTGCAAAATACCATCTTGAACAGTGTCCGCGATTGACGGGGCGAACTCGACGTAATTTCACCACGGGATCCGGCGTCAGCAGCAGGAGCACTAAAATCATACAGTCTTTGCGAAGCGTTCCGAGCTGCACCGGCGCGCTCATGGCGTCTGCGAATTGTCGGACCACAGACCGGTTCGTCGCGCCTGCACACGTCTCCTCCGACAGACCGCAACGGTTCAGTCAAGAGCTTCTCTTACAGCGCCGGCGGGGCGCAGCTCGTCCGGCTTGGGCGGACGGAAGCGGTTGAGCATGCAGCCGGCCAGCACGCCGAAGGATGCTCCGACGGCCTTTACCGCGGCGTCGTGCAAGCGTGCGTGTCTGGTTGGCGACAGATATTGCATATATTCGATGGCGACAGCCCCTGCTACGAGGAGTGTTGCCACCGTCACCCAGTGCCGAGGGTAGGCCAGTGCAAAGGCGAGGCCGACGAGGAGATAGGCAAGGGCGCGGTCGATATTGACCGACGTGACCGTGTGCGGCCGCAGGCCGATCGGCGACACGGTAACGAAAACAATCCCGGCAAGAAGAAACCAGGCGAGCGGTTTGGCAAGTCTATTGATCATCATCCCGCTATCTACGCGATGTGAGGCCGCGTTGACAGCGCACAACTGCGTTATCATCGCTGTTTTCGCGAAGGTCTCGCAGCCAAGCGTTTGTTCACCGAACGTTTGCGGCCGGAAATGGGCTTCTTTCGACCCTCAGCCTATGCCATAGCGGAACGCGGCAACAGCAAGGAACCAAGATCGTGACCAGACAGGATGTCGAAGCTGCCGAAGAGGCAATCCGCAGCATCTTTCCGGCAACACCGCTGCAACTCAACGACCACCTTTCCGCACGTTATGGCGCGGACATCTGGCTGAAGCGCGAAGACCTGTCGCCGGTGCGATCTTACAAGATTCGAGGCGCGTTCAATTTCTTCCGCAAGGCAATCGCCGAAGGCGCCGCCGGCAAGACGTTCGTCTGCGCCTCCGCCGGCAATCACGCGCAAGGCTTTGCGTTTGTCTGCCGTCATTTCGGCGTGCCGGGTGTCGTGTTCATGCCGGTGACTACACCGCAGCAGAAGATCGACAAGACGCGGATCTTCGGCGTCGAGTTCATCACGATCAAGCTGACGGGCGATTTTTTCGATCAGTGCTACAAGGCCGCACGTGATTATGTCGAGGCGATCGACGGCGTCATGGTGCCGCCCTTCGATCACCCCGATATCATCGAGGGACAGGCAACCGTCGCCGCGGAGATACTGCAGCAATTGCCGGAGGGAACCCTACCGCACATGGTCGTCATGCCGGTCGGCGGCGGCGGCCTGGCGGCTGGCACCACTGGCTATCTCGATAGGATCGTGCCGAAAACCGGATTCGTCTTTGTCGAGCCCGCGGGTGCGCCGAGCCTCAAGCGTAGCATCGAGGCCGGCGAGGTCGTGACCCTTCCCAAGGTCGACAATTTTGTCGACGGTGCCGCCGTGGCGCGGATCGGCGATCTGAATTTTGCCGCGCTCAGGGACTTTCCGGCCGATCAGGTCATGCTGATGCCGGAAAACGCGATCTGCGTGACGATGAGCGAGATGCTGAACGTCGAAGGTGTCGTCCTCGAGCCTGCCGGCGCTTTATCGCTGACCGCGATCGCGGCGATGGATGCGCAAACCATCCGGGGCAAAACGATCGTCGCGATCGTCTCGGGCGGAAACTTCGATTTCGAGCGGCTGCCGGATGTGAAAGAACGCGCCATGCGGTACGCGGGTCTGAAGAAGTATTTCATCCTGCGCATGCCGCAGCGTCCCGGTGCTTTGCGCGACTTCCTCAATCTTCTCGGTGCGGAAGACGATATCGCCCGCTTCGAATACCTGAAGAAGACGGCGCGCAACTTTGGCTCCGTCCTCATCGGCATCGAAACCAAGGCGCCCGAGAACTTTGCCCAGCTGATCGCAAATTTCGAAAATGCGGGCATCGGCTTCGAGGACATCACCGAAAACGAGATCCTGGCAAACCTCATCATTTAACTTTGACGACGCGAACCGGCGTGATAAAGGCGGACCATGGCTTCGATATTCTCCAGCATTTTCTCGATGTTTTCAGGCGGCGCAAAGCCCGCCGGGACCGCAGCAGGCGTGGCCGCGGAGCCGCTGCTGTACGGTGATTGCACGATCTATGCCGAGCCGCAGAAAGAGGGTGGGCAATATCGCCTCGCCGGTCGCATCGAAAAGACAGTCGGTGAGGACGTCCTGGTGCGCAACTTCATTCGCGCCGACATGTTCTCCTCATCCGACGATGCGATTGAATGCACCGTGCGCAAGGCCCAGCAAATCATTGATCAGAACGGTTCATCGCTCTTCAGCGACGGCGCGAAGGTGCGCCAGGTCTGACGGAAACCGTCCGTCCAAAGCGATAAACCTGCACGTCCGCGTGTTTGAAGCGGGCGTTCGCTCATCCAATTTTAAGTATTGCAGTGAATCTTGTTGTCCGCAGTTCGCGGGACTGTTTTGTGCGTCAGGATACAGGAAGAACGGCCGCTACCCGGCAACCGATGAGGAGAGCGAGGTCGCTTGTGATTTGGATCGATCCGCGGTGGCGGCGCAGTGCGCCGAGGGGAAGCGAGGCGGCTGATGGAAACCCTCGATCTACCGGCTGATGCTTTCTGGGCAGGCTGGAAGGCGAAGATGCTCGCCGTCGGCATCTATACGGCCCTCTTCGCCATCTACGAGATCGGGGTTCGCCGTGGAGCCGTCGCGGTCAGCGCGCGTCCGATCAGCGACCTGACGTTCCGGGAGCGCTTTAACGACTTGCTGAGCCGTACGGGAAGGGATGTCCTGACGGGACTTTTTGACCGGGCGCGCATGGAGCTTGAGGCACCGACCATGATTCGGGAGTCTCTGCGGCAGGGGCAGCTTGCGACCGTCGTCATGCTCGACGCCGACCATTTCAAGGACGTCAACGACCAGTTCGGTCACCTGCAGGGAGATGAGGTGCTCAAAGCAATTGCGACGCGCCTCGGCATGATTCTGCGTGCCAGCGACCGCATGTTCCGTTTCGGTGGAGAGGAGTTCGTGGCAATATGCTCCGCAACCGACCACGCCGAGGGTCTGCGCTTGGCAGAGCGATTGCGCTGGACAATCGCGAGCAGCGTCAGCACTCCCGACGGCAAGCCGGTAACCGTGAGTGTCGGAGTCGCTACGGCAGACGAGGACGGGGGCAGTTTTACGACCGTGCTTTCTGCTGCTGACGAACGGCTATACCAGGCTAAGAAAAATGGCCGCAACTGCGTTGTCGGTCGCCCGGGTGTCGCTGCGGTCGGCTGACGTTGCAGTTATCTGGTCGACCCGCAAGACAATGAGAGAGGCGCCCGGTAAAGCCGGCCGCCCCACGAGTTTGCTACACGAAACAGAAATTAAGCGGCGAGGGCGATCTCTTCAGCTCGCGCCTTGGCAGCGCCGATTGCCTTCTCTGCAGCTTCAGGGCCGAATGCGAGACCTTCGACATAGATGGTCTCGATGTCGCTGATGCCAAGGAAGCCGAGAACCGAATTCAGGTAGGGAACCGCGTGGTTCATCGGCGCAGCCGGACCCTGGGAGTAGACGCCGCCGGAAGCGAGAACGACGTAAACCTTCTTGCCGGTGGCAAGGCCGACTGGGCCATTTTCCGTATAGCTGAAGGTACGACCGGCGCGGGCAACGTTGTCGATCCAGGTCTTCAACGACGAATATATGCCGAAGTTGATGAGGCCGGTGCCGATGACGACGGTATCGGCAGCAAGTAGTTCGTCCACGAGCTTATCGGAAGTCTTGACTGCTTCGGCTTCCTGCGCCGTGCGGGCGTCTGCCGGCTTGCGGATGGCGGCGGTAAAGAGGTCGTCGATATGCGGGAGCGGGTTGGCTGCCAAGTCGCGGCGGACCACGACGCTGCCCGGCTGCTGAGCCTGGATCTTGCTTGCGAGGTCTGCAGCGATAGTGGTTGAAAGAGACTCAGCGCGCGGGCTGGAGGTCAGAAGCAGGATGGACGACACGATTGTTGTTCCTCTCGTCTATGGCTTTCGGGATCCGTTTGGGAGGTCTGGACCCCAGGGTTCGAGACAAGAGATATGACGGGTTGCCTATCGAAAAAACTGGGATAATGTAGATTAAAGCTATCGATGGATTGGATGGATAATGTTGCCGAACCCCACTTTGGACCAGTTGCAGGTGTTCCTGACGGTTGCCGAGACAGGCAGCTTTTCAGCGGCGTCTCGCGTGCTCAACCGAGCCCAATCGGTAATCAGCTACACGATTGCCAATCTTGAGGCACAGCTTGAGATGCAGCTTTTCGAACGGTCGGGCGCACGCCAGCCGAAGCTGACGGAGGCGGGAAAGGCCATGCTCGAGGACGCGCGCCGGCTGCTGATCGATTTGCAAGTGATGCGTGCCCGCGTGAAGAGCCTCAAGGAAGGCATGGAAGCGGAGGTTTCCGTGGCGATCAGCGTGATGGTGCCGCCCCAGGCGACGGTCGATGTGCTGCGAGAGTTCCGCGAGAGATTCCCGTCGGTAGCGCTCAACTTGAATGTCGGCGAGCTTGGCATGGTCATGGATGCCGTGCTGAGCGGCAAGGCGACCATCGGCATTGGCGGTGCAGTGCTCAGGCAGGATGATTCGATCACGATCGAAAAGATCGGCTATTCCTTCATGATGCCTGTCGCTTCTCGCACTCATCCATTGGCAGCGATAGATCGACCACTCACGCTTGCAGATGTGCGCGAGGAGGTGCAGCTCGTCGTTACCGACGCATCGGGGCTGACGAAGGGCCGGGACTTCAATGTGCTGTCCTACAAGACCTGGCGCGTGAGCGACATTGCGACCAAACATGCGCTGATCCGTGGTGGCTTGGGCTGGGGCGGGTTACCGGCGTCGATCCTCCGCGACGATTTGGCCAGCGGCACTCTTGTCCATCTCGATCTTCAGGCCTACGAACAGGGCGAATATCCGATCTACGCCATGCGGCGTATTTCAAATCCACCAGGCCCGGCGGCTACATGGATGATCGATGCATTCCGGTCCCGGCTTTCCGCATGCCCAAGCCACGCGGACTTTACAGCATCGCTGAGCGATATCCGCCCGCCCGAGATGCCACTCGCGGCAGAGTAGGCGAGGCGCTGGCGCCTCGCCGTATTTGTAGGCTCAGAGAACCAGCCTGAACTTGGTACAGCCGTAGCGGTAGGTCAGGCATGGAAGACATAAAAACGCCTTCGAAAATCATGCGTCGCCCGGCCCGCGGCAAGACGAGGATGATCCGCGAAGGAGTAAACCCTTAAAATGACAGGCGCTTAGCGCGTCAGTGTCGGCCGCACTTCCTTGTGGAAGAAGCGGAAATAGGAGGCGACCTGAGCCCGCGCGTTGGAGTTCGGGTCGAACTGAATGCCTAGTCGTCCGTTGTGGCACCAGCGGATGATGCCATGAAGCGTACCGACGTCCTCGGTGAGGATCTGCACCCGGCTGCCCGATGCCGCATGCAGCGGCGCCCTGATTTCGACTGCCATGCCGGTCACCGACATATCGAGAATGCGGGCATCCACCTCCTTGTTCAGGTAGCGGACTTTGCCGAATATGCGGCAAGGTTTACGATCGGCCTTGCGAGTGATGATATTTAGATTGTGCATCATACGACTCTCAATAGAATAACTGACGTGAAGTATTGGCAGAAAAGATTGAGAATCCTTTCATGATTGTCCTTAATATTGAGAAAAACGGAATCTAACCCTGGGTTGCCTCTCGTCGCCCCACCACATGCTCGCGCCATATTGTGAAGATGCCGGATGCGACCACGATCATCGAACCAACGACCGTATTGAAGCTCAGCGTCTCGCCGTAAATGCTCGTGCCGATGATCGAGGCGTAGACCAATTGCAAATAAGTCAGCGGCTGCACGGCCGCTGCATCGAGCATGTCGTAGGCGCGGATGAGGAAGTAGTGGCTCGAGATGCTGGTCATGCACACGAGTGCCATCCATCCCCAGTCCGACGCGGTCATCCAGGTCCAATAGAACGGTCCGACGAGCGTCATGGCGATGCCGCCGACAACGCCGGTATAGAAAAAGCTCGTCATTGCTGAATCATCCCGGCTCACGAGCCGCGTCACGATGACGTAGAAGGCGAAAAGGAAGCAGGACAGGATCGCAAGCAAGAGCTTGAGATCGATGAAGCCGCCATCCGGCTTGAGGATCAGCATAACTCCGATGAGGCCCGTGCAGATTGCCGTCCAGCGGCGCCAACCCACCCGCTCCCCGAGAATGGGCATCGAAAGCAGCGCGATCAGAATCGGCGTTCCGGAGAAGATCGCCTGCGAATGCGCCAGGCCGATCACGGCGAAGCAATTGATGACCGCCACGACCTGAGCCGCAAGAAGGAGGCCGCGAACAACCTGTAGTACGGGGCGCTTGGTGCGTGCCGTTGCCGCCAGCCCGCCCCGCATCTTTGATGCAAGCAGAATCGTAAAGAGTGCAAAGGCCCAATAGCGGATCATGGTGACGAAAGCCGGCGGGTAAGCGCTCCCGAGGTGTTTCGAGATGCCATCCTGCACGGAGAAGATGGTGATCGCCAGAAGGACGAAAATATAGCCTTGCGTCTTCGATTTCATGGCGTCGTCTTATCGCGGAGGTTCTTTCGACGCCATGGAAACTTGGGTCCGATTGACGCGATAGGCGCACGATCAGAGACCGACATTCGGCCTGTCTATGACCTCGCGCAGCGCGAAGCTCGAATTGATCTTCACGACATGCGGAAGCGCGGAGAGCCAATCGCGGTGGATGCGCTCGTAGTCTTCCAGATCGCGTGCGGCGACGCGCAGGATGTAGTCGTATTCGCCCGACATCAGGTAACACACCAGGACATTCGGACAGCGCTTCACCGCTATCTCGAATTCGGACAGTGTCTTGGCGAACTGCCCCGACAGCGAGATATGCACGATCGCGATCATCTTGTAGTCGAGGGCCCTATTCGAGACATGTGCATGGTAGCCAAGGATGACGTCGCTTCGTTCAAGGATATCGAGCCGCCGGGAACAGGCCGAGGCCGAGAGACCTACCTTGGCGGCAAGGTCCGCATTGGTGATGCGCGCGGTAGACTGGAGGGTCTTCAGAATAGCAAGATCGATAGTGTCGAGTTCAGACATTCGAAGAACCTTCGAGGTTTTGCTGATTTCTGCAATAATCTTCGAAAAACACGGTTCGCGCAATTGCTCTTTGCAAGGACATTTCGCAAGCATGATGATTGGATTTCCCTCGCAAACAGTCCGCTAGGCGGACCTATAAAGAGAGGAACGCCAATGCGTATCGGTTGCCCGAAGGAAATCAAGAATCATGAATATCGTGTCGGTCTGACACCCGCGTCGGTTCGTGAATATGTCGCCCACGGCCACGAGGTATGGATCGAAACAAAGGCCGGCGCCGGGATCGGCGCGGACGATGCAGCCTATGTCGGCGCTGGCGCGAAGATCGCAGCCTCGGCGAAGGATATCTTCGAGAAGTGCGACATGATCGTGAAGGTCAAGGAGCCGCAGCCCGCCGAATGGGCGCAGCTTCGCGAAGGCCAGATTCTCTACACCTATCTCCATCTAGCACCCGATCCGGAGCAGACGAAGGGCCTGCTGGCATCTGGCGTCACGGCGATCGCCTATGAAACGGTGACCGACGAGCGCGGCGGCTTGCCGCTGCTCGCGCCGATGTCGGAAGTCGCCGGTCGCCTGTCGATCCAGGCTGGCGCGACGGCGCTGCAGAAAGCCAACGGCGGCCTCGGCATCCTGCTCGGCGGCGTGCCAGGCGTTCTGCCCGCAAAGGTCACAATTATCGGCGGCGGCGTCGTCGGTCTGCATGCCGCGAAAATAGCGTCTGGCCTTGGTGCGGATGTCAGTATCCTCGACAAGTCCCTGCCGCGCCTGCGCCAACTCGACGACATCTTCGGCGGACGCATCCACACGTGCTACTCCAGCATCCAGGCTCTGGAGGACGAGGTGTTCTCGGCCGACCTGGTGATCGGTGCGGTGCTGATACCCGGCGCCGCGGCCCCCAAGCTGGTGACCCGCGAGATGCTTTCGGGCATGAAGAAAGGCTCCGTCATCGTCGACGTCGCGATCGACCAGGGTGGCTGCTTCGAGACCTCCCATCCAACTACGCACTCCGATCCGACCTATGTGGTCGATGGAGTTGTTCACTACTGCGTGGCCAACATGCCGGGCGCAGTTCCGGTCACCTCCGCGCATGCACTGAACAATGCGACGCTGGTGTATGGCCTTGCTCTCGCCGATCGCGGCTTGCGCGCAGTCGCAGAGGACAAGCATCTGCGAAACGGCCTGAACGTTCACAAGGGCCGCGTGACCAACAAGCCGGTCGCCGAGGCGCTTGGCTACGAACCCTATGCGCCGGAAAGCGTACTGAACGTTGCGTAAGCCTCTTCACGTAACGCCAGACGAAGCCGGCCGCTCTCTCTGCGGCCGGCTACTTGGTTCGAATCTGTCTATCCGGCACTGATAGCAGTTATTGCGGGCCGAACGGACATGCACGTATGAGATCTCCCGCCGGTCGAGCAGCGCTGCTGCATAGCTGGGAATATCCTCGATCGGCGTGACAGCGCCGGTGCCGTAAACGATCCGGTTGTTTACCGAATAACCGCGGAGAATGAAATCACGGCTTGTTGTCAGAACGGGCGGCATGATCTCTTCGGCAACGTAACGCACGCATCGCAGCTTGTGCATGAAGACGGGGCCAGTCTCCGCATAGGGCTGAAACTCAGGAAACGGTCGATACGCAAAGACCAGAACCTCGTTGCCCGAATCGATATTGTCCAGGCAATGCCGGCATGGATATCCCTGACCATCGGATGTCATCGTTTCCGGCAGGTTGTCGTAAGCATCGCGGCCGCCGTCCCAGATGTGTTCTGCATCGGGCCGGCATGGCGGTATAGTGGATAGTCGGCATGGCAAATCTCCTTTCGAGCTTTGCCATGAAATGCGCCCTGGTGAGAGGGAAGCCACCCGATCCTTGCGGTCTAGCTTTTTTTCGCTGCCTCCAGCAATTCCTTGTCGCTCAGCGGTCGAACGATTGCCGTACCGGTGGAGACGGGCGAGAATCCGAACATCTGGTAAAGCTGCAGCGCGCGCGGGTGGTCGAGGGTATTGGTCGTCGTGGTGACCCTCGTCGGGTTCTGCGTCCAGATTGCGTAAAGAGCCTGCAGCAGGAACCACTTTCCAATGCCGAGACCAAGCCCGCTTTCCATCAACCCGAAATGGCTCAGTTCGATCGTTTCCTCGTCTTCCACGAAATACTCGTAGAAGCCTGCCGGGGCGCCGTTGACATAAAGCACGCTGATGGAATTGCGCTTGTCATGCAAGGTAGCGGCAAGGTCTTCATCGTTCATCCGCATGCGATCGACCCATTGCCAGCGGGCACCAACCTGGCGGTAGAGATAGCGGTAGAAGGGCAGCGGAATGCCGGGTGCGCGCATGATGGCCGTCTGGATGTTGACGGGCACCGGCAGACTTGCCTTCGGCGGTGCCGTCATTTCGAGACGCGTGAGATGAGCCTTGAGCGTAGCGGGTGTTTTTACCATGGCGATCAGACTTTGACCGCTTCCGGCTGACCGGTGACGACGGGCGTGTCGGCGCGGCTTCCCCACTCGCTCCAGGATCCGTCGTAGAGCTTGTTGTCCGTATGCCCGAGCGATTCCAGCGCAAGCGTAATGATGGCGGCTGTTATGCCCGAGCCGCACGACGTGACAACTGGCTTCGACAGGTCGATCCCGGCGTCTTCGATCGTTTGCTTCAGTTCGGGCAGCGATTTGAAGCGGCCTTGCATGGCGAATACGCCGGACGGCAGATTGCGCGCACCGGGCATATGGCCCGACCGCATGCCGGCGCGGGGCTCCGGTTCTGTTGCGGCAAAGCGGCCGGCGCTGCGGGCATCGGCGATCTGCAGAGCTCTGCTCGACACGATGCTCTTCATCGCTTCAAGAGTGACGACGCGACCGGCGTCATAGGCAGCATTGAAGGTTTTTGGCTCGTAATGTGGTACGCCTGTCTCAAGTGGCCGGCCCTCGGCCTTCCAGCCGTCAAGGCCGCCGTCGAGCAGGAAAACACTCTTGGCGCCCATGACGCGAAACAGCCACCAGACTCTCGGCGATGCAAACATGCCGATGCCGTCATAGACGACGATACGGTCGTTTTCGCCAATCCCGAGCTTTCCAACTTCTACGGCGAAATAATCGGGCGAGGGGATCGTATGCGGCAGCGACACCGAGTGATCGGCGATCGTGTCCTGATCGAATCGGATGGCGCCAGGGATGTGGCCCGCGGCGTATTCGGCATCGGCGTCGCGCTTCTGGGCCGGGAGATAGAAAGAGCCGTCCAGCACGCGCAGATCAGGCTTCCCCAATTCTGCCTGCAGCCAGTCGGCAGACACTACAAAACGGCTCTTGTCTTCGCTCATTCCACTCTCCCTCAATTCTCAGGCTTCGTCGCCGGGGACGCTGAAGCGTATGCGGAAGCGCCGGTTTTCCTTGCCCTTCTTCTCAATCTTGGCAATGTGAATCTGGCCGACTTCCCGCGTTTCGGAGACATGTGTGCCGCCGCAGGGTTGGCTGTCAATCGCAGAGTTCTCGCCGATGCAGACAAGGCTGACGCGTCCAAGCCCGCTCGGCGGACGCACGTTCTTGGACTTTACTAGACCTGGGTTGGCCGCGAGTTCCTCGTCCGTGATCCATTGCAGGTAGACGGGATGGTTCTGGTTGACGAGTTCAATCAACTTTGCCGTGAGCTCTTCCTTGTCGATAGTGTCGGTCATATCGAAGTCGACGCGGCTCTCCACTTCGCCCACTGCGGCACCCGTGATCGGGTAGGAGCAGACGACGGAAAGCAGGTGGCAGGCCGTATGCATGCGCATCAGCCTGTAGCGGCGGCCCCAGTCGACGTGCAGCACAAGCTTCTCGCCGACGTCAGGCTGCACCTCTCCTTCGAGCGGTACGTGGATGATGATGTCCTTGCTCGCGCCGTGCTTGGTTTGCCCAAGCGCGATCTTGCTGCCGTCGACGCGCTCCAGGAAGCCCATATCGCCCGGCTGCCCGCCCGATGCGGCATAAAAGCAGGTCTGATCCAGCTCGATGCCCCCGTCTTCGTGAACGGCGGTGACGACCGCCTCGCATGTCGAAAGGTAGAAATCGTCACGATAAAGGGCATTGACGGGCATTGGGTCTCACGCTGCTGGTTCGTAGGGTATTTTTATATCCGCCGACGACGTCAGCCATTCCGGAACAGGCAGGCCTTTCGATGTCAGGAAATCGGGATTGAAGAGCTTGGACTGGTAGCGATTGCCGTAGTCGCAAAGGATCGTTACGACGGTATGGCCGGGGCCGAGATCCCTTGCAAGGCGAACGGCGCCGGCGATGTTGATTGCACTGGATCCGCCGAGGCAGAGTCCCTCGTGCTCAACGAGATCGAACACGTAAGGTAGGGCTTCCGTATCTGAAATGCTATAGGCGAAATCGGGCGTGAAGCCTTCGAGGTTGGCCGTGATCCGGCCTTGTCCGATACCTTCGGTAATCGAAGAACCGGCGGATTTCAGCTCGCCGTTCTTGTAAAATTCGTATAGCGCCGCACCATCCGGATCCGCGATGCCAATCTTGACGTCCTTGTTGAAGGACGTCAGACCGGCAGCGACACCGGCAAGCGTTCCACCCGATCCAACGGAGCAGACAAAGCCGTCAATCTTGCCGTTCGTATCGTCCCAGATTTCTTTCGCGGTCGTTTCGATGTGCGCCTGGCGGTTGGCGACGTTGTCGAACTGGTTTGCCCAGATGGCGCCATTCGGCTCTGTCTTCGCAAGCTGTTCGGCAAGGCGGCCGGATATTTTGACGTAGTTGTTCGGGTTCTTATACGGAACGGCCGGCACTTCCACGAGTTCGGCGCCGAGCAACTTCAGAGCGTCCTTCTTTTCCTGGCTTTGCGTCTCGGGAATGACAATGACCGTGCGATAGCCGAGCGCCTTTGCAACCAGCGTCAGGCCGATTCCAGTGTTGCCGGCCGTGCCTTCGACGATCACGCCACCTGGCCGAAGCAATCCCTTCTTCTCCGCATCGCGGATGATGTAGAGCGCCGCGCGATCCTTGACCGACTGGCCCGGGTTCAGGAACTCCGCCTTGCCGAGAATGGTGCTACCGGTCGCATTCGATGCGCCCTTGAGCTTGATCAGGGGAGTGTTGCCGATTGCTTCGAGGACGGAGGGGTGGAAGGTCATGGAATCTGCCTCTTTGGAACTCTTAGTTTAGGAACGGTCTTTTCCCTTCACAAGGCTGAGTTGGCAAGAAATGCTATTCCATGCCTCTGCCGGCCGCGGTAAAATTACACTTCATGCTTTCGATTATGCGTGAAGGCGGCGATCTGCGAGCCTTGCGATGATCCGAAGATTGACTTTCATCGTATGCACGATGACAAAGCAATAACCGAAAGCGGAAACGACCAAAACCGTCATGGTTCACCAGCATATCGACACGGTCGATGCATTGATGGCTCACTATGTCGCCGGCTCTCTTCCAGAGCCGGCGCGTGTACTTGTTCAATCGCATCTCGAGATGAAGCCGGACCACCGCACGCTCGTCAAGGACCTCGAACTGCTGGCCGGCGAGGCGTTGGAGCAGACGCCTGCAGTTGCAATCGGCGACCGAAACGCGCGGCTTTCTGCCATCTTTTCGTCTGTACCGCCTGTCGAGGGTCGCACGGTCTCTGATCAACTTCAGGGCGTCTTTCCGCAGTCACTTCGTAACCTCGTGGGTTTCGATGTCGACACGGTTCCCTGGAAAACCAAGATGCCCGGCTTCAAGGAGTATTCGACCGACATCGATGGCTGCGAAGTGAGCCTTATGTGGATCAAGCCCGGCCGCGCGCTCCCGGCACACACCCACAAGGGCACCGAGCTAACCCTTATCCTCGACGGCGCCTTCAATGACAGCAGGGGTCGCTTCGGCCCTGGCGATATTTCGGTCGCGGATGAAACGGTCGACCATCGGCCGGTCGCCGAGAAAGATCGTCCCTGCATTGCGTTTTCCGTTCTGGATGCGCCGATAAAGCTGACAGGATCGTTCCGCCAATTGATTGGCGACCTGATTGGCTGAAAGCAGCCACAATAGTGTGATACGGGCATGGACCCGGAGATGGCGAGGAACTTCCCGGCCCGTTTTGTCGTTCATTATGCAACCGGAGGAATTGCGCCATGCAAGATTTTGTTGCCCGTCCCGAACACGGTATCGTGTGGATATCTGGTGCAAGTTCAGGCATTGGCCGGGCGTTGGCGCTGAAGCTTGCGGGTGAGGGATACAAGGTCGCGGTGACCGCTCGCGACCACGAGAAGCTTGCAGAATTACAGGCCGAGGCGAGTGGTCTCTCCGGTGGCATCATAGTGCTCGACGGCGACGTTACGGACGCCGAGGACATGGAGCACGTGCTTGCATCCATCGAATACGAGCATGGCGCGCTGGCGCTGGCGATTTTCAATGCCGGTGTTTATCTTCCCGTCCATGCGGAGGAACTGAAGCTTGGTGACTTCGAACAGAGCTTTGCAGTGAACCTGCAGGGTGTTGTCAACTGCCTGATTCCTGCGGTCAGGCACATGAAGGCGAAGGGGCAGGGGCAAATCGCCATCGTCTCGTCTGTTACGGGTTATGGCGGACTTCCGACGAGCGCAGCTTATGGCGCAACCAAGGCCGCCCTGATCAACATGGCGGAAAGCCTGAAGTTTGATCTCGACAAGATGGGGATCCGGATTCAGCTGATCAGTCCTGGGTTCGTGGATACCCCGGCCACCAGGAAGAACGAGTTTCCGATGCCCTCGCTTGTGTCGGTCGAGGAAGCCGCAGCGCAGATTTCTGCTGGGCTGAAGTCGCAGGGCTTCGAAATCAGCTTCCCCAAGCGCTTCACCTACATGATGAAGCTCTTGAACTTGATGCCCTACGGCCTCTACTTCTGGTTCCTCAACCGTGCGACCGGCTGGCACGAGCGCCCGCTACCCAGGGGTCGCCGATCGGTGACTCCGCATCCAGCCGAGTAGCCAGCACTCCCGCGGCCGCGAAGCCGAACAGCCAGGAAGCCGACAAAGGGTTCAGAGGTGTAGACGAGGCGGACGGCGGCCGCGACAGGAGGTCGACTGTCGGATGGTTCCGCCATCCGCTCTCGTCAGTTCCGCGAAAAGACGACCTGACGGACGTCTATGTTTCGGGCGCGGAAGCCTGCTTCGCAATAAAACAAATAGAATTCCCACAGCCGCTTGAAGCGCTCATCGAAGCCCATCGGGCGAACACGCTCCCATACGGACCAGAAGCGCTCTCGCCATTCCGCAAGAGTACGGGCGTAGTCTAACCCGAAACTAAAGTCCCTAACCAGTGATAAATTCACTTTCTGGCCGAGCTCCGCAAGGTGATCGCGGGTCGGCAGCATGCCGCCCGGGAAAACGTACTTCTGGATGAAGTCCGGATTGCTCCGATACTGCTCAAAGGATTCCGGGCGGATGGTGATGATTTGAAGACCCGCTTTGCCGCCTGGCTTTAGACATTGCCGCAGTTTGGAAAAGTAGGCCGGCCAGTATTTTTCGCCGACGGCCTCAAACATCTCGATCGATACGATCTGGTCGTAAAGACCCGTTTCATCGCGATAATCCTGAAAGCGAAACTCGACGCGGTCGCTGAGTCCGGCTTTTCGGATGCGCTCCTCGGCGAAAGCAAGCTGTTCGCGGCTGATCGTCAGTCCCGTCACCCGGCAGTTCAGTTCGCTGGCGGCAAACTCGGCAAATCCCCCCCAGCCGCAGCCGATTTCGAGGACGTGATCGCCGGGCGTTATACCGGTCGCCTCGGCCAGCGCGCGATATTTGGCGTTCTGGGCCGATTGCAGATCGTTGGCGCCGGTCGAGTAGAGCGCCGACGAGTAGGTCATCGTCGGGTCGAGCCATTGCTTGTAGAAGTCGTTGCCGAGATCGTAGTGCGCCGAGATGTTGCGTTTCGATCTCATCTTCGTGTTCGAGTTCATCCAGTGGCGCAGACGCTCGATGATACGCGTGATACCGCCCTTGCCATTGGCATAGTCCAGGACGGCTTCGTCGTTGATCAGGAACAGCTCAAGGAAAGCCGTAATGTCCGGGCTGTCCCAATCGCCGTCCATGTAGGTCTCCGCAACGCCGATCGTACCGCTTGCGAGCGCCCGGTAGGTTATGTTCCAGTTCTTCAGGTGAATCGCGGCATCCGGTCCGGCCATGGCGCCGCTTGCGATCACAACACGGCCGTCCGGAAAGACGATCCGCAGCGAACCGTGCTGCAGGTGCAGCAAACCCCGCAAGGCCAGGATCGCTCTCAAAGGCAAGCCTTTGGAAACTTTGCCGATATTGTCTTGCGAGAGATGCACCGCCTCCCGCGCCAATGCATCAGAATGCTTTACACCTGTCATAGTTCTCTCCTCCGGCGACTTATGGCCGGTTAAGGACGACGATGCGCTGAAACACTCCGCCCCCCGGCGATTGGCTCAAACGCTACCGCATAAGATCGAAAATCGAAACCGATTTCAAAAGGCATGAGACGCAACTTGAAACAGGTGATGCATCCTACCCACCGGTCCGGCACTTCAGCATCACTCTGCCGCTTCCGCTATATCATGGCGCCGTGCAATGCTGACCGGATCTGGAACGGGTGGACGCGGACTATACTTTGCGCCTTTCAGCCACAGTTTCAACGCCTCCCAATGAATGCCTCCGACGATCTTGAAGGTAAGGAACGGTACGCTGGCGGCGAGCCTTGCCAGGGCAAATGTCGTCAGGGCCACCTGCTGTCCGGAGAAGGTGGCGGCAAGCAGCGGGCCGCTCGCATCGGTTTCGATGATCCGCCAGCGAATGTCCTTCCCTGGCGGCAGCATCCGGAAGTGATACCGCATGTTCATGCCGATGAATGACGAAACATGGAACAGCTTCTCAAAGGTCTGTCGCAAGCCCGCCACTGACATCTCTTCGGGGCCGACGGGGCAAACATAGGTATGGCGCTCGCCGAAGGTGTTTCGCACCTCGTAGATCAGAGCGATCACCTCGTCGCGCTCCCCATAGGCGTAGTAGACGGACAACGGATTGAACACATACCCGAGGATACGCGGGTAGCAGACGAGCAGGATCCTCCGGGCACGCAGCCCGGCCTGCGCCAAAAGGTCGTCCGCGTATGCCCGTATCCCTTGATCTCCGGAGTGGTCGTATTCGTAGAACGACACCAGATTCCGTCGGTTGACGGAAAACAGCGCCGAAAGACTGCGCGCCTTGTCCAGCCGATCGAGATCGATCGACAGCGAGAATACTTTGTAGCGAAAACGGTGGCCGAAAGGCTTCATGCGCTGATGCATCACATCGCCGACATAAAGCGCTGCCGCCGCATCAGGCGGGGGGCCGTTGCCATCCATGCTAACGCCGTGTCTTTCGTTTCGCGGTTTCATGCGACCGCATCCAGTTGCCGCTCCGGCGTTTGCCGCTCTGCTGTCACCCAAGGTAGGACGGCTCCCAGTGCCGTTGCGGCCGCCAAACCCGATACCAGTCCGTCTTCGTGGAAGCCGTAGCCGGTCCATGCTCCTGCAAAGTAGCAGTCGTTTCGGCCTTGGATCTCTGCCAGCGACTGCTGGGCCGCAACACTCTCGGCGGAAAACTGCGGATGATCGTAGGTGAACTCGGCAAACACCTTGTCTTCATCGGGCTCTCGATCGGGATTGAGCGTGACGAACAGCGGGTAGTTGTCGTCTATGCCTTGAAGCCTGTTCATCCAGTAGGTGACTGCGACCCCGGCCTCGCTGTCTCCCTGACTGGATCGCAGATAGTTCCACGACGCCCAGACCTGCTTGCGCTGCGGCATCAATCCCGAATCCCGGTGGAGAACGACTCTGTTGGGTTGATAGGGAACCGCAGCGAGAATCAGCTTTTCCTGGTCGGTCGCGTCGATCAGCATGCGGCGCGTCTGATCGCTATGAGCCGCGAAGACGACCTTGTCGAAGCTGTTCTCCCCGCCGCCTTCATCAATGACTGTGACGCCCGTCTGGCTGCGGAGGACGTGGCGCACGCCCCGACCGAGCTTTACCCGACTGCCAAGTGGCGCCAGCAGCCTGTTTAGATAGTTGCGGCTTCCGCCGGTGACCGTGCGCCACCGATGCTGCCTTGAGTAGATCAGCCGGTGGTTGTCGAAGAAGTTGACGAAGTGTTCGGCTGGAAACTGCAGCATCTTCGTCGCCGAGGTTGACCAGATGGCGGCAGCCATGGGTACCAGATAGTTGTTCGTGAACCCCGGCGAAAAGCCGCGCCAGTCCAGATAATCACCGATCGAGCGCGAGGCGAGGTGGCCAGCCGCGCGGTCCTGCAGGCAGGTGCGGTTGAACCGCAGGATTTCGCGGATCATCAGCAGGAATGATGGGCTGAGAAGATTGCGTTTCTGTGCAAACATCGAGGAAAGTGCGCCGCCGCTCCATTCCAGCTTGCCGTGATCCAACGATAGCGAAAAGCTCATATCGCTGGAGTGGGTGTCAATTCCGAGTTCCGCAAACAGCGCTGTCAGGTTTGGATAGCTTGGCTCGTTGTAGACGATGAAGCCGGTGTCAACGGGAATGCGGATGCCGTCATAGTCAACGTCGACAGTCGCCGTATGGCCACCGGGACGCGTCTCTCTTTCGTAGAGCGTCACGTCGTGCAGAGGGTTAAGCGCCCAGGCTGCTGACGCGCCTGAGATCCCGGAGCCGATAATCGCGATTTTCAGACGTTGCTGTGGGTGAAAATGCGCGTTCATAGGGCATCCTTTACAGCGTTGTACGCCGTCAACGCCCGATCCCGAGCGGCTGCGTGGTCAACGATCGGTTTGGGGTAGGTTTCGCCCAGCTTTATGCCCGCCTTTTCGAGCGCGCTCGCAGGAGCTTGGAAGGGTTTGTGTATGTATTTGCTGTCGAGAGCGCCGAGCTCGGGTACGAACTCGCGCACGTAGGAGCCGTGCGGATCGAACTTTTCACCTTGTAGGATAGGGTTGAATATGCGGAAGAACGGTGTCGCATCCGCGCCGGAGCCTGCGACCCACTGCCAGCTTGCGGCATTGCTCGCGGGGTCGGCATCGATCAGCGTGTCGCGGAACCAGGTTTCACCCCGCCGCCAGTCGATCATCAGATCCTTGATGAGGAACGATGCCACGATCATCCGAACCCTGTTGTGCATAAAGCCATGCCGCCAGAGCTGGCGCATGCCGGCATCCACGATCGGGTAGCCCGTCATGCCACTCGTCCATGCCTGATAATGCTTAGCGTCATTGTTCCAGCCGAACCCGTCGAACCGGCTGTTCCAATTGGCGTATGGCAGGTTCGGGAAGTGGTAGAGCAAGTGGTACGAAAACTCGCGCCAGGCGAGCTCTTTGCGGAAATGTATGACGTCCTCGGACGGAACGGGCAGACCGCGTGTTTTTTCCCATATGCGGGCAGGGGATATCAGCCCCAGCGCCAGATAGGGGGACAGCATCGAGGTTGCGTGCTTCGCAGGAAAATCGCGATTGCTCTTGTAGCCATTGAGAGCGTCGTTGATGAAGTCCTCCAGTCGCTCGCGTGCTGCCTTTTCGCCGGGGAACCAGATTTCGTTGAAGCACTTCGCCCAATTGGGTTTTGTCGGCAGAAGTTTCCATGAGGCGAGGGGCTCGCTAGAGCGTATGGCCGCCGAAAGGGTCATCGTCGCCGGCGCATCGACAGGACGGGGGGGCTCTCCCGAATTCTCCAGCGCGCGCCAGAAAGGCGTATAGACCCGGTAAGGCGTGCCGCCGCCGGTCAGAATCCGCGACGGCTCATGTAACAGCTGTCCGCCAAAGCTCTTTACGTCGATGCCGTGCGTTTCCAGCTCGCGTTTGACACGGACGTCCACGCTGATGCCCGGAGGATCGTAGCGACGGTTCCATGCGACCATCTCGGCACCACTGGCCTTGATGAGACCGAGCAGCACGTCGAGCGCGTCTCCGCTCGCAAGGTGCAGTGATCCGCCAAAGGCGTTGATTGAATCGTTCAGGGATTCGAGCGAATGATGCAGCCACCAACCTTGCGCGCCGCCGAGTGCGCCCGTTCCTGCTGAGGATGGTTCGCGTATGAAGAGTGGTATGATCGGGCGGCCACTGCTGCAAGCGGCATGCAGCGCATGATTGTCGTCAAGGCGTAGGTCCTTCCGAAACCACAGTACAACGGGCTTTGCTGCAGGGTCCGGCAATGAAATCATTCCCTAAATATGTTGTTTTGAACCTGTTACGAAACTACGAGGGCCATGGATCAAAAGTTTCGCGGGCGGGAAAAGATTTAGGCGAACCGCCCAGAGTGAGGGTGATCCGACTTGGATCAATCGGATCGAAGCGCGACCTTGCCGCTTTCCTGAGGTTCAATTGATGCGGAATTTTCGTCCGCGGGGCGAAGCTTGGTGCGCTGTTCCTTTAATCTACTAAAACTATAGGCAATACTTTCATCAGATTGTCGCTCGGACATTGCGGCCAAGCAGGAGCAGAGCATGAGCATCATTAGGCACTTCGATCGCCTTTGTACCCTCCGGGACCAGCTGGAGGCCAAGCTCGAACTTCACGAAGCACGCTACTGCCTAGGGAGCGAAGATCTGGAAGACGGTACGGGATGGGATTTGCGGGAGCGTATCACCGAGGTGACGGAGGAGATTTCGGCTCTCGAACATCGTCCGCGTTATTTTGATTTGTAGAGTCGGGACATCCAATGACGGCGACACTCATCGTGCCGGGGCTGAACGGGTCGGATAAGGGACACTGGCAGCGGTTCTGGCTTGAAGACGATCCGCAGAGCATTCTGGTGGAGCAGGATGACTGGCACGCACCGCTTGTCGACAGATGGGCGGAACGGCTTGAGAATGCGCTCCTCGAGCAAGGTGAAGCCTACATCGTCGCCCACAGTCTTGGATGCCTGCTGACCGCAAAACTTGCCGACAGACCATCGGCAAGACGGATCAAAGCAGCCCTCCTTGTGGCACCCTGTGATCTGCGGCCGACCGAGAAGCTGCACCCCGGCGTGATCCGCTTCGGAGAGATGCCGACCCATCGGCTTCCGTTTCCGACCATCACCGTCGGTAGCCTGAACGACCATTACATGGAACTCGACCGCCTGACGCTCTATGCGCACCTGTGGAAGACAGACCTCAGAAATATCGGTCTCGCGGGCCATATCAATATTGCCAGCGGGTTTGGCCGGTGGTCGGGCGGCTATGCCTTGCTCGACAATTTGAAGGACAGGGCGAAGGCGCCTCGCCGTTATGCATAACGTGGCCCCGGCCGATGCCTCGGTGGTGTGGTGCGCACATAGTCACCAACGGATACCGGCTTCCAAGCGGAGCCGGGAAATCGAAACAGCGGATCGAGGCGACTGATCACACGTTGGTGTATTCGCCCGATGAAGCCGAACGGGGCCGCGGTTGAGGTTGACAACGCAGCCACTGAGGCTGAAACGGGAGACATAAAAACTCCTAAGGGCGCGCTGCCGATTTCGCGCCGGACAGTCGCTCAATGGATACACCTCAAGTCCCGCAGGGTAGCGTCCTTCGCCACCCCGGTTATCTGAATTTCGCGACCTCTCGCGTGTTCTCCTCCCTCTCGTTTCAAAGCGTCGCCATCGCGCTGGGTTGGATGATCTACGACCAGACGCACAGCGCCTTCGCGTTGGCGCTCGTCGGCCTATGCCAGTTCCTGCCTATGGTCGCCTTGACGTTTGTCGTCGGTCACGTCGCCGACCGGTTCGACCGGCGGCGGATTGGGCTGGCCTGCCAGGTCATCGAGGCGATGGTGTCGGCGCTGCTTGCCGTCGCCACTTGGCAGAACTGGCTGACGCCGACGGGGATATTGGTGGCCGTTACCATCATGGGGGCAACGGTCGCATTCGAGCGGCCGACCATGGCGGCGCTGCTTCCGAGCATCATGCCGTTGTCCATGCTGCAGCGCGCCGTTGCGACCTCGACATCGTTGATGCAGACGGCCTTGATCGTCGGGCCGTCACTTGGAGGATTGCTCTATGGTCTCGATCCTGTCGCTCCGTTTGCGGTGGCTGCCGTACTGTTTGCGGTGGCAAGCATCAACGTCATCTCCATCCGGATGGAATGGACGCCCTCAAAGCGCGAACCCGTGACTCTCGTTTCGGTGTTTGCAGGTGTGTCTTTCATCAAGAGCCGGCCGGTTATGCTCGGCACGATTTCGCTTGATCTCTTTGCTGTCTTGCTCGGAGGCGCGACCGCGCTGCTGCCGATGTTCGCGCGCGACATCCTTCACGCCGGTCCGTGGGGGCTTGGCCTCTTGCGCGCTGCCCCTGCCATTGGGGCGCTCACCATGTCGGTCGTTCTGGCAAAGAGACCGCTGACCAGCAAAGTCGGCGTCAAGATGCTTTGCGCTGTCGCCGTGTTCGGCGTTGCGACCATTATGTTCGCGCTGTCGACCAATGTCACATTTTCGATCGTCGCCCTCCTGGTGGTCGGTGCTTCAGACACGGTCAGCGTCGTCGTGCGCAGCTCCCTTGTTCAGTTGCTGACGCCGGACTCGATGCGGGGACGCGTCAATGCGGTGAATTCGCTGTTCATCGGCACGTCCAATCAACTCGGCGAATTCGAATCCGGCATGGTGGCAGGCGTGATGGGACCCGTCGCGGCCGGTGTTATCGGCGGCGTTGGCACGATCGTTGTTGTTCTGCTTTGGGCCCGACTGTTCCCGGAGCTTCGAAAGGTAAAAACACTGCAGGGCTGAGCAAAAAAACAGCAGATTTCGTTTACTCACCCATGACCGCGCAAACGCGCCCTGAGTGAACTGTCGACGTGAGGGTCGGCAAAGTGGAAGAGCGCTGTCGCGCGAACCGCCTCTGGATCGCAAGCTTCATTGGTGTGTACGCTTCGATAGCCCCAGAAAAAATAAGCGTTGCCAGGAACCAGCTCGATCCTGGTGAGCGGTGCTTTTCCTGACTGCGTCAGCGTTCGGAGAAAAAACTGAGTGAGCTTGTTATCGAGCAAAACCTTATCGAGCAGGTTTGTTGCATAGTAGGCTCTCACCTTTCGTCTGTTTGGAAAGAGAATAAAATCTCCTCGCTTACCCACATTCGGAATCGTGACGGGGATGAGGGCTGTGATGAGATAGGAGTCATAGTGAAAGATAAGGGAGTGGTGGGCCGCCCCTTTTCCTGTCAGACAGCGTAGGATTTGATAGAACTTCACTTGTGGAGCGGGATCGCTCAAAGCAAGCGCGTAGAGCCGTGAAAAAATGCTCTTAAATTTCTCGGATTCGGCCAGTTCGTCGATACCCGTCCCCGGAACCGCCTCACTGCCGTTAAAGACGACATACTCATGTTGGGAACGAGTAACCGCACTGGATACAAACGCTTGCATCTGACGTAAATCGCGTTCCTGGATGTAGTGTGGAATACAGCTAAAACCCTTGGTCTCGATTTCGCTGAATATCTGCCGGATCGCGTCGTCCGACAATATGGGTAACCGCGCATCTATCGTGCCGACGTCAACCATGGTCGCTCCTGCTCTAAAAAGAACATGCTGCATTGCAAACATAAGGGGACCTAATTCCCATCGCGTCAACGATAATTCGTGCGATGACCCCACAAGTTCGGCGACGATGTCGATGGCTGGCTTGCAGGTGAAGCCTGCAGACTGCGCGGCCGTCCACGTGGCCTCGCAACGCGCTGGGGACGATTTCCTCGCCTCGGGCCATGGTAGGGATCCCAAGGCCTCTCGCTGGCGTTCTGAGCGACTTCTGCGTGACTGAGCGCCTTGCTACGGCTCTCGGTCTTGAGTGACTAGACTAAATGTCCGCCTGGGGACCGGGTGACCCGTTTCACAATATGCAGGTATCGAGGGTTGCGTAAGTTAACCTCGCACAGAGCCTCATGCACGGGCCATGAACGAGATTATCACATATGTTGGTTTGGACGTTCACAAGGAGACGATCCCGGTGTCGCTTTTCGCTGATGGCGGCGGCCGTAGTGATGGTCGTTCGTTTGGCCAAATCGTCAACACCCCTGCGGCTCTGTCGCGCTTGCTGACCAAGCTGGTTCAGCCGGGGCGAGCGTTGAAGTTTTGCTATGAAGCAGGTCCTTGCGGCTACGGTATTCAGCGACAGCTATCGGAGGCCGGGCACGACTGTGTAGTCGTTGCGCCGTCGTTAATCCCAAAAAAGCCTGGCGATCGTATCAAAACAGACCGTCGTGATGTCAACAATCTGGCAAGGCTGCATAGAGCCGGTGAGTTGAGCGAGGTCTGGATACCTGACCCCGCCCATGAGGCGATGCGCGACTTGGTCCGGGCACGGCTTGCCGCGGTACGCAGCCTGCGACAAGCCCGACAGCTGTTCAGGGGATTTTTATTGCGCCATGGCTTTCACTACAGCGGCCCAGCCTGGACGCAGATGCATCGACGTTGGTTGGCCGGTCTCCGCTTTGAGCAGCCAATCCAATCGTGCTCGAGGATCAGCCACGATCGAGGCGGCAACCGAGCGGCGCGATAGGCTAACGAAGCAGATCGAGGCCATCTTGAGCGACTGGTCATTGGCTCCGGTGGTCGTCGTGCTGCAATCGCTTCGAGGCATGGCTCTGGTGACGGCGGCCACGATGATTGCAGAACTTGGCGATCTGAGCCGCTTTACAAACCCGCGCCAATTGATGGCCTATCTCGGGCTGGTTCCATCGGAGCATTCAAGTGGTGGAACTCGGCGTCAGGGCGGCATTACAAAAGCGGCAACACGACGGCCCGCCGCATGCTGATCGAAGCCGCCTGGAGTTACCGGTTTCCCGCAAAGATCAGTCGTGATCAGTTGATCCGCCAGGAGCAACTTCCAAAACCGATCCGCGACACGGCATGGAAGGCGTAGCTAAGACTGTGCAGCCGATACCGGAAGCTTGCGAAGGCCGGAAGGCCGGAAAGCCGGTAACGACGGTTACGACTGCAATTGCCCACGAACTGTCGGGTTTCGTCTGGTCAATTGCATGCCAGGTCTCACCGCGTTGAGCATAACTCAATTCTGAACCCAACAAGGAGAACAGAAGAGTCAGAAGTCATGTGCGCCTGGGCAACGCTGGGGGCACGGTCACGGCAGGAAAACCGTAAGCATTCGCCGAGGACCGCAGGTTCAGGCTTTCTTGCGTGCTTTGCGTTTCCACTTGGCGGCTAGCGCATCCACGTTTTTGCGAGGGTTGACGACATCGACTGTGGTCGGATCGTAGTCCGCGCTGCCCCACCATTCGAGAAGCTCATCGTGGCGCTCGTGAGTTTTGTCGGCAAGCGCTTCGCGGAACTCCTCATATCCCCAAGGGCCGCCGACGTCCTCTGGAGGACACCGCCCGACAACATCCAGCAAGATAGGATCGTCGAGGCCAGCGATAACCGGAAAGGTCTTTTCGATCTTGACGGTG
>NZ_JBFUAL010000033.1:0-41808 GCF_056406295.1 Rhizobium sp. P1_C7
CCGAGTCCACACAGGGGATGACGTTCAACATCAGCCGTGTGATCGCAAAGGACTACTCGACCGTCGCATCAACCTGCATCGCAGTCCTTGCCACTGAAATCTATCGATTCGCCCCGATGGCTGATCAGATCGAGCACGTCCACTACCTGATCGTTCTGGGGCTTTTGATGGCATGCGTCGGCCTCGCCACCGCCGCCGTCAGTCACCTCAAGAAACGCGGTGCCTTTCGTGAACGGAACGCTCTCTACTAAATAAGAGAGCCGGCACCCGAAGGCGATCGCTTTCTCGCTCTGGCTCTGGAACCTCGCCCCAATCGACAGAGAGTAAATCCGATCTCTATTTTACAGCCAATACTGTAACAGCTCCGGCTCAAATAATTTAAACCTCGCCACTCCGTAAAAAATAGCGCTGCGGCCTATTTTCAAAGGAAAGCAACTGTGATTCTTCTTTCTCCACAAGTATGCGGCGTAGAATGATTCGCGACTGTCTTTGATGCTGAATGATTTGGCGGAGATTGCGAATGATCGAATTTGATATAGAAAGCTGGGCGCTCGCCAGGGCCCACCAAATTGTCTTCAACGAAGGTCTGAGCCTTGCTAAGGCGGCTCAGGATCTGGATCGCAAGCGCTCGCGCTCCCTTGTCTACGAGTTGCGGCGGGTCATAACGGCAGCCATTCTGGAAGCCCACGCTGCATCCACCCGTCCCGATGCCCCCGCAATCGAAGCACCGGGAACACATGCTTCTGCATAGTCAGGGTGCGGCGTGAAGGTGAACGCGGCCACGGCATATTTTGCCGCCGCGCACGGTTTCGGCACGATCACGAGTGAACCAGATCGGGTTGCAGACACGGACATGACAGGATATCGGCGTCGCGCAGATGAGGAAATCGGCGCCTCAGGACAAATCCCCTATCCTGTTTTTCGTCCGGCACAACCTCTCCCTCGACCCTCGCAGCCTTCGTTTGATACGGAGTCTGCCGCCTCCAAGGACGTGGGTGCTGTGGATTCCATGTTGAACGTTCCGGAACGAGGGGGACGATGACGCGACGGCGGTGAATCCGCAAAATCAGCGACTTACGCGAAATCCTATCCCCGGTTTTTCCTCGCTCTCCAAAGCCGTGCCTACATTGCCGGGTGCCATCGGTCGAACACGCCGCGTAAACGACTTCACGTGCGCCGCAAATGCCGACGACCGCCCGAAAGGCGCAGTTGCATCGCGCCGAGGAAACGGGCAGCCTGTCCGAGACCTGGAGGTCTGCGGGCGGGCTCCTCTGCTCGGCCCGGCGCACCCGGCCAGGCCTCCGGCGCAAGGGCCCAATCCCATCATGACGCGAGCGCAGCAAATAGGTGTCATTATCGGCCTCCTGATCGTCGCGGCCTTTACAATACTGCGGGCAAGCGACCCGCCGCTGCTGCGCCAGATTAGGGACATCACTTTCGATGAATACCAGCGCATCAGACCCCGTCCCTTCGAGGCGTCGCCTGTTCGTGTAATCGACATAGACGAGGCTTCGCTCAAGGAATTCGGCCAATGGCCATGGCCGCGCGACAGGCTTGCGCTGCTCGTCGAGCGACTCTCCCAGATGGGTGCGGCAGCCATCGCCTTCGACATCCTTTTTGCCGAGCCGGACCGACTGTCGCCCCGAAGCGTCATGCGCGATGTCGCAGCCGTCGACCCGTCGCTGCTTCGGCGGCTGCCGGACAACGACGAGATTTTCGCCGATGCGATTGCCGGGCGACCGGTCGTGCTCGGTTTCGGCCTGTCGACCGACGGCAACTACCGCCCGCCGGTCAAGGCTGGCTTTGCCTTCACCGGCGAAAGCCCGTTCAATGCGCCACCCCGGCTGACGGCCGCGACGCCGCTGCGACCGCAGCTGCAGATCAATGCGACCGGCATCGGGCATATCAGCCTCAACCCGGGCAACTATTCGTCGATCGTTCGGCGGGTTCCGCTATTGCTGACAGACGGCGAACAGCTGTATCCGAACCTCGCCATTGAGGCGCTGCGCGTGGCGCAAGGCGCTTCGACCTATGTTGTATCGGCAGCCCCCGACGCGCCCGATACGCTCACCTCGATCAAGATCGGCGACTTCATCGTCCCGGTGACGGCAAATGGCGAACTCTGGCTTTACACCAGCCCGGATGTGGCCGAGCGCTACATATCGGCCGGGCAGGTTCTCGCGCCCGATGGCGTTCCCCCAGAGGTCAGCACTGCCGTTCAGGGCAGCATCGTCTTCGTCGGCACGTCGTCGGCCGGCCTTCAGGACATTCGCTCGACCTCGCTTGGGCAGAACGTGCCGGGTGTTTCAATGCACGCACAGACCGTCGAACAGATCCTGTCGGGTCGTTTTCTGTCGCGGCCGGATTGGGCCGACGGCATGGAGATCCTGTCGATTGCCGTGCTCGGCACCGTCCTCGTGGTTCTGACGACCTTCGTCAGTCCCGCCGTGGCGTTGGCCTGTGGCCTGTTCATCACCGGGCTGGCGCTCGCCGCCTCGTGGGTCGCCTTTTCCGCCTGGGGTCTCCTCTTCGACCCGCTTGCCCTGATCGTGGCCGGCTCGATCATTCATTTTGCCGCAACCTCCTTCCGCATTCTGGTAATCGATCGTGAACGGCGAGAGGTCCGCCGTGCTTTCGGTCAATATCTCTCCCCCTCGCTGCTCTACCGCATCGAGCACACTCCCGACGCTCTCCGCCTCGGGGGCGACGATCGCGAACTGACCGTGATGTTCGTCGATGTGCGCGGCTTCACGGCGCTCAGCGAGCGGCTGCAACCCACCGAAGTCGTGCGATTTCTGAACACGCTGCTTGACGCGCTGAGCCGCCATGTGGTGGCGAACGAGGGCACGCTCGACAAGTTCATCGGCGATTCGATCATGGCATTCTGGAACGCCCCGGTCGATGTTGCCGGCCACCCCGCAAAGGCGGTGCGGGCGGCACTTGCCATGCGCGACACTCTGGCGGGCCTCAATGCCGCAGATGCCTTCGGCTTCGGGAAGGAGTACCAGGTCGGCATCGGCATCGGCATCCATACCGGTCTTGCCTGCGTCGGCAACATGGGTGCCGAGGCCCGCTTCAACTATTCGGCGGTCGGCGACGCCGTCAACGTCGCGGCCCGCATAGAAAGCTGCTGCAAGGAGGTGGGTTTCGACATTCTCGTCTCCGAGACGACGGCAGGTGCGCTACCTGGCTTCGCACTGCTCGACGCCGGCGCCCTAGGGCTCAAGGGCAAAAGCAGCCGGGCGAGACTCTATGCCACCGTCGGCGACGAGGCGGTCGGTCGGTCGGCCGACTTCACCTCGCTGCTGCGCCTGCACGAGGAACTTATCGCGGCATTGCGCACCCGCGCCGCCGACAGTCGCAAGCGTCTCGCCAGAACAAAGCAGCAGGCGTCCGGATTGGTGGACACTCTTCCCGAATTCTACCGCCGCCTGCCGCGCAGAGCGGATCATTTTCGCGACGCGCCTGCTGAAAAGGAGGACGCAGCATCCGAGCCCGCAAACTAGTCGCCGCTTTGATTGTCGTCCCGCGCCCGGGTCGAACCGTCGCGGTTCCGATCTCTGTCATGCCCGCTGCTTCTCTGCCCAAAATCCCCTTGCCTGCTGCCCCGTTGCCTGTCGCCCCCTTGCCCGTTGTCCCTTTGCCGGTCGATCCCGCTCATGCCGTCACTCTGCGGGCCGTCTCCCCCCGGCCCGTTGCTGCCGGGATTGCTCCCAGACTGATTGTCCCCAGCCCAGTTGCGGCCGAACCCGTTGCTCCCCGCTGCCCGGTCGTTGCCGCGGCTGTGGTCTCCATCCCCATCGCGTCCAGGTCGGTCGCCCGCTGGCCGATCGTTGCCGCTGTGTTGGTCACCGCGGCCGCCGCCGGATCCGTCGCCTCCGGGCCTGTTGCCGCCAGGCCGATCATTGTCGCCACGATGGTCGCCCGGCCTGCCGTCTCCCCGTCCCCAGTCAGAACGATTGCCCCAGCCGGGACCGTCCCCATCCCCGCGATCATGATGGCCGTCCCGATCGCGACCCCAATGGTGATCGCCATCCCGCTCGTGGTGGTGATGTTTGTCGTGCTGCTTGGTCGGTTTGTCCTGGGGGACCGATTGTGGCCCAGGCGATGGTGGCGTGGGCGATGGTGGCGTGAGCGATGGTGGCGTGGGCGCTGGCGCTGGCCGCGTGGGCGGGGTCGGTGGGTCGCGTTGTTGCGGAGCACGATCCTTCCGGTCCTGCTTCAGACTTGCAAGACCGCAACTGGTGCGAATTCCCGCGAGCGCGCCCGACAGCTGCTGATTGCCGGAGAGGAACGGCAGGGCTCGCTGATTTCCCAGCGCGCGCAACGTTCGTCCGTCCACGGCACGCGGATCAGACACGCCGCCGCCGCGCGTGGCGATGACGCAATCGCATTGCCGTCTCAGCTGCTTGCACCCTCCGGCGCCGCAGAACTGCGCCGCGCCGCTGAGCAGCACCATGGCGGTAGTACCGTTCGGCCCGACATAGAAGTCGAACGCCGTGCCACGCACGCCGATCGTTCCAGCCGGCGTCACGATCGAATAGGCCGACGACGAGGAGTTGCCGCTGATCCAGCGAAAGGTGCCCTTTGCGGCCTTGATGGTAAGCTTTTTGACCGAATTCGCATCGTCATAGACATAGTTGTCGATAACGACGGACGAACCGGCACCGACGGCCAGTTTCGTTCCGTCCCGGAAGATGAACTGTCCGAGCCCGCTGATGGAGGTCTTTATTCGTTCGTCCCGATGCACCGGCGCCCTGACCACCAGCGGCCCGCTCGCGCCCGTCACTTCCGTCCTGATCAGAGTCGCTTCGCCGACCGGCTCGGCGGCAGATGCCGGCACCGGGCTACAGAGCGCAAGACTGAACATCACGGCAGGAATGCCACGAAGATGGGACATCGCTTTTTCCTCAATATATTTACTTTAGCATGCAATAATATTAAGTGCTCCATATCCTCTTGGTGTAGTCGAACCTTTGTCGGTCGATCTCGACCGGTACCCCGCACCTATTGACTTCGAGTGCGGTTCGTCCGACTTCAATCGTGACGAACCAAGGAGCAAGACCATGACGGATGCGGCCAAGAGCACGATCGACCAGAGCGAAGTGGACCGCTTTTCAGCCATGGCGGCAGAGTGGTGGAGCCCAACGGGCAAGTTCAGGCCGTTGCACAAGTTCAACCCCGTGCGGCTCGCCTACATCAGGGACAAGGCGGCGGAAAATTTCGGTCGCGACGTCCGCAGTGCAAGGCCGCTGGAGGGCTTGAGGGTTCTCGATATCGGCTGCGGCGGCGGACTGCTGTCGGAGCCGGTGGCGCGCATGGGAGCCACGGTCGTCGGCGCCGACCCTTCTGAAAAGAATATCGGCATTGCCTCCACGCATGCAAAGGCATCGGGCGTTCCGGTGGATTATCGCGCGGTAACCGCCGAGCAACTGGCCGAGACTGGCGAGACTTTCGACATTGTTCTCAACATGGAAGTGGTCGAACACGTCGCCGACGTCGATTTCTTCATCGCCACCTGCGCCAAGATGGTCCGGCCTGGAGGCCTGATGTTCGTTGCCACCATCAACCGCACCATGAAGGCGGCGGCGCTCGCCATTTTCGCGGCCGAGAACATCCTGCGATGGCTGCCGCGCGGCACGCATCAGTACGAAAAGCTCGTCCGCCCCGAAGAGATCGAAAAGCCGATCATCGAAGACGGCCTGACGATCATCGACCGCACCGGCGTCTTCTTCAATCCGCTGTCGAACCAGTGGAACCTGTCGAAGGATATGGACGTGAACTACATGCTGCTCGCCAAGCGGGAGGTCTGAGCAGGCGAGGAGGGACGGGCGAGATCCACGTCGCCAGAAATGCGGCTATTCTGTCTGCGTTCCATGACGCGAGTGGAGGTGACGGTTGCCGCAGCATTCCTTGTATGTCTTTCCCGAACCACATAGGCAGGGATCAGCGCTCCGCCGCTGCAGCCGGCCGATCAAGGGCAGCAGAACCGCCGACGGCAGGAGCGTCGCCGCCAAAGCCACCAGTTTGGCCGAAATACCCGGTACGACAAGCCGCCGGCCGGACTTGAACCCGCGCCAGGCACGTTCCGCCACGTAATGCGAATCGAGCTTCGGAAGAATTTTGAACAGCGCTGCCCGATCGGCCCCCGATCGCTCGAGGAATTCCGTCGCCACCGGTCCCGGGGCGACGCAGGTGACGGTCACCCCGGTACCGCGCAATTCCTGGTGAAGAGCTTGCGAAAAGGAGCGCACGAAGGCCTTGCTGGCATAGTAAAACGCCATGCCCGGCCCGGGAGTGAACCCTGCTATCGAACCGAGGTTTAGCACGCCGCCCCGTCCGCGCGCCACCATGCCCGGCAGGAAACGAAGTGTCATGTCGCTGAGGGCGCGTATATTGAGATCGATGATCCCAAGCTGCTCGCCCATCGCAAGCGTCGTCGCCGCGCCCCGCAGGCCGTATCCGGCACTGTTCACCAGCACATCGCAAATCAGGTTGTTTGCGGCGAGAAAATCCTGCAGGCGCGCCGACGCATCGACCGCCAGGAGATCCAGTTCGAACGTGAATGGCTCGCCGCCGGCCTCTGTGATGTCGGTCGCAGCACCAGCAAGCGCTTCCGGCGAACGCGCCACGAGAACGACGACAGCGTGCTCCCGGGCAGCAACTCTTGCAATGGCTCTGCCGATACCGCGGGAACCACCGACCACCACAACAGCAGGACGCAACTCACCGTCATGGGTCATGACGCTGCGCCCGAAACCGCCTCGCCGTGGGCGGTCCCGATCTGGCCAAGGCTTCTCACCTCATCGGCGACAGCGCCGTTCAGTATCTTTTCGAAACGTTCCAGTGCGCGCGCCACATTGGCCCCGTCCATGACCCTGTGGTCGTAATGGATGCGCACGGTGACCAATCCATCCTCGGTGATCGGTCCGTAGTTGAAGATCGTGGTCAGCGGCGTCAGCGGATTGAGGGATTCAGCACCGAGGCCGGAATAGACCGACAGTTGGAAGGTGCCGAAATATCGTGCCCGTTTCTGCCCGATATTGAGCCCGAGCCACATCAGCAACCACCTGATGGGCAAAGGTGCGCGGGCAATCTTCAAGGCACGTCGGAATTCCTTGACCTCTAGAACCGGGCGTGACCGCGCCTGGCCGATCAGGGTTACAAGTTCGCCAAGCGAACGTCGCTCAGGATGCCTGATCGTCGTCAACAATACGGCCCGTTCACCGTCGTACTCGCGCTCGTGAGCAATTGACGCCACGCTTTCCGGGTACTCATAGAGCTGTGGTTTGGGGAATTTGACGTAGGCACGCCGAAAATCAGGGATCTCGCGCGACAGAAGTGCGTATCCCTTGAGGAAAAGCACTGTCCAGGAGGGGCGGTCCGGCTGCGCACTTCTTGCCTCCTGAAGCTCTCGAAGATTCATTTGCCGTTGCACAGTGACCCTCGGCACCCTGATCGAGAACCGCATCAGATCTCCGACAAGGCGTCGCGGCGCTGAAAGCTTGATGGCTCTGCCTCGCATCACGCCACCTCTCAGTAAAGATAGGGGATAATTCGCTTCGTCCTGTCCATGTAGGCGCGGTACTCAGGGCCGAAAAGTTCCAGCATCATCCGCTCCTCCTTGTCCACCCGCAGAAAAAACAGAATTGCAAAGCCGAGCAGGCCTGCCAACCCGACCACCCAATTCGACAGCAGAAACGCCTGACCAAGGCCCATCAGCAGGAACGAGGTGTACATCGGATGCCGGATAAAAGCGTACGGCCCGCCGGAAACCAGCTCGTGCTTTTCGCGAATCTCCAGCGTGATGGACCAGTTCCGCCCCAGCGCCTTGTGGGTTCTGCGAAAGACCCACATCGCCGCTGCATACAGCAATGCTCCGACAACGACCGACCACACATGAGCGGGATAGTCAGCCGCACGCGGTATGCCGGTCGCCACATATAAGGCGGGGACGACCGCGAGCCCCAGCAAAGCAAAGGCAAGTCCCGCCGCCTCGGAGGTCGAACGGCGATGACTGACAACCCTAACCCGCTTGGCGCGACGTTCGAATGGATACCGAATGATGTACCAGGCGATGACGCCAAGCACCCACGCCAACTTACCAAAAGCAGCTACGCTCAATTAAACACCCAGGCCCTTCTGCATCCTCTAATCAGCAGGGCAGACGGCACATTGCACCCGACTACCATCAGCCCACCGTATTCATCTCTCTCAGTTTCGTCACAAACTGTTGCGGCCGGAGCCATATGCTGGGCGTCTTATAGCCCATCGAAGCGGCGACTTCCCCCACAAAATTATTGCAGTTGGCGACCGACGCCTGCCAGACTTTCGATTTCGCCTGCAACTGTCGGATAGACGCAACGGCTTTGTTGTATTCGGCTTGCGTCAGCAGGACGCGCCAGCTTGCAGACCGGTAGGCTTCCTCCAGGTCTCCATCGGTTACGCCGGTCGTCGCCGGCACAGGCACGAAGTGACCGAGAACGTAGGAGTTGACGTCGCCCGACGGGGCAAGCCCCGCAACCTCCTGCGAGACGATCCCTCCGGCGCTGTTCAATCTTCCGAAAATGACATAGGTGTGGCCATAGCTCAGCGCATAGCGCGACCGAAATTCTATGAAATACCGGCCCTCTTGCTTTTGAGTAGCAGGACCGGCGGATCCGCCATCGGCGTTCGAAACGAACCTCGGCTGAGGCGGTTTGTCTTCAGTTTGGCAGGATGTTGTCGCGAGCGCGACTAGGACCAGAAGGGATAGAGAGCATTTGGAAAGCGTCATAGCTGCGCTTCGTCTCCGGGATCGAGTGAGCAAAGATACAAAGCCAGCCCGACAGCCATTTCGTTGCGAGCCACGGAACCGGTTTTGCCCGAACAGCAGAGCATGGGAAGGGCCACGAATGCCCCCTCCCGCTTTCAGCTAGATGTCAGCTGTCACTTATAAACAGGCGCCGGTTCCGCGACCGGTGGCGGTGCTTTCCCCTTGCCCTTACCAATGGTTCCGCAAGCTGTCAGGCTCGACACCGAAAACAGCGCAATCAGGCACATAACTAGTATTCTGCTCATCAAGTAGTCCTCTCCGTTTCGCATGGAATAAGGTTATCGAAGGCAACGATTCTACTAATAGCCGCAAAATTCGTCCAAGCCAAGCGCAGAAAGGCAAATGCATAGTTCCGCCCCACCCAGCGCCTCGCAATGCCTAACAGAGCGTGGCAACATCGCCACAAAATGTAAGGATCATATGACCAATACTTGTGTTCCCACGGGAACACGACTGTAGAGGTCGACAATATCCTCATTCGTGAGGCGGATGCAGCCATTGGACACTGCCTGACCAATCAGCCACGGTGCGTTCGTCCCATGGACGCGAAAGTAGGTATCCTGTCCGCCGCGATAGAGATAAAGGGCGGCCGCACCAAGCGGATTCTCCGGACCGCCAGGAACGCCGCCGGCATATTGTCCCAGATTCGGCTTGCGCTCGATCATGCTGGCAGTGGGCGTCCAGGAGGGCCATTCCGCCTTTCGGCCGATGGTTGCCTTGCCCTTTAGCGTAAGTCCTTCCTCGCCCACAGCGACAGCATATCGCATCGCCCTGCCAGCACCCTCGATGTAGTAAAGCTGGCGTTCGTAGGTATTTACAACGATACTGCCGACCGGCTCCCCTCCGGTATACGCTACTTCCTTTCGTACATAGCGAGGCTTCACGCCGGATGACGTAAGTCCGGACCCTAGCGGCCAATTCGTAGTACATCCTGAAGCCAGTATAGACAGCGAGCCCAACACAAGCCCGCGACGCGTAATATTGTGTTTGTCCATTTTTACCTGCTAAGTAATTGGTGTACCCCGCCTTCTCCTTTAGCATCCGAATTCCTTTCGGCCAAGCCTCCCCCGATGCGCAGAAGATTCGATATTTGAGTGTAATTGGGGGTTACCCTTTGTTGTTGTGCTCCATATGAAGAGAATCTAGACGAGCAGGTGACCCGCCTCGTTGGCAAGGACGCAGAGGGCCTTCCGGTATGTTGAGCTCAGTTGTGGGCTACGAATGAAATTTATTGCAGAATGCGTCGACCTCTGCTCGATTGTGTCGCAATGGGGGAGCAAGGACAAAAATGAAATTCGACTTCGAAGGGAAGGTCGCGATTGTAACGGGCGGCGGCTCCGGAATAGGTGCAGCGATATCGCGGCAGCTTGGAGGTGAAGGGGCCGAGGTTGTTGTCGCCGACGTCGATGCTGAAGCAGCGCTTGGCGTCGCGGCTGAAATTCGTTCGCTAGGAGGTAAAGCCCGCGACTTCGTCGTCGATGTCAGCGACGCGGCAGCGGTGGAAAAGCTGGTGGCGTTCGCCGTCCGGGAATGTGGTGGGCTGCACCTGGCAGTCAACAATGCAGGGGTTGACGGCGTACGAAGAGCGACGGCCGATTACCCGCTTGATAACTGGTTGAAATTGATAGACGTCAATCTGAACGGCGTCTTCTACTGCATGAAATATGAGATCGCCGCCATGCTCGCACAGGGCAGCGGAGGGGCAATTGTCAACATGTCTTCCATTCTCGGTTCTGTTGGATTGCCGACGGCACCTGCCTACACGGCGACCAAGCATGCAATTGTCGGGCTGACGAAGGTTGCGGCGATGGAATATGCGCGTCTGGGCATCCGAATCAATGCTGTCGCCCCCGGCTGGATCGAGACGCCGCTTCTCTCGGAACATGCGGAAATAGCAAGCACGCGCCGGATGATGGCATTGCAGCCGATGGGCCGACGTGGGACTCCGGAAGAGGTATCCGCCCTCGTGTGCTTCCTGTTGTCAGAACAGGCCAGCTTCATCGCGGGAAGCTGCCATCTGGTCGACGGGGCCTATAGCGCCCACTGACTAGTTCACGTCATCCGGGAGAACCGGCAGAGCGGCGATCTCGATACCCTCTTCGAGCAGAGCCCGCGCTTCATCCAGCGTCGTCTGGCCCATGATTCCGCGGGCGTCGGCCTCCCCGTAGTGGATCTTGCGTGCCTCTTCCGGAAAGCGGGTGCCGACATCCTCGGAATTGGCCTTGATGGTGGAAACGGCTTCCTTGAGCTTCTGAAAGGCTTCGCGCCGCATCGTGTCCATCGCAAGCGTCTGCATCTCGTTCTTTTTCCGCGCGGTCGAGACGGATGGCGCCATCAGCAGCTTGGAAATGGAAGCCGAACTGCACACCGGGCAGGTGAGAAAACCAGATGCGACCTGACGCTCGAAATCCTCGCTTTCGGAGAACCAGCCTTCGAACTCGTGGGCGTTTTCACAACGCAGCGAATAACGGATCAAGCGGCTACGCCTCCTGCGACGGCCCCCGCAACCTTCTCTATGGAAAACTCTCGAGCATTCCTAAGGTTCGGAATTTTGTCATGCGCAGCCTTCACTGCCGCCGTATCGATCTCGGCGACGATCACCGCCTCGCCCGCCGGTCCGGCGCAGGCAAGTACCCTTCCCCATGGATCGACGATCATGGAGTGGCCAAAGGTCTCGCGCCCATCTTCATGCAGACCGGCCTGGGCGGCGGCTATGACGAACATGCCGTTCTCGATGGCACGGGCACGCAACAATATTTCCCAATGTGCTTCCCCCGTCTGCTTCGTGAAGGCGGCAGGCACCGTCATCACCTGTGCGCCGGCAACAGCCTGGGCACGGAAAAGGGCTGGAAAGCGCACGTCGTAGCAGATGGCAAAACCCATCTCCGCAAAAGGCAGCGACAGCACGCGCGCTTCCGATCCAGGATGGTACGCGGCGCTCTCGCGCCAGCTCTCGCCATTGTCGAGATCGACGTCGAACATGTGGATCTTGTCGTAGCGATTGAGGATCCTGCCATCCGGCCCGAAGAGATAGCCGCGATTTGCAAGCATGCCGCCGTCAAGCGCAATTGCCGTCGAGCCGACGTGCACATAGATGCCAAGCTCCTTGGCGAGCTCGCCAGCGGTACCGACAATGATGTCGTTTGTTTCATCCCGAAGCAGGGCCTTTGCAGCAGCCCGGTCGCGCTGAAGCATACCGGTCATTTCAGGCGTCTGCACATAGGTTGCGCCCTGTCCGGCCGCGTCGCGAACAAGCCGCGCCATGGCGGCAGCGTTTCGCTCGGGATCGACGCCTGAGCACATTTGAATGGCGGCAGCCTTGAAGGTCATCGGTTTCCCCTAAGCTGCAAGCAGCGGATCGAGCTTGCCTGCACGGTCCAGCGCAACGAGATCGTCGCACCCGCCCACATGCTGATCGCCAACGAAAATCTGCGGAAACGTCGTGCGACCATTCGACTTGCCGATCATCTCCTGCCGGAGATCCGGCGAAAACGTCGCATCATGCTCCAGGAAGTCCACGCCCTTCTCGGTGAGCAAGGCCTTCGCTCGGCTGCAATAGCCGCAGGCTTGGCGCGTATAGATCGTGACGGGTACCATGTTGGCTCCACAAAAAATGCAGGTTTTCTTTGCGTCATATAGTTTCTGAAAGTCCCCTTGCAAAGGTCAAAACCGTGATGTCGGCGGCTCCGGCGTTGCGAAGAGCCCTGGCGGTGGCGGCAACGGTGGCGCCGGTAGTGCAGTCGTCGTCCACGAGCACAAGCCGCTTGCCGACGACCCCTCGTGTCCCTGCGCGAGCGCGAATGCCCCCCGCACGTTATCTTCACGCGCTCTGACGCCCAGTCCCACTTGCTGACGCGTGCGCCGGATGCGCAGCAAGGTGCCCGGTATTCCGCGCCAGTTCCGCTGACTGGTTGAACTTGCGCGAGAACATGCGACCGATGCAGGGGACGGGCAGTATCGCATCGCAGCGTTCGACCATTCCCTCCCCCACCCTGAGCACCGTACGGCCATCATGGGCGCCAGATCGGTTCGATCGCGTTACTTCAGACCATGCACGAGATTGCGGACCGCATCGTCGGGGAAGGCAGCCGAGCGCAGCCGGTCGAACGGCGGCGGATTGGCGATCGCCTCGGCGCTCAGTATGCCCGGACCAAGATTGTGTGAGAACGGGACGCCGAGGATTTCGAAGGAGGGCCGCTCGATAAACCGGAGAGCTGACCACCAGCACCTTGGGCCGCGGTGCCTGCCTGTCGCGACGCCGCAGACGGCGCAGGCCGGCGGATTGACAAGATCGACGACGAAATCCGGCGACCGCAGCAGCAGCGTTCGTCCCAACCTCACCAATCGCCTCAACCCCATGGCGAAAGACCAGCCTGTTTCGCCTCGCAGGAAAATCGCCTTGCCGCACCGACCTGGCGGGATTATGGACTCGGTTCATGGATATCATTTTCGACAAAGCCCGGATCGCGGCGAACAGGCATCGCGCGCTGCGCAACAATGATCCGAAAGCGGCTTTCCTGCTCGATATCGCGGCCGAAGAGCTCGGTGAACGTCTCGCCGTCGTCGAGCGAACCTTCGAGCATGCCGTCGAATTGCATGGCGCTACCGGCGCAGCCGCCCGTGCGGCGAAGGCGACCGGAAAAATCGCCAGCCTGACGCGGGTCGAAAGCGAACGGACCTATGCCGAACCGTTCGAGATATTTGTCGAGGCGCCGATCGAGACCATTCCACTCGAACCGCAGTCGGCCAATCTGGTGCTCGCCCCGCTCAGCCTGCACCTGACCAACGACACGCCAGGGGTCTTCATCCAGATCCGTCGGGCGCTGAAGCCAGACGGGCTGTTCCTGGCCGCCATTCCCGGCGCAGGCACCCTTCAGGAGCTTCGTGAGGTGCTGCTTGCGACCGAGATCGAGATGACGGGCGGCGCAAGCCCGCGCGTGATCCCCTTTGCCGACGTACGTGATGTCGGCGGACTGATGCAGCGAGCCGGTTTCGCCCTGCCGGTGATCGATGCCGAGACCTATACGGTGCGCTACGATTCGATCTTTCCGCTGATGCGGGACTTGAGGGCGATGGGCATGACCAATCCGCTTGCCGAACGCAGCCGCAAACCCCTGACACGGGCGTTTTTTCTCAGGGCAGCGGAGATTTACGCCGAGCGCTACGCCGATCCGGACGGCCGCATCAGGGCGACGTTCTCGATAATCTATGTCTCGGGATGGGCGCCGCACGAAAGCCAGCAGAAACCGCTGCGACCGGGATCGGCCAAGGTCAGGCTTGCGGACGCGTTAAAGGTCGAGGAACATAAGCTTAAGCAGTGAGCCGGACCTTTGTCAGTTGGGGAACGTCATGTGGTTGCTCAGGTTCAGAAACACGTTGCCGATGTCGCCGCCGAGCGTCCGCATCCCCCACGAGCGCAACTGATATGATCGCTGCGCTCAGGCCGTATTCGACGGCGGTTGCGCCGTCGATATCTGCGAAAAAGACCTTCCGAGTTCGCATCGTCGGTCCTTTGCGCCCTGCCGCCGCGGCTCGTACTTATTCACGCGGCAATCTGGTGCCGTCAGCAGCCGACTCCGCTACCGTAGCCCTGAACGACGCAGACGGAACCCGGCGTTTCCTCGAGGATACTGCGGCGGATCGTATAGCGCTTGCCGTTCTCCGTTTTCGGGATCGAGCCAGTCGTGATTGAATCGAATTCGGACGGGGCGCTGGCAAATACGCTGGATCTCGACTTATCGGCGAGCATCGGCGTCAGGATCAATGTCAATGCCACGACGGCTGTGCCGAACAGCAACGCAATATTCAGCGCCCCCGTCTTGCGCGAGGCAGCCGAAGCTTGCTTTTCCCGAACTGCTTTCCAGAAATCGTCGTCCATGCGTCAAGCCTTCTACACACACGCCAGTTGCTTGATTGAGGCTGATCTTTGGCAGAAGGTGTTAAACGATCAATTAATATCCACAGCCAAATCGGCACGGTGGTTGGATTTATTCACGCATTCCTAAAGTAAGTCCTGCAACACCGGAATGAGCGGCTCGTCGGCGGGCGGCATGGGGTAGTCGCGCAATGCCTGCGGCTTCACCCACTTGATGGCCTGGCCCTCTTTCCCATGCGGGATCCCCTCGTATCGCCGGCACACATAGAGCGGCATCAGCAGATGGAATTTGTCGTACGTATGGCTGGCAAAGCTGAGTGGCGCCAGACAGGCGATCTTGGTGGAGATGCCGAGTTCCTCGTGCAGTTCACGCACCAGCGTTTCCTCCGGCGTTTCGCCAGGCTCGACCTTGCCGCCCGGGAACTCCCACAGACCCGCGAGCGATTTTCCCTCGGGGCGTTGCGCCAGGAGGATCCGGCCGTCGGAATCGATCAGTGCGCAGGCGACGACGAGCAGGATGCTTCGCGAAGCCTCGCTCATTGCGACATCTCCCGTCGCCAGTAGGAGTAGCGATAGGCCTCCTGGAAGCCCAGGCGTTCGTAGAGTGCCAGCGCCGGTGCGTTGTTCGCCTTGACCTGCAGCCAGGCGGAACGCGCACTGCGCATGCGCGCCCAACGCAACGCCGACGTCAGAATCTCCAGTCCAAGCCCTTCGCGGCGGCGGGCTTCGGCGACCGAAAGCGACATGATGCCTGCGAGATCGTTGTCCTGAACGCAAAGAACGGTTGCCAGAGGTCCTGTCTGCGGATCCTCGATCATGAAGAGACCCGACGGCGGCTTGATCGCGTTGATGACCTCGGCAAGTGCTGGCTTCAACTTGGGCGAAACCTGGTCGGTCGCCAGATTGGCATCCACGAAGCGGCCGATATCGTGCGTCGGAAGGTGATCGAGCGTATCCGGCAGATCCGCATGCGCAAGGTCGCAGGTCATGACAATCGTTTCGTCGAAGTGCGTCCACTGCTCGGCCCTGACGAGATCGACCAGCACGGGCGATGCGAGAGGCGTCTGGCGAAGGACGGCCGGGCGGCCATAGTCCTCGAACTTACGGCTGGCCTTGGCGAGGCGAATTTCGACGTCGCGATGATCCGAGGGATCGAGCGGCACTATGGAATTCAGCCTGTTAGACGGGTGTCCGGCCGTCAACCGCACCTGCCAGCTGCCGTCATACTGTACGGATGAAGCCGGCCAAGCCCGGAACCCGACGGCCTCGAGCCTGCGAACCAGTGGAAGATTTGCGTTCTTGGGTAATGCTTCGGTCAATGGTCGATCAGCTCCGATAGTCACCGTTGATGGCGACATACTCCTTTGTGAGGTCGCAGGTCCAGACTGTTGCCTTACCGCTGCCGAGGCCGATCTCGACTTTCACCGGAATGTCCTGATTTTTCATCACGTTGGAGGCCGCTTGCTCCGAATAGCCGGCGTCACGCTCGCCATTGACGGCAACACGCACATCGCCGAACCAGATGGCGAGGCGATCGCGGTCTGCCATTTCGCCTGATTTGCCCACAGCCATGACGATCCGGCCCCAGTTGGCATCCTCGCCAGCTGCCGCCGTCTTGACCAGTGGCGAATTGGCAATCGAGAGCGCGATTTTCTTGGCGGCGGCATCGCTTTCCGCGCCTGTTACCGTGATCTCGAGCATCTTGGTGGCACCCTCGCCGTCACGGACGACCTGTAGCGCGAGATCCCTGAGGAGATCGTTCAGCGCAGCGCGAAACGCGGAAAGGCGTGGATCGTCCGCACGCTCCACTCGGGCCTGCCCGTCTTCGGCGGCAACCCCTGTCGCAAAAAGCATCAGCGTGTCGGATGTCGAGGTGTCGCTATCGACCGTCATCGAATTGAACGTCGGATCGACGCCGTCCGACAACAGCGACTGCAGGGCAGCAGGCGCGATATCGGCGTCTGTGACCACAAAGGAGAGCATTGTCGCCATATCGGGCGCGATCATTCCTGCGCCCTTGGCAATGCCGTTGATCGTGACCGTCACGCCGCCGATCTCGGCACTGCGTGTCGAAACCTTCGGATAGGTATCGGTCGTCATGATTGCCTTGGCGGCTTCGAACCAGAAATCGCCCGTCGCGTCAGTGTAAAGCGTGTCGAGCACACCAGCGAACTTCGTGGCGTCAAGCGGCTCGCCGATAACACCGGTGGAGGCAAGATAGACTTCGCTCTCGGCGCAGCCAACGGCGGCGGCAGCGGACCTCGCCGTCAAAGCGGTCGCCTCGCGACCCTTGACGCCCGTAAAGGCGTTGGCGTTGCCGGAATTCACGACGACTGCGCGCGCCGCGCCGTGTGATAGGTTGGCGCGGCAGAAATCGACAGGGGCGGAGGGGCATTTCGAGCGGGTGAAGACCCCGGCAACCGCCGCCGGCTTGTCGAAAACCATCATCAGAACATCGGTTCTGTTCTTATACTTGATTCCCGCGGAAGCGGTCGCCATGCGAACGCCGCGCACGGCAGGCATGGCGGCAAAGGATTTCGGAGCGAGCGGAGAAACGGAACCGGACATGATGATCGACCTGGCTATAAGCATTCCCGGGCGAAGTCGAAACCGGTTCGCCGTCAGGAGATGCGACAACAGAAGATAGTGAAGGGCCCGGAAGAACCGGGCCCTGGACGGATATTACTGCTGCGGCTGCGCTGTGGGCGCATCGCCCGGCTGCGGCTGCTTGTTGGCATCCTCGTAACCCTTCCGAAGGGCTTCGTCCGTGATGTCGACCTTGGACTTCTCCTTCGCGGCGGCGAGAAGGGCAAGATACTTGTCGCGCATGACGAGCTGACGAACCTGATCCTTGACCTGGTCGTATGCCGGCGGCGGCGCGTCCCGCTTGTCCTCGACCTTGATGACGTGATAGCCGAAGTCGGTCTTCACCGGGGTCTTGGAGTAGGTGCCCTTGTCCAGCGTGAAGGCCGCATCCTCGAATTCCTTGACCATGCGGCCCTTGGTGAAATAGCCGAGATCGCCGCCGTCCGCCTTGTTCGGGTCGGTGGACTTTTCCTTGGCGAGTTCAGCGAAATCCTTGCCGGCGTCGAGCTGTTTGATGACGTCCTTGGCTTCATCCTCGGTCTTCACCAGGATGTGGCGGGCGTGCACTTCTTCCTGCTTCGGCAGGGCAGCGACTTCCTTGTCGTAGCGAGCCTTCACTTCGTCGTCGGTGACGGTATCGACGACGTGCTTCTTGAAGTAGGCGTTGTGAAGCTCGCGGTCGGCGAGATACTGCATGCGCTTCTTGAATTCGGCGGACTGGTCGAGCTTCTCGGCGGCAGCATCCTTGGCGAGCAGCTTGACGTCGATCGCCGCGGACAAGGCTGCGACCTTCTTCTGGTCGTCGGGAAGCTGTGCGAGCTGCGGGTCGAGGTTGGCGACAGCCAGATCCAGCTCGGACTGATGAATTTCGACATCGCCGACCTTGGCGACCACGGCATCCGGCTTGTCTTCAGCGCGGACCGGTGCCTGAAACGCAACAAATGTTGCGAACGCCATCACGGCAATTTTGTTGTAGTTCAACATCAAATAACCCTTCACAGTTACACCACCGGCTTCAACTTCGTGAATCCAGCCTGAAACAGCCATCAACACCGGAATGTGGCCTTTCTATATCAGCCAAATCCGTTGACATCATTCGACCCCCCTCTTATCTGTCACGCAACCTCGCGTCCAGAACAGTTTCCTGGCGTTTCGAGACGTGCGCCTGAATTTCGGCCGGGCCGCGGATAAGAAAAGCCGGGGAAGTATATTGAGAAAGGACCAGTCATATGGTCAGCTTTGGCGGTATAGCCCGCAAAATATTTGGCTCTGCCAATGATCGCCGCGTGCGGTCCTTCCAGCCGAACGTCGCCGCAATCAATGCGATTGAAGAAAAGACCAGGGCGCTGTCCGACGAGCAGCTCGCTGCCCAGACGGTCGAGTTCCGCAAGCTGTTGGCGGAAGGCAAGACGCTGGACGATATCCTCGTCCCGGCATTTGCAGTCGCTCGCGAGGCTTCGCGCCGCGTTCTCGGCATGCGACCTTTTGACGTACAGCTGGTCGGCGGAATGATCCTGCATTCGAACGCGATCTCAGAGATGAAGACCGGCGAAGGCAAGACGCTTGTTGCGACGCTACCGGTTTACCTCAACGCGCTGTCCGGAAAAGGTGTGCACGTCGTCACTGTCAACGACTACCTCGCACAGCGTGACGCTGCAACGATGGGCCGCGTCTACGGCTTCCTCGGCCTGACCACAGGCGTTATCGTCCACGGTCTCTCCGACGAGGAACGCGCCGCCGCATACGCTTGCGACGTCACTTACGCGACCAATAACGAGCTCGGCTTCGATTATCTGCGCGATAACATGAAGTACGAGAAGAACCAGATGGTCCAGCGCGGCCACAACTTCGCGATCGTCGACGAAGTGGACTCGATCCTGGTGGACGAAGCGCGCACGCCGCTGATCATCTCCGGTCCCCTGGACGATCGTTCCGATCTCTACAACACGATCGATGCCTATATCCCGCTTCTCAGCGAAGGCGACTACGAAATCGACGAGAAGCAGCGGTCCGCCAACTTCTCGGAAGAAGGCACCGAGAAGCTGGAAAACCTGCTGCGCGAAGCTGGACTGCTCAAGGGCACCGGGCTTTACGACATCGAGAACGTCGCTATCGTCCACCACGTCAACAACGCGCTGAAGGCCCACAAGCTGTTCCAGCGCGACAAGGACTACATCGTCCGCAACGACGAAATCGTCATCATCGACGAATTCACCGGCCGCATGATGCCGGGCCGTCGCTATTCGGAAGGCCAGCACCAGGCCCTGGAAGCCAAGGAACACGTGAAGATCCAGCCGGAAAACCAGACGCTGGCGCAGATCACCTTCCAGAACTACTTCCGCATGTACGACAAGCTCGGCGGCATGACCGGCACGGCGCAGACGGAAGCCGAAGAGTTCGGCAACATCTACGGCCTCGACGTCATCGAAGTGCCAACCAACCTGCCGATCCAGCGTATCGATGAGGACGACGAGGTCTACCGGACCTTCGACGAGAAGTTCAAGGCGATTATTGCCGAGATTGCCGAGGCCCAGAAGCGCGGCCAGCCGGTTCTCGTCGGCACCACGTCGATCGAAAAGTCGGAATTGCTCGCCGAGATGATGCGCAAGCAGGGCTTCACGAACTTCCAGGTTCTGAACGCACGCTACCACGAACAGGAAGCCTATATCGTCGCCCAGGCCGGCGTGCCCGGCTCGGTGACGATCGCCACCAACATGGCGGGTCGTGGTACCGACATCCAGCTCGGCGGCAACCTCGACATGCGTATCGAACGCGAGCTCGGCGACGTCGAGCCCGGCCCCGAGCGTGACGCCAGGATCGCCGCGATCGTCGAGGAAATCAAGGAACTGAAGCAGAAGGCGATTTCCGCCGGTGGCCTTTACGTCATTGCGACCGAACGCCACGAAAGCCGCCGCATCGACAACCAGCTGCGCGGTCGTTCGGGCCGTCAGGGCGACCCGGGGCGTTCGAAGTTTTACCTGTCGCTTCAGGACGACCTGATGCGCATCTTCGGCTCCGACCGCATGGACAGCATGCTGACCAAGCTGGGTCTCAAGGAGGGCGAAGCCATCGTCCACCCCTGGATCAACAAGGCTCTGGAGCGCGCTCAGAAGAAGGTCGAAGCCCGCAACTTCGACATCCGCAAGAACCTGCTCAAGTATGACGACGTTCTGAACGACCAACGCAAGGTGGTCTTCGAACAGCGTCTGGAGCTTATGGAATCGACCAATATCTCCGAGACCGTTTCGGACATGCGCCGGGAGGTGATCGAAGACCTCGTCGAGAAGCATATCCCCGAGCGCGCCTACGCCGAACAGTGGGATGCCGCCGGCCTGAAGGAACAGACGAACGCGCTGCTCAACCTCGACCTGCCCATCGAAGACTGGGTCAAGGAAGAAGGCATCGGCGAAGACGATATCCGCGAGCGCTTGACGCAAGCCGCAAACGCCCTCTTCACCGAAAAGTCGGAGCGTTTCGGCGACGACATCATGCACTATGTCGAGCGCTCCATCGTCATGCAGACGCTCGATGCCCTGTGGCGCGAGCACATCGTCAACCTCGACCATCTGCGCTCTGTGGTCGGCTTCCGCGGTTACGCACAGCGCGATCCGTTGCAGGAATACAAGTCGGAAGCGTTCGAGCTCTTCACATCGCTGCTCAACAACCTCCGCCAGGCCGTCACTGCCCAGCTGATGCGTGTTGAACTTGTGCAGCAGGCACCGGCCGAGCCGGAACCGCCATTGATGCAGGCCCACCACTTCGATCCGGATACCGGTGAAGACGACTTCGCGCCGATCTATCAGGCCTCGGAAGTTGTCGTCGCCCCGGAAAGCCGCAATCCGGATGACCCCTCTACATGGGGCAAGGTCGGCCGCAACGAAGTCTGTCCCTGCGGCTCGGGCAAGAAGTACAAGCATTGCCACGGCGCTTTCGAGCAGGTCTGATGCCAGCTGGATTGCTCTGAGATAGCCCAAGGCCCTCGCGACAGAGATGTTGCGAGGGCCTTTCGTTTCCAGTCTGCACCGGTTTTCACACAACTCCTGATATCTCATTCGGTACATCATTCAGCCGCAAAAGCGTCGCTTTGTTCGCCGAGCTTGCCGGCATCGTTGATTTGATTGCCGAGGGATTTCATGAGTACTGACACCTTAGCGGTACCCTATTTCAGCCAATGGGAAACGCCGGCGATGACGATGCCGGTGGTCACGCAAGGCGCATCGGCCCTCCTTGGCGATCCACTCTGGCGGGAATCCGGAGCAGCGACGGTCGAGGAATACGCGCGCTGGGCCAGCAACATCTGCGGCATGGCGTGCCTTAAGATGGTCCTGGCCGCACGCGGCGACATTCACCGAACCATCGACCTGGCCAGAGCATGCACCGCCTTCGGCGGCTACGTTGTCAATGAAGCCGACCGTTCCATCAAGGGCCTGATCTACGCACCATTCGTCACTTTCGTTGCCGAGACATTCGGCCTCAAGGCAGAGACGATCACCAATCTTCCGACAAGCGACATTCCGGCGCTGCTTCAGAGCAGGACGTACTTCATGGCGTCCGTAAACAGCCAGATTCGCTGGCCCGACCGAGAGCCGACGTCGAAAGGCGGGCACCTCGTCCTGGTAACGGCTGCAAGCTCGCAAACCATTCGTTTTCACAACCCGTCCGGTCACGACCTGAGCAGCCAGGCCAATGTCGCCTTGCCGGTACCGAACTTCGACCGCTTCTTCGCCAATCGCGGTATCGCCATAACATTCTGAGCATCAAGACCGGGAAAGATTGAGGGGACTATTCATGACAGGCACATTGCGGGACCCAAAGGCGAGCGACAGTAGGGATCGACCGGCAACAGCTCGACGGCGCGTGGCGGTTTTATTCGGCGGCCGCTCTCCGGAACACGATGTGTCGATCCTGTCGGCAACCAACGTCCTGACGGCACTCGAGCCGGAACGCTACGACGTGGTTCCGATCTACGTGACGAAGGACGGTCGCTGGACGATGGCGGATCCGACCACCGATCTGTCGTCTGCAGCAACAGCAGCGGGCGCGACCGAGCTTTGCCTGCTGCCGGGCGGCTTCGGTCGATTGATTGCCATCTCCGACGGCATGCCCGCATTTGAGCTGCCTCGCATCGACGTTCTGTTCCCGGTGCTGCACGGGATGCACGGCGAAGATGGCTCAATTCAGGGATTGGCGGAGGTCGCCCGCGTGCCACTCGCCGGCTGCGGCATACTGGGCTCGGCAACCGCCATCGACAAGGATATTGCCAAACGACTGCTGAGGGAGGCTGGCCTGCCGGTGGCAAGATCGGTCTGCATTCACACCGGCGACACACCATCCTTCGACGAGTTGGTGAATACGCTCGGCCTCCCGATCTTCATCAAGCCTGCCCGCCAAGGGTCCTCGGTTGGGGTCAGCAAGGTAACCAAGGCCGAGGACTTCGCGGCCGCGCTGGCGGAAGGCTTCAAGTACGACCGCAAGCTGCTTGCCGAGGAATTCGTTCGCGGACGGGAGATCGAATGCAGCGTGCTGGAGCATGCCGACGGCGGGATTTTCATCTCCCTGCCGGGCGGGGTCGCCCCCTCGGAAGGGCACGGCTTCTACAGCTATGAAGCGAAATATATCGATGAGAACGGCGCCGTTCTAAGGGTTCCGGCACAATTGCCGAAGGACGTCGAGGAGGAGATCAGGCAGGCCGCCGGGCTGGCATTCAAGGCGCTCGGCTGCGACGGCATGGCGCGGGTCGACTTTTTCCACACCGCCGACATGACGTTTGTCGTCAACGAACTCAACACAATCCCGGGTTTTACCGATATCAGCATGTACGCCAAGGCAATGGCCGCGAGCGGTGTCCGCTACTCCGAGATCGTTGACCGGTTGATCGACCATGCGCTCGCCCGCGGCAGCCGCTGACATCAGCGACATGGATCGATCCAACCGCTGCAACCTTTAAGCAAATAGACGCGGTCACAACCGTTTCTTAACGCTGTTCTGGCACTACTCGGAGCACGATTTGCCAGAGAGTTTTGCGTGTTCATGATGGCAGTCATCGAGACAGCTGAAAAGATGTTGCCTGCCGGGTTGCGCCCCTCGGGCGGCCGCGCGTTGCGCATGCTTGCGGAGCTTTTGACCGGGCGTGGCGAAAAGGCCGTTGCCCGGCGCATGGCGTTGACGGCATTCTCGATCCGGATAGTCAGCGCCGCGCTCGCCTTCGTCTCGCAGATCGCTCTCGCCCGCCTGATGGGCGAATACGAATACGGGATCTTCGTTTTCGTCTGGGTTCTGATCGTTGTCTTCGGCGACCTGTCCTGCCTCGGCTTCCACACCGCCATCGTCCGGTTCCTGCCGCACTACAAAGCTGCCGGCGCCCTTGCGGAAATTCGCGGGCTGACCGGAACCGCACGCATCTTCGGGCTACTGTCGGGAACCGCCATGCTTGCCGTCGGCATGATCGCGCTGCACCTCTTCGGCGACAGGATCCACGCCTACTACGTCGTTCCGATCTTCCTTGGCCTTCTCGCCATGCCGATGATTGCGCTCGGCGACATCCTGGAAGGCACGTCGCGCGCCAACCACTGGCCGGTCATGGCACTCGGCCCGGCCTACATCATCCGCCCGGTTCTGATCATTCTCTTCATGCTGGCCGCAATCGGCCTCGGTGCGCCTCATACGGCAGTGACCGCCATGCAGGCGGCGCTCGTCGCCACCTATGTGACGGCATTGGGGCAGTATGTAGCGACCCTGGTGCGCCTTCGCCGCCACTATCACGCAGGCCCGCGCAAGATCGATTTTCTCGGCTGGCTGAGCGTGGCCTTTCCGATGTTCCTGATCGAAGGGGTTAGCTTCCTGCTGACGAACTCCGACGTTGTCGTGGTCGGCATTTTCCTGGAGCCTCACGATGTCGCGATCTACTTCGCCGCCGCCAAGACGATGTCGCTGGTTCACTTCATAAATTTTTCCGTCAAGGCCGCCTCCGGCCCGCGTTTTTCCAGCATCATCGCCGGGGGCCCGCGCTCCGAACTGGCTGCAGCCGCGATCGACGCCGCCAGATGGACGTTCTGGCCGGCGCTGGCCGTCGGGCTAGTGGTCCTCGCCGCCGGGCACCTCCTGCTGTCGCTGTTCGGCGGCGCTTTCACAGCCGGCTACATTCTGATGGCCATCCTGCTTGCCGGTATCCTCGCCAAGGCGCTGGTGGGGCCAGCCGAGACGCTGCTGATGATGGCCGGCAAGCAGAACATCTGCGCCTTGCTCTACGCCGGCGCCCTGGCGGCGAGCATTAGCCTGAACGTGCTCCTCATTCCGCGCTTCGGTATAGAGGGGGCAGCGGTCGCGACCGCGACGGCCATGGGCGTCGAAGCTATGCTCCTGCATCTTGCCGTCCGCCGCACGCTCGGCATCGCCCTCTTCGCTTTCGCCAATTCGGCCAAAACGCGCAAAGACATGGAAGCCTGACAGAATGGTACGCCATCCCCCCGCTACCCAGACGACAGATGCGACCGCCAACCGGATGGTTCACGAACTTGCGGCGTTGGATTTCGATACGCCGCAGGCCGAAGCACGCATCGACATCGGAAGACCCGGTCGCGAACTTTGCGTGTATTCCGGCAAGCTCGGATACGAGCTTCAGGATGAACTGGACTTTCTCTCCAACCGCGCGCTGGAGCCCAACGTCTTTTTCACCGGCCGTTTCCTTGCGCCGGCAATGCCGCGGCTGGATGATCGGCAGGTCAACTTTGCCCTGCTGCGCGACCGGAGCGATGGCCGTAGCCGCCTGCGTGTCCTGATGCCTTTCTCCGTGGAGAAACCCGGATTTGCCGTCGGCCCGTCCATCATCCGTGTCTGGTCGAACAGCTTCGCGCCGCTGGGCACACCTCTGATCGACACGGAAGACGCTGCCGAGACGCTCGACAATCTGCTTGAAGGGCTGATCGCGGGCGATCTGCGGCTGCCGCGCATCCTGGTCCTGCCCGATTTGCGGCTGAACGGCATCTTCGCGCGCATGGCGCGCGCAGTCGCCATCAGCCGCAACCTGCCGATCACAATCACAAATTCCTATCAGCGGCCGATGCTGCAGAGCGACGAGGATGCCGCAGTCTATCTTGGCAAGGCCGTCTCCTCCTCCCACATGCGCGAGATGCGCAGGCAGTGGCGGCTGTTGGCGGAGAAGGGCGCGGTTGCCTACAGCGTCGCGCGTCAACCACACGACATCCACAAGCGCTTCGAGGAGTTTCTTGCGCTCGAGGGCGGTGGCTGGAAAGGCAAGAGGCGGAGCGCGCTCGTCACCGACCGCTATCACACCGCCTTTGCCCGCGAGGCCATCTCCAATCTCGCAGCCGTTGATGCGGTGCGTATACACAGCATCGATTTCAACGGCCAGGCAATCGCCTCAACGGTGGTGCTGATGATGGGCGGCGAGGCTTACACGTGGAAGACCGCCTATGACGAGACCTATGCACGATATTCGCCAGGCAAGCTGCTGATGGGAGAGCTGACGGAATGGCATCTCGATGACGCCAACATCGTACGCTCCGATTCCTGCGCCGTCCCAGATCATCCGGTCATGAGCCGTTTCTGGCGAGAGCGTGAAGACATGGGCACGTTGGTGATTGGCCTGTCACAAAACGGCGACCGCGATGTGCGCCAGGTCGCAGCCCAGCTTCACATGTACAGCAGCACCCGCAATGTCGCGAAGATGCTGCGCCAGAAAATCATATCGCTTGCAAAGCGGGGATAGCAGCTTCGGCGGCGGCCCGCTCCCGCAGCAGGCGGCGGATCACCTTGCCTGATGTCGTCAGCGGCAGCTCGTCGACGAATTCGACCTCGCGCGGATACTCGTGCATCGAAAGCCGCATTTTCACCCAGTCGCTGATATCGGCGGCAAGCCCTGCGCTCGCTTCAATGCCCGGCACCAGAACGACATAGGCCTTGACGATCTCCGTGCGGAGCCGGTCCGGCTTGCCGACAGCGGCAGCTAGCTGCACAGCCGGGTGCCCGCTCAGGCAGTCCTCGATCTCTGCGGGCCCGATCCGGTATCCGGAGGACGTGATGACGTCGTCGTCGCGGCCGAGAAAGGTAATATACCCCTCGCCGTCCTGCTGGCCGATATCACCGGTCACCAGCCAGTCGTCGACAAACTTGCGCTCCGTCGCTGCAGGATCGTTCCAGTAGCCGAGAAACATCACCGGATCAGGGCGCTTGATCGCAATCTGGCCTGCCTCGCCGGCGACCAGCTCTTCGCCGCTGCCATTTACGACGGCAACGCGGTGGCCCGGCACCGGCCGGCCGATGGCGCCCGCTTTGCTGACACCCATGGCAGCGCTCGATGACAGAACAAAATTGCACTCGGTCTGGCCGTAAAACTCGTTGACCTCTATGCCGAGCGTACGCCTGACCCAATCGTAGGTCTCCGCGCCGAGCGACTCACCGGCAGCACCAATCGTCCGGAGCACAAGATCGTATTTGGTGAAGGGATCGGGCACTGCCTTCATGAGCCGAAGTGCTGTCGGCGGAATGAAGCCGTTGCGCACCTTCATCTCTGCCATGATGCGATAGGCCATGTCGGGATCGAACTTCTGCGCCGGCGACGAGACCACCGGCACGCCAAGCAAAAGGCTGGGCAGCAGCGCGTTCAGCAAACCACCCGCCCAGGCCCAGTCCGACGGGGTCCACATCTTGTCGCCAGGCTGCGGAAACCGCTCATGCGCAAACTGCATACCCGGAATGTGGCCGGCCAGAACCCTATGACCGTGCAACGCGCCTTTCGGCGGCCCTGTTGTGCCTGAGGTGAAGATCATCAACGCCGGCTCGTCCGGTCCGGTCGCCGCAACCTCGAAAACAGGCGGATAAGCTTCCACCAGCCCGGCGAAGGACACCGCATCGCCAGCGTCGTCGACACTGATGACGGACACCAGATCGGGCAGCCGCTCTCTGATCTGCCGAATTCGCTCGAGCCCGAAGCCATTGGTGATCACAGCCGCGACACCGGCAATCCTGAGCCGATATTCCAGCGCCTCGACGCCGAACAGCAGCGCAAGCGGCACCGCGATTGCTCCCATCTTGTAGATCGCCACATGCGCGATCACAGTCTCGAACGATTGCGGCAGAAGCAATGCGATGCGGTCGCCGCGCTTGAAACCGGAGAAGACAAGCGCATTGGCAAGCGACGAGGAGCGGGCAGCGAGCTCGCCGTACGTCATAGAAAGGTGGTTGCCATGCGGACTGAAATGCTCAAGGCAGATGCGGTCCGGCGAACGTTCGGCCCAATCATCGCTGACGGCCCGGCCGATGTTGAAATCCTCCGGTACGGTCCAGGCAAAATCGCGATAGAGATCGTCATAGCGATCGCGCGGCGGCAGTTTCATGAGCAAAGTCCGATTATGTTGCACCAGCTAACACCTTGTGCGCCGCGCGCGCAAGCGCACGCCGGACCCCGGCTACGCCGAAGCGCCAAACATTCTTCGACCGAAGGCTGACATTTTCGGCATTGCCGCCCTAGATCAAGAGAAGCGCGGGGGTGGCGATCGTGACGGAGCAATTTCATGGACTATGTGAAACTTGGCGGCACCGGCCTGGAGGTTTCGAAGATCTGCTTGGGCTGCATGACATTCGGCGAGCCGGACCGGGGCAACCATAGCTGGACACTCCGCGAGGAAGAGAGCCGCGTCCTGATCAGGCAGGCGATCGACCTCGGCATCAATTTCCTAGATACGGCCAACACCTATTCCGACGGCTCCTCGGAAGAGATTGTCGGCCGCGCGATCAGGGACTTTGCCAGGCGCGACGATATCGTGCTCGCCACCAAGGTCTTCAACCGCATGCGGCCAGGGCCGAACGGCGCCGGCCTGTCGCGCAAGGCCATTTTTGACGAGATCGACAACAGCCTGCGGCGTTTGGGCACTGACTATGTCGACCTTTACCAGATCCACCGCTTCGACTATTCGACCCCGATAGAGGAGACGCTGGAAGCCCTGCATGATGTCGTGAAGGCAGGCAAGACCCGCTATATCGGCGCTTCTTCCATGTATGCCTGGCAGTTCGCCAAGATGGTTTACACGTCACGGGCCAATGGCTGGACCCCGTTCGTCAGCATGCAGGATCACCTCAATCTGCTCTACCGCGAGGAAGAGCGCGAAATGTTGCCTTTCTGCCAGGACGAAAAGATCGCCGTGATCCCGTGGAGCCCGCTCGCCCGTGGTCGTCTGACCCGGGCTTGGGACGAAAAGACAGCGCGCAGCGAGACCGACGAGTTCGGCAAGACCCTCTACCACCAGGCGGAAGGCGCCGACCGTACGATCATCGGTACCGTTGGCGAACTGGCGCAAAAGCACGGCGTCTCCCGGGCGCAGATCGCCACGGCCTGGATCTTGCAGAAAAGCGCTGTCACCGCGCCGATTATCGGTGCCTCCAAACCCGACCACCTGGTCGATGCCGCTGGCGCGCTCTCCGTCAAGCTCGCGCCCGAGGATGTTGCGGCACTGGAGGAACCCTATGTTCCTCATGGGATCGAGGGCTTCAAGTAACGCCAGACGGGTAGGGAAGCGCCTTTGTCGCAGCCGCCGACACGATCACGAACCGGTCACCGTTCAAGCTCCGCGATTGAGCCCTTCCCTCGAAGGATGTTGTCTATGATCGCCAATCCCTTTGAAGCCCGCCGCTTCCGTTCCAACGCTGCCGACTATACTCGTTACCCGGTCCCCATCCAGACCAGCTCATCGAACGCATTGTCGTGCGCGCCGGCTTGCACCGGGCGGCGTCTTGTCGATCTCGGCTGTGCAAGACCGGCAAACGCGCCAGAGAATCTCGGCCCCAGCACCGACGCCTTAGAGCGCGCTCTTCGCGCCGTGCTGGAGCTACTCTCACCCGATGACCGCTTCTCCGAAACCGTCGAAATCAGCGGCCTGATCGCCAGTCGCGGCTGAAGGGTCGCTGTTTTTTACCGGTGAGAGCGCATCCCGCGTGGTGAAAAGGAAGCTGTCGGAAAGCTCACGGCTTTCCACTGCGCGCGCCAGGATAACGGCCCCCATCATCGCCGACAGCGTCGTGAACCCCTTGTCTCGGCGCTCCTTGTCCGTACCGCCCGGGACGATCCCGGAGAGGATATCCACCAGCGCCGAAAGCCCGTCGTTGAACGTTTCGCGCACCGCACCGCGGCTGCGGCTCACCTCCTGCACGAGCGAGGCAAAAACGCAACTGCCGCCCGGATCGTCAACGCTGCAACGTGCGAGGTAGTGGTGGACCAACGCAGCGAGCGGCCGGTCCGGCGCGGCTGATATGATCTCTTTCCAGCGGATCTTGACCTTCTCGATCAGGGCGCGGCTGACCTCGAGCGCCAGATCCTCCTTGGATTCGAAATGCCCGTAAAAGCCGCCATGCGTCATTCCCGCGGCCTTCATGATTTCGGCAACGCCGATGCCGTCAAACCCTTTCTCGCGAAAGAGCACGCCGGCAACCTGCAGGATCTTCTCCCGGTTTTGGGCAAATTTCTCTCGGCTGACCCGCATTCGGTTCTCCGCAAAATAGCTGCTTGACAATTTATATGACGTCCATCATCAATAAGCAACAATTATGATGACCATCATCTAAAGGCCCATAATATCCTTTCCGACAACCCCCAAACGGAACAGCCCAATGGTCTCCACTGCACTTGCATCTTCGCTGGCACGGCGCAACATCCACTACGGATGGGTTGTCGTCGCGGCAACCTTTATCACCATGCTCGTCACAGCCGGCGCCATGGGCGCGCCTGGCGTGCTCATTAAGCCGCTACAGGATGAATTCGGCTGGGAGACGTCGCAGATCTCGTCGGCGCTGGCCGTGCGCCTGCTTCTTTTCGGCCTGATGGGCCCCTTTTCGGCGGCTTTCATGAACTATTTCGGCGTCCGCAAGGTCATCGTCTTCGCCATGATCATGATCGCCAGCGGCTTCATCGGCTCACTGTTCATGACCGAACTCTGGCAGCTGCTTCTCCTCTGGGGCGTCGTTGTCGGCCTGGGCACCGGCCTGACAGCCATGGTACTTGCCGCGACCGTTTCGGCCCGTTGGTTCACCAGGCACCGTGGTCTCGTCGTCGGCATGCTGTCGGCAAGTTCCGCGACCGGCCAGCTCGTCTTCCTGCCCTTCATGGCGGAATTGACCGAGCGCTACGGCTGGCGCGCAACCGTCTTCTTCGTTTGCGGCATGATCATGTTCGCGGCATTAGTGGTTCTCGGCTTCATGCGCGACCGTCCGTCCGATCTCAACCTGCCGTCCTTCGGCGAAGAGCATGTCACCCCGCCGCCGCCGGCGCAAACCGGCCTGCTCGCGATGCTCGCCACGCCGATCACCGTGCTCAGGGACGTGTCGAAGACCTCCACCTTCTGGATCCTCTTCGCCACCTTCTTCATCTGCGGCCTCAGCACCAACGGCCTGATCCAGACCCACTTCGTCACCCTCTGCGGCGATTTCGGCATCCTGCCGGTGGCAGCCGCCAGCGTGCTCGCCGTCATGGGCATCTTCGACTTCTTCGGCACCATTGGATCCGGCTGGCTTTCCGACCGCTTCGACAACCGCTGGCTGCTCTTCTGGTATTACGGCCTGCGCGGCTTGTCCCTGCTCTTCCTGCCCTTCAGCGATTTCAGCTTCTATGGCCTGTCGATCTTCGCTGTTTTCTACGGCCTCGACTGGATCGCCACCGTTCCGCCGACCGTGAAGATCGCAGCCGACCGCTTCGGCCGCGAAAAGGCGGGCATCGTCTTCGGCTGGATCTTCACCGGTCACCAGCTGGGCGCGGCTACCGCCGCCTATGGCGCTGGGCTGTCGCGCACGGAACTGTCGAGCTACCTGCCAGCCTTCTTCGTCGCCGGCGCTTTCTGCCTGCTCGCATCCGTTCTCGCGATCACGCTGAAGAAATCCGGCGTCGTCGCACCCGGCCCGGCCATCGCTCACTGAACCGCCGCTTCCGGCCGAATGCCTTCGGCCGGAACTCCATCAAATCAGCCCGATAACTTCACCCGCCGTCTTGCGCGCGCGGCCAAACGCATGTTAGACACCCGCCTCGTCGGTATCCGTTGCCCCATTGGCGGAATTGGTAGACGCGCTCGACTCAAAATCGAGTTTCGAAAGAAGTGCTGGTTCGACTCCGGCATGGGGCACCACCGACGAAAACCACATCAATTTTGAACAGTGGCCAAGGGCGATGCAACGACACCAAAGCGTGCTATGATCCACCGATGACCTACTCTCTAAGCGATCTGGAGTTGTCACGGAGGCGTGTGACGGAGGACAGGAAGCGTATCGCTTCGCTGGAGGCCTCTATTGACGGGACAAGGCTTCGTGGGGAGGCGAGTGGTTTGGCTCGAGGCCAGCTGATCGATCTAAACGAAACGCTGCGGTCCCATATATTCGAACACGACCTCATTGTGGCAATGATAAAGTCAGATCAATCGGCCGACATCCGGGGAGAGACGCTTAACCGCTGACGAACTGCTCGTCACACCCCGCAGCCAGCGCTCGGCAGCAGATTGCTGTTCGCAGCCATGGGAGCATTGCGAGGCACGGTAGCGACGTACATCACGTAGCGGTCGGCAGCATCGGCGAGCGCCATCGCAGACTCGCTTTCCCGCCAGCCGGCTTGGACGGCCCGGAGCACAAGCGCCCTGGCCGCCTGATCGAATACGCGGCGGCATTCGCCGCTGCGCAGCGCATCGTCGGCATCGAAGCTTGGTGCCTCAATGTCCATTCTTGCTTTCACGCGGCAGCCGCGCGGGACGTTTCCGAAGTCTCAGCGGAAGCCCCTGGATTGCATAGCGATGGAAAGGAGAAATCGAGCTCTTTCGCACCTGCACGAAAGTTCCGAAATGACGTTCGAGCTGCAAGGTGAGATCGGCGTGGCTTGTGACGCCTTCCTGGAACAGACGGATCAGGAGGTTGGCGGCAACGCCGGCCGAGCGAGGCCGCTCGAGGTCTTGGCCCGAGTATCCCGCCTCGGCAAGAATACCGTGCAGAAAGTCAAGATCGTCGCCTGAGAGGTGCTTTGTATCCACGTCGGAAGACATCAAGGTCCTCCTTTCGGTGTAGGGCTAGGGTTTGGTGACCCTCAACCAGCAGCGCCCGTAAAAGTGGCTGCTGAAGGACCGACAATGCGCCCGAACCCGCTACAAAGCAATTGAGTCGGGAAAAGAATGAAGAGCAGCGGAAACGAACGGCATAACGTTTTCGTGATGCCGCTGCACCTTCGAGTGTACACCGCCACCCCCAGTTGAGCCCCCCCGCCGTGGCGACGCACACGCGTTCCGCTCCAAATCAACTGTTTAATTTCCCTCGCACTTCGGTCAAAGTGGCGCCGCCAAAAGGGAAAGCGCCACGTGCATCAGGAAGTATCGCTTATCGCCACCGTAGCCGTCAGCTTTGTCTGTGCGGCGGTGCTCGGCTACATCGCCGATCGGTTGCGGCTGCCGCCGTTGGTCGGTTATCTGATGGCCGGCATTGTCATGACACTTACGCCCGGCTTTTTCGCCGATACGGACCTTGCTGGCCAGCTGGCGGAGATGGGTGTCATCCTTTTGATGTTCGGCGTCGGCCTGCATTTCTCTGCAGCCGATCTGCTCGCCGTGCGCGGCATTGCCGTCCCCGGCGCAATCGTTCAGATCCTGATCACTACACTCCTCGGTATCGGCCTCGCGGAATGGTGGGGTTGGGGGCTCGGCGCCGGGATCGTCTTCGGCCTAAGCCTTTCCGTGGCCAGCACCGTCGTTCTCCTCAAGGCGCTTGAAGAGCATAACCTCGTCGACTCGGCCAGCGGGCGTGTCGCCGTCGGATGGCTGATCGTCGAGGATCTGGCGATGGTCCTTGCACTGGTACTCCTGCCCGCCCTTGCAGAACTGCTCGGCGGCCACCCGGCCGAAGCCGCAGCACACGGCGCAGGTCTGCCGCTGCCGTTGACGATCGCGCTCACGCTTGTGAAGGTCGGCGCCTTTGCAGTCATGGCGATCTTCCTTGGGCCGAAGGTCGTGCCCTGGCTTCTGACCCGCGTTGCAAGAACGGGTTCGCGCGAACTCTTCACGCTGACGGTTCTGGCGATCGCGCTCGGCATTGCTTTCGGCTCGGCGCAAATTTTCGGCGTCTCCTTTGCACTTGGCGCCTTCTTCGCGGGCGTCGTCATGAGCGAATCCAATCTCAGCCACCGGGCCGCAGCCGATTCGCTGCCGCTGCAGAATGCCTTTTCGGTGCTCTTCTTCGTCTCGGTCGGCATGCTGTTCGATCCGTCGATTCTCGTGCGCCTGCCGATGGCCGTTCTTGCTGCGCTCGGACTGATCATCGTCGGCAAGGCAATCATATCGTTCGCCGTGGTCGTGCTGCTTCGTTATCCGATCGGCATGGGCCTGACAGTGGCCGGCGGCCTTGCCCAGATCGGTGAATTCTCCTTCATCCTTGCAAGCCTTGGCGTTTCGCTCGGCTTGCTGCCGCATGAAGGGCAGGATGTCATTCTGGCAGCTGCGATCATTTCGATCACGGCGAACCCTCTCGTCTGCGTTGGCGCGGAAGCGCTGGACGCGCATGTGCGTCGACGGTGGCCGGCGCTCTACGCGCACTTCGGTCACCACAGGCACGAGGCGCTCGGCCGTGAACTCGAAAAGATCCGCGGCGTAAACGAAGAGCGCGAGCGCCAGCATCAGTTGGAGATGCAGGAGCTGATCGAAACCTTCCCGCTGTTCGCCAAGGTCGGCGAGGACTCGCAGGAGGAACTGCTGCTCCTCTTCCGCCCGAAATCCGCCCTGCCCGGCGAGCGCGTGATGCGCAAGGGCGACCGCGGCGACGGCATGTACTTTCTCTCCTCGGGTGCGGTGGAAGTACAAGTCCCCGGCGGGCCGATCCGGCTGGATCCGGGTGCATTCTTCGGCGAGATGGCGCTTTTGAGTGGGGGCCGCCGCACTGCCGACGTGGTCGCGGTCGACTTCTGTCAGTTCTTCGTGCTGGAACGGCGCGACTTCAACATGTTCACCGCGAAGCACCCCACCCTGCGCCAGGCGGTCAGCGAAATGGCGCGCGAGCGAACCGAGATGAACGTCATGCGACAGGAACACGACCACATCTCCGGCGTGGCGTCCTGAATTTCCCGCAACCGGACGCCGCCGATCACGAAGAATTTTTCGCCGCGCCGCCGCATGAACGACACAGCAAGCATTTACAGGCGGATCCACGCCGCCTAAAGCTCATGCACCCAACGCGAAAGGATCGGAATGCTCCGCAGACTGTACGACTGGACCATGTCGCTTGCCGCCCGCAAATCGGCGGAAGTCTGGCTTGCCGTTATCGCTTTCGTCGAAAGCTCCATCTTTCTGGTTCCGGCCGATGTTCTCTTCCTGCCCATGGCGCTTGCAAAGCCGGAGCGCGCCTACCGATATGCGCTGGTAGCGACCGTCGCCTCGGTTCTCGGCGGCATCGCCGGATGGATGCTCGGCTACTACGCCTATGACGCGATCGCTCGCCCCGTTCTCGAATTCTACGGCAAGCTCGACGCCTTCGAACAGCTGAGGGTCTACATTCACGACGAGTGGGAAATCCTGCTCCTGCTCCTCGTAACCTCCGGTCTGGCGCACCTGCCGCCGATCAAGGTGGTGACGATTCTCGCCGGCGTCATTCACATGAACCTCGGCTTCTTCGTCGTCTCGGCGATCATTGCCCGCGGCGCACGCTTCCTGTTTCTCGCCTGGCTGCTTCGCCGCTATGGCGAATCGATCCGACACTTCATCGAGAAGCGGCTCGGCCAGATTGCCGGCATTGGCGCCGCCGTCCTGATCGCCCTCGGTATCGCCTACAAATTACTCGCCCACTGAGCCAACCGCCCGGAGCTCTTGCATGACTGCCTCGTTCTCCCTGCGCCGCCCGGCCTTCCTCTATTCGATCCTGCTTGCCACAGGCATGGCGATCGTCGTCGGCACCGCGCTCGGCTTCCAGTACATCGGCGGCTACATTCCCTGTGCGCTTTGCCTGATGCAGCGCCAGCCCTACTATTACGCCATCCCGATCGTCATCATCGGCGCTCTCGCCTCGGCGATCGGCCTGCCGAACTGGATCGGCCGCACATTCCTGCTTGCCGGCGGCATGTTGATGGTCGTCGGCGCCGGCATGGGCGTCTATCACGCCGGTGTCGAATGGCACTTCTGGGCGGGTCCCGCCACCTGCTCCACCACTGCCAGCAGCATGTCTCAGAACGCGGGGGATCTGCTGACGGAGCTCAATACGATCAAGGGCCCGTCCTGCACGGACGCAGCACTGCGTGTTCTCGGCTTGTCCTTCGCGGGCTGGAACGTCGTCGCAAGCATCGTGCTTGCAGCATTTGCCTTCATCGGCGTGCGCAAATCGGCATGAGCCTCACGTGATCGACAATTGATCAGGGCTGCAGCTCGCTATCCCAGTAGAGGTAGTCGAGCCAGCTGTCGTGCAGATAGTTCGGCGGGAAGAGCCGGCCATTGTTGTGCAAATCCTGCACCGTCGGTTGATACGGCTTCTGATGCGGGAACATGCCTGCCTGCTTCGGCAGCTTGCTGCCCTTCCTGAGATTGCAGGGGGAACAAGCCGCCACGACATTCTGCCAGGTCGTCTCGCCGCCATGGGCGCGAGGGATGACATGGTCGAAAGTCAGATCGTCGTGCTCGCCGCAATACTGGCACTCGAACCTGTCACGCAAGAACACGTTGAACCGCGTGAAAGCGGGATTGCGGGATGGCTGAACATAGGTCTTGAGGCACACGACACTCGGAAGCCTCATCGAAAAGCTCGGGGAGGAAACCGAGTGTTCGTACTCTGCTATGATATTCACACGGTCAAGGAAGACCGCCTTGATCGCGTCCTGCCAGGACCAGAGCGACAAGGGATAATAACTCAGCGGCCTGTAGTCAGCGTTCAGGACGAGCGCTGGCAGGGCCTGGGGGGAGACTGCAATCGTCAAGGGACTCTCCTGATCGATTCGGCATCTGCATTCTTATATTAGGCCGGTTGTGACGGCATTGTGAAGTCCAATAAATTCAAGCAGGACCGTGGCGCTTATAAGTGCTGCAGTTCAGGCCACAGGCAACAGGCCGCGCCCGAGCTTTACTGCATAGTAAGCCCAGAAAAGCCGTGCTGCGACGGATCTCCACGGCGACCACGCCTCTGCCAGCGCTGCAAGTTTTTTTGAATTGGGTCGCTCGTCGAGACCGAATGCCGCAGCTACGGCGTTCTGAAGCGCCACGTCGCCGGCGGGAAAAACGTCGGCATGGCCCCCGCAGAACATCAGATAGACCTGTGCCGTCCACGGACCGACGCCCTTGAGCGCCGTCAGTTCGGCTAGCGCCTCTGCAGGCGGCTTGCCGGAGAGCGCAGACAAATCAAGGCCGCCGGATGCGGCCGCCTCCGCGATGCGCGACAGGGTCTCGGCCTTGGCGCGCGATAGACCGAAATCCCGCCAGGCCTCGGGACGGAGCAGGGCATAATTTTCTGCCGTCAATATCCCGTCGACGGGCAGCATGCGACGCCAGATCGCCTCGGCGCTGGCGCGCGACACCATCTGCGAGACGATGATATGTGCCAATCCCTCGAAGCCGGGCTCGCGCAGCCGCAGCGGAAGGGACCCCGCCTCCGCGGCAATGGCGACGAGCCGCGGATCGAGGCGAAGCAACTGCTCCAGGCCTTTTCTCACATCCTCGTCACTGCGAATGATCTCCACGCTTCCTCGCGATCGATTCGAATCCGTGGCAGAAGAAAGCATGATCGCGAATCCCCGTCAAAAGCCCGTCTTTCGTTTTGCACCGAGCCCCAACGGGCCACTGCATCTCGGGCATGCACTCTCCGCCTTCCTCAACCGCGACATGGCGAATGCGGCCAGCGGACGCTTGCTGCTGCGCATCGAAGACATCGATCTGACGCGCTGTACACCCGATTTCGAGGCCCGCATCTATACTGATCTCGATTGGCTCGGCATCGCCTGGGAGGCGCCGGCGAGGAGGCAGTCCGCGCATTTCGCAGACTATCACGCCGCGCTAAGCCACCTGATCGGTCGTGGACTTGCCTACCCCTCCTTTCTAACCCGAGGCGAGGTCAAGGCTCGGGTCGCGGCGTTGCAGGACACCGCCACAACCTGGCCTCGCGACCCCGACGGCTCGCTGCTCTATCCGCCAGACGACCGCGATCGCTCCGAGGTCGAGCGTCAGCAACTGCTGGCCTCCGGGCTGAAGCATGCCTGGCGGCTCGACATGGAAAAGGCTTTGGCACTCGTTGGTGCGCTGTCATGGAAAGAAACGGGCGACGGAGAAAGAGGTGAAATCACAGCCGATCCCAGCGTATGGGGCGATGTCGTGCTGTCGAGATCCGACGCGCCGTCGAGCTATCATCTCTCCGTCGTCGTCGACGATGGGCTGCAGGCAGTAACCCAGGTCGTGCGCGGGCTCGACCTCTTCCACGCCACCTCCGTGCACCGGCTGCTGCAGGCTCTGCTCGATCTGCCGGCGCCCACGTATCACCACCACCGCCTGATTGTCGGCAGCGACGGCCGCAAGCTCTCCAAGAGCCAAGGTGACACGGGACTTGCGGAACTGCGCGACAGGGGCCTCTCAGCGGCTGACATCCGCCATCTTGTCGGGCTTTGACGCCTTCGGCGCCTGGCCGCTCAGGAAATTGTGGTTGAAGATCGCGCGAACCCGGAACTTCATCAGCGCCGCGTTTATCTCCGCGCCGATGATAAAGATCACCCCGATCATGTAGAGGAAAATGAGCGCGATCATCACCGAAGCAAGACCGGCGTAGGTCGCCGTATAGTTGGCGAATGTCGCGAGGTAATAGGCAAAGATCAGGGCGCCGACAAACCAGAAGACCAGCGTCAGCAGCACGCCCGGCACGACATCCAGAATCCGCCGCCGCCCAGCCGGCAGCCAGAGATGTGCAACGAAGAGGCCGACTGTCAGAACGAACAGTGTGCCGTAGATACGCCAGTCGAAGACCACATCAAGCGTCTCGGCAAACAGCGGAAACCATCGGCGGGCATAGTCGAGCGCCAGGGGCACTGCCACCAGCAGAATGCTGATAGCCGCGAAAATGACGACGGCAATCAGCACGTAGCCGAGACTCGCAAGCCGGGTGAAATACCAGGGACGCGTCTCCTGAACGCGATAGGCGCGGTTGAGCGAGATGCGCAACGCTTCAACGCCGTTCGACGCGAAGTAGGCGGCGGCCAGCACGGAAATCGTCAGCAGCCCGCCGCGCGGAACGGTCAGCACCTGCAGAACCTGGTCAGCCAGCGGTTTGGCGATCGCCTCCGGCCAGGTATCGAAGACGAGGTGCACGGCTGTCGAGGAAAACTGGTCTGCGCCCAGGAAATTGGCAAGTGCCGTTCCGAAGATCAGAAACGGGAAAACCGCAAGCAGGATCGACAGCGCAACATGGCTCGCCATGGCGAAACCGTCATCCTCGATGAAATGCCAGATCGCATCGTAAGCGACATCATAGAAGATGCGAAAAATCTTCGGCATTCCAACTCCCGGCATTCCCATTGTGTCGCCCCTCCGAATATGGGAAACGAGTCCGACTTTGTACAGGAATCATTCCATGTCGGATCAGCGCACAATCCTCGTTACCGGGTGTTCGTCCGGGATTGGTGCCTATTGTGCCCGCGCCCTGACAACGGACGGCTGGCGGGTCTTCGCGACCGTTCGCAAGCAGGAAGATCTAGCTCCGCTCGCAGCCGACGGCATCGAAGCGTTTCGCATGGACTACACCAGCACCGATTCGATCACGGACTTCGTGCGCGAGGTGACGGGGGTAAGCGGAGGTCGCATTGATGCGCTGTTCAACAACGGCGCTTATGGCCAGCCTGGCGCGGTCGAAGACCTGAAGACCGACGTCCTGCGCGAACAGTTCGAAACCAACGTCTTCGGCTGGCATGAACTGACGCGACAAATCATCCCGCTGATGCGCAAGCGCGGCCAGGGCCGCATCGTCCAGTGCTCGTCGATCCTCGGCGTCGTGCCCTATCGCTACCGCGGCGCCTACACGGCTTCGAAATTCGCGCTCGAGGGTCTGAGCGTCACTCTGCGCATGGAGCTTCAGGGCAGCGGCATCCACGTGAGCCTGATCGAGCCGGGGCCGATCACGTCGCGCTTTACGGCCAACGCGCTTGCGAAGATGAACGAACACATCGACGTCAGGAACTCGGTGCATGCGACCGATTACCGCCGTCAGCTCGCACGCCTTGACGGATCGGGTGAGCCCAGCCGACATAAGCTTGGCCCGGACGCCGTCTATGCCGTGCTGAAGCACGCATTGAACTCAAATAGCCCGAGACCACATTACCCCGTAACCACCCCGGCAAAGCAGGGCATGGTACTGAAGAGACTGCTTCCCGCCGATCTCTTCTACCGTCTGATGCGCTGGGTGGACTGACCAGGAAAGCGCCAACGAATGTCTACGGTCACCTATGTTCTCGCGATCATCGTCATGGGCCTCGTCGCCATCGTGCTGATCCGCGGCCTCTTCAACATGCTGAAGGGCGGCGACGCGAATACATCCAACAAGCTGATGCAGCTGCGCGTACTCCTGCAGGCAATTGCGGTGTTGCTGATCATGCTGACGCTCTGGCTGACCGGCGGCGGTCGCCCTACCTGATATCGAGAAATGGGAGGGTGAAGCATGGTTAAGCTCAACAAGATCTATACCAAGACAGGCGACGACGGCACGACCGCGCTGGTCTCCGGTCCGCGACGTTTGAAGGACGATCTGCGCGTCGAAGCCTATGGCACCATCGACGAGGCTAATTCGGCGATCGGCATCGCGCGGCTGCACATGCAGGGCTTGCCGGTGCTCGACGCAATGCTGATGCTTATCCAGAACGACCTTTTCGACCTTGGCGCCGATCTCGCAACACCCGATACGGGCGAAAAGCCCGATTACGAGCCGCTGCGCATCATCGAAACGCAGGTGGCACGCGTAGAAAGCGACATTGACCAGCTGAACGCCGATCTGCAGCCGCTGAAATCATTCGTATTGCCCGGCGGCCATTCGGCCGCAGCTCACCTGCATCTCGCCAGAACCATCACCCGTCGGGCTGAACGGCTGATGGTGACGCTTGCCCGCAGCAAGGGCGAAATCGTCAGCGAGGCAGCGCTGAAATATGTCAACCGGCTGTCGGATTTCCTCTTCGTTGCCGCACGTCACGCCAACGATCGCGGCCTTGCGGATGTCCTTTGGGTTCCGGGGAAAAACAGATAGGCTTGTCCCAGATCACAGGAAACCCGGGGATGGGCCCGCATGTTCATACCGCTCCACGATGCCAACACGCTGAAGCACATCAAGCTCCAGTGGGTCACCTTGTGTCTGATCGCAGCCAATGTCGTTGTCTGGCTGTTTACCGGTATAATTGCCGCTGACGAGGTGTCGAAGGCGACGTTCGTAGGTCTCGGCTACATTCCAGCCGTTGCCTTTGACTATGCGGCGCTTCCGCCGTCACTGAAACTCGTGCCGGAGCCGCTGACCTACATCACCTACGCCTTCGTCCATTCGGGCTTCTGGCATCTCGCCTCCAACATGCTGTTCCTGTGGGTGTTCGGCGACAATGTCGAGGATGCGATGGGGCATTTTCGCTTCCTCGCTTTTTATCTCCTTTGCGCGATTGCCGGCGCGCTTTGCCACGGTCTCGTTGGAACGACCTCTGAAGCGCCGCTGATCGGCGCCTCGGGCGCAATTTCCGGTGTCGTGGCAGCCTATCTGGTGCTTCATCCAAGAGTGAAGGTCTGGGTTCTGGTGTTCATGCGCGTCCCGCTGCCGTTGCCGGCCTTCGTGCCGCTGGTGCTTTGGATCGGCCAGCAGTTCGCGATGCTGGCGCTCGATCCGGACGGCGGCGTGTCCTGGGGCGCGCATGTCGGCGGCATCGTCGCCGGCGGCTTGCTGGTGCTCGTCATGCGCCGCCGCGGCGTGCCGCTGTTCGACCGCGAGGTAGTGACGCCCAGAGCCGTCAGGGACCGGCCCGGATCCACGCCTGCGATGGTGGCAATCCCCGGACAACAGCCTCGCCATCGCCTGCCCTGGGGCAAGCGATAGAATTGCATTATTGACGTGAACGTAAACGTTATATATTGCGGGGGGCAATTTGCCTGTCTGCGTCATGGAAGCGTTGTGTTTGGAGGAAAAACGCGTATCCATGTCGCCATTCGACAATCGGAGCGCCGCCGAAGCGCGCATTTTCTTGGCGAAAGAGTTGAAGGAAGGACCCCATGAAAATTCTCGTCCCCGTCAAGCGGGTGGTTGATTACAACGTGAAGATCCGCGTGAAGCCGGATGGCACAGGCGTCGAACTCGCGAACGTAAAGATGTCGATGAACCCGTTCGACGAGATTTCCGTCGAGGAGGCGCTGCGTCTGAAGGAAGCCGGCAAGGCCGAGGAAGTGATCGTCGTGTCGATCGGTCCGGCCAAAGCCGAAGAAACGCTGCGCACGGCACTGGCCATGGGCGCCGACCGGGCGATCCTGGTCGAGACCGACGATCAGGTCGAGCCGCTCGCAGTTGCCAAGATCCTCAAGGGCGTCGTCGACGC
>NZ_JBFUAL010000034.1:0-37593 GCF_056406295.1 Rhizobium sp. P1_C7
CGGTCGTAGTGATCGGGCGCAAGGCGCTCCGCCATCGGCTCGATACTCTTGCGATCACCTGGTCCGATCAGGCCCGAAATATATACCGGGCACATCTGCCGCCGCTTCTTGTGACCAAGCTTCTCAACGAACGGCTTCAGCCAATCCGTCAGTGCAATATCCTGCTCCACCATCCACCGCACCCCTTTTGAGGTGCCAAAGATGGCCGATTATCGTTAACCGTCGGTTAATCTGCCAAAGTAGTGCTAGGGTGAGTTGAAAGCTTGATCGAGCATCGGGCGTCTTCGCCAGTACAAACAAGAGGACGAGGGACCGGATTTCAAATCAACGATAGTCTACTGCGTCTTTCAATTGGTCTGAAGAACGCGGACGATTTGACAAGTGACCTTGCAAACGCACTTGCCACATAGTCAGCCAATCGACGCGGGGCTACTTCGACTTCGACGGGATGACAATGACCGCCATCTCGACTGCCGATGAAATCTCACCGACGACTACCACGAACAGCATGAATGTTTTGAACTCCACACCGGATCAAGTTCTAATCGTAAATATTGCATCTCTCTTGAATCCCTAGTTCAAGTTGTAACGCACCCAGGGTTCGTCGGCTGAGTGCACCGACGCCGTTATCACTCTCGGCGTGCGGCGCAGGGAATGCCTACGCCGCGCAGTTTGGCTACTCGGCAACAACAGAACCCTTCAGATGAAGCGAGAACCCGGTCGCATTGGGATCTCCCACTTCGGGCCTGAGCTGCATGGTCGGGATCGCATAGTCGCCGGCATTCTGTTGCCGGTAAGGAATGGGCGGAATGGTCGCCAGGGTCCGCATCCTCTCACGCAGGCGTTCTGCAATGGGATCAAAGGCAGTCTCATCGAGGCGATCGACTCTGTAGACGACGAAGGGCGGCAGCACGTCGTAGCCTGGATAGTAGAGGATCCCATGATTGATTGGGAACAACAGGTCGTCGATCTGCCCGTTGACCCCACGGGCTGAGTAATGTTCCTCCCAGCCGCCTGCGGTCACAATCAACATTGCCCGTTTCCCAGCGAGAGTCCCTTCGCCGTAGCGATCGCCCCATCGCTGATGACTGTGCTCGCCGACCCCATAGCCGAACCCGTAGGCGAACACCCGATCGACCCAGCCCTTGAGGATCGCCGGCATTGCGAACCACCAGAGAGGGAACTGGAGGATCAGTGTGTCGGCCCACAGAAGCTTGTCGATCTCGGCTTTAACATCTTCTGTCAGCATGTTTTCATCGAAGGCCTTTTTGGATGCCGCTACCGGTATGAACCGCCCGCCTGGTGGGAGCGAGGGGAAGTCGGCACGGTCGACCTCTGATTTCCAGCTGTCGGAATAGAGGTCCGATACCCGCACCTCATGGCCTTGGGCCTCGAGCTCCTTCAACGCGACGTCACGGAGTGCTCCGTTGAGCGAGAGCGGCTCGGGGTGAGCGAAGACAACTAGGACTTTCATAGATCACCTTTCGATGTTGGAACGTACAGCCCAACAGTAGACAATCCATAGCTAGTTCACTACGTGTAGGTAATGCATAACATTATGCCGAATAATGGATAGATCTGACTTGACGCTCGAGCGAATGCGAACTTTCGTGCGCGTGGCTGAGCGCGGGAGCCTTTCGGCAGTGGCTCGTGAGCTCGGAGTTGGGCAATCGACGATCACACGGCATCTGCGAGAGCTCGAGGAGGCTGTGGGCGTTTCCCTGCTCAGCAGGACCACCCGCCGCGTCACATTGACTGATGAAGGCAGCCGCTACTATGCCAACAGCATCCAGATTCTACGCCTTGTCGAGCAAGCAACAGATGAGGCTAGGGGAACACGGGGGGCTTCGGCAGGTGCGATCCGTATCTCCTGCACTGCGGCGTTCGGGATCTTGCATGTCAGCCGACTGATCTTCGCCTTTCAGGATCAGTATCCCGACATCGGGGTTGACCTCAACCTGACTGATGAGCGCGTCGACCTTGTGCGCGAGGGCGTTGATATCGCGCTCCGGCTCGGCCCGCTTGCCGACAGTACCATGAAGTTACGACTCCTCGGTCAGAGCCGTCGTCTGCTGGTGGCAGCACCATCTTACTTGGCCGCGCAAGGGACACCATCTGTCCCGCAGGACCTGATTGGTCATGAGGGTATCCGGATGTCCAACGTCGCAGGCAGCGACACGCTCACATTGCAGGGACGCGCCGCTGAACGCCACAGCGTGCCCTTCTCCGGACGACTACGGGTCGATCATGGGCTTGCCGCGCGCGAGGCTCTTATTGCTGGGCGCGGCATCGCGCCCGCGCATCGATGGCTTGTCGAGGACCTTTTGGCGGCCGGGCGTCTCGAGGTGATCCTGGCAAACTACATGGTACCCCCCGTGCCGCTGAGCATGCTGATTGTCCCAGAGCGCGCGGGCGTTGCTCGGGTGAGGCTGCTGGTCGACTTTCTCGCGGACCGTGTCCGTGATGTCCCAGGTATCGAGGGGCCACTTCGGGCTCGTTAACCGGGTTCAAATTTTCCTTCCGGTCGCGCCAAAGAACTCAAGCATCGCCGATATGGCTCAAGATCGCGTTGATTGAGGAATGCGCTTCCGATATGGCGTCTTCGTCCTGTTAAGCCATAGGCGCACCACGCGAAGTCGCATGGCCGTAATGCGCTCAGGATAGTGGCGGCAACAGATTATCTTCCCAAGAGGTGCAACATCTCTGTCTGGATGAAATCAGACGCGGATCACAACTTTACCAAATGGCCCTTCCCGGAATCGCGCCAAAGCTTTTGGAAAGTCTTCAAAGTCGAATTCAGAATCGATGGTAGGGGACATCGCGCAAACGTCGACCGCGCGAACCATGCGCTCGAGGCCCCGTCTGTGACCAACATACACGGCTTGGATGTTCGCAAATGTAAAGATGGCAGGAACAGATGCGAAGCTAGCATTAAAGCCATCGATAACGCCAACGAGTGAAATACGACCGCCAGGGGCAAGCGCGCTTACCGAATGATCAAGGCTCGCACCTCCCGCTACTTCAAGAATATGATCCGCTCCCCTACCCCGCGTCAAAGCCTTGACCTGTTCGGCCCAATGCGGTCCTTGGTTTCGATTTATCACGTACGTTGCGCCCAATTCCGATACGCGATCCGCCTTTGACTGGCTGGTTGTTGTCACGATCACTTCCGCACCAATTTTGCGGGCAAGTTGCAAAGCGAACAACGAAAACCCACCAGTTCCTTGAATGACTATCGTCTGTCCTGGCATCACGCCGCCGAGCTCAACCAGGCTGGTCCACGCGGTCAGTCCAACGCAAGGCAGGCAGCTTGCTGCCGCATCAGATAAGGATGTCGGCGCTTTAACAAACCACTCCGCTGGCGCTGCCAGATACTCAACGAGCGTGCCAGGCAGGGGACCGCCGAAGCTGGCTATTTCACCATTCTTGCGGGGAGGCTCGCCATCGATCCAACCTCCATTGAAATTGTTGATGACGCGATCTCCAACAGCAAACGCAGTGACATCCTCTCCGAGCGCCGCGACCTCCCCCGCGAGGTCGGAACATGGCGTGAAAGGAAGTCCGAAACGTCCATACCCATTGTTGTCGACCATCAGCATGTCGCGATAATTCAACGAAACGGCCCTGACGCGGATGAGGACCTCTCCATATCGAGGTGACGGTTCATTGACCTCCGCGAGGTGCAAAGCATCCGCACCAGGTCCCTTAATTTGCCAAGCCTTCATTGCCTTCTCCTTTTTTTCGAACTTGCAATAGCTAGCAGGTTCTTGTTTCTACATAAGATGAACTTCATCGTTTCAGAGTAGAAGAAAAGTCTACATGAGGTGGCCATGCGAGACACATTGAACGGCATCTCGATATTTGTTCACGCAGCTGGAGCTGAGAGCTTCACAAAGGCGGCGGATCAGTTGGGACTATCACGGTCGGCGGTTGGGAAGGCCATCGCACGGCTTGAAAGTCGGCTAAACACGCGCCTGTTCCACCGCACGACCAGAGGACAAAGCCTAACTGACCGTGGTCAGAAGTTTTATGAGCGCTGTCTCGTCGTCGTGGCTGAAATGGAAGCTGCCGAGGCCGTCCTCGATGCTGACGCAACCAGACCTTCAGGCATTCTCAGAGTGAGTGCCCCTCTTCTGCTGGGCAGACAATGCGTCGCACCCATCCTCATCGATTTCACGCAGCAATATCAGGAACTGGAACTTGACCTCCGTTTTTCGGATCATATCGTAGACCTGGTTGAGGACCGAATAGACCTCGCTATTCGCATCGGCCCCCTTCCCGACCGCGCTGGCCATGTGGCTCGAAAGCTCGGATCGTTCGACATGGTCGTTTGCGCCTCGTACGATTATCTTTGCACGCGAGGTCAGCCAACGAGCCTGGAGGAACTGGCTGGCCATGATTGTCTTCCATTCACCCGTGGAGGGGGTCGGCCAGAACCGTGGCGATTTACCTCTCCCAACGGTCCTGTCCTGGAATACATTCCCTCCGGAAGAATTAGGCTGAATGATCTCCAGGCCATTGTGGATGCTACGCTCTCCGGGGCAGGAGTTGCCTGCTTGCCCGCTTGGCTAGTCCGGGATCGAATAAGGGATAACTCATTGACGCCACTCATGGTCGATCACCGAGCTGTCGGAAATGATGTTTTTGCCGTTCGCGCTCAAGCGCCTCATGTCCTGACGAAGGTCAGAACCGCCGTGAGCGAATTGGTCAAGCGGATGCCAAGCCAACTTGGCGCATAGTGAGCTCAATCGACCCACGATTATCTCGAAACCGGCATGCCTCCCGGGCCTTCTAGGATTTCTGCAATGAAAGAGGCTAATGCTGGTCGCCGTAGCACTGGCCCCATCCTCACTCCGCGCTGAAGATGGGCTTCTCCTCGGGAATTAATCAAAGCAATATCTCAGTAGCGGAAATATCCGGCGAAATGGCGCACTCCAAAGGGATTTATGTTAGGTGGCTATTGAATTCCGACAGAAGCAGCGTCGAGTGGCGGCTGGGATGCTGGCTTCGTTCATTATCTCGGTCACTGCGATCGTCGGCGCCGTTATCGTCGATTCGGGTCCCGCGCATGCGGTCAATCAGCGTATCGTGGAGGCGTTGCGCGCCGACGTCTTTGTCGCGATCTGGCTTTTTGCCGCGATCGCCAACGTCGCACGACTTCGGTTTTCCTCGCGCGAGGACATCGACGGAAGCGGCATGACGCAAGCCACCGAGCCAGTCCGGATCGCCAACGCAATCGTGCAGAACACGCTGGAACAAACAGTCCTCGCAGTTGTCGCACACGCGGCCATTGCCGTGGTGCTTCCTAGATCGACACTGCTTGTCGGCGCACTGGTCATTCTGTTCTGCATTGGTAGGGCCTGTTTTTGGAGCGGTTACCGCAAGGGTGCCTCCGGCCGTGCATTTGGTTTCGGCTTGACCTTTTATCCCACAGCCCTGACGCTATTGCTCGCGGCCATGATGGTCTTTGTCGAGACCGTCTAGGTGATGCAACTGAACGAGGGTGAACCTCCATATGAGAGTTCCAGCCACGATTGGCAACAAGGTGCCGGTTTCGCTCATGAGCGGCTCATCGGCACCCGCGCCGAGCTGAGCCATAAGCCCGGAAATTCCAGCTCCCGCTAGTCCGAAATCGGCGGCACTTCAGAACCAACAATGCATTAGTGGATCGTGAATTCACAAAAATGATGGGGTCACGTCACAGGACACTCGTCTGGATCGTCATAGTTCCGGATACTACAGAAGGAGATCCAACATTGACTCAGAAGCTTGAACCATTTGCGGCTGCGCCTGCGCTAATGAAGAACTGGCTCGACTTTTCGAACGTCGTAGCCACAAGTCTCGAGCCGAGCCTGATCGAGCTCGTGAAAGTCCGCGCATCGCAAATTAACGGATGTGCAAACTGCCTCAACATGCACACCGCGGAGGCCCGGGCAAAGGGCGAGACGGAACACCGCCTCTACCTTCTGTCAGCATGGAGGGAGGCCCCTTGCTACTCCACAAGAGAACGTGCGGCGCTCGCCTGGACCGACGCCCTCACGCTTATTGCGGGGAATTCAGGCCATACTGCTGCCTACACGGACCTAAAGTCACAGTTCACCGACGAGGAGCAGGTGAAACTGACCCTGATGATCAACGTGATCAACGGCTGGAACCGTCTATCAATCGCCTTCAGCCTTTGGAGTGGACCAGCGGCCGAGAAGGCGGCCGCCTGAGTGGCACCGACTAACAGGGCAGCGGGCGAACTGGACAGCATCGGTAAGACCTTGGCGACAAGCCGGCCGCGCCGCAACGCTCCTGAGTGCCATCTCCCTCGCAGCCATTGAAATGGACCCGCAGCCGTCTGCTGCGGGTCCACTTATGCAAGTCAATGCACTGCCATGTGCTGCACAAATAACCTTGGAGCCCTTTTCAATATGGGCCTCGTTGGTTGAAAAGCTTTGACCAATCCAGTCGCGGCCGGGGACGACGACCTCGCCCCTGGGATCGAGGCGAGAGCCTTCCCGCGCAACGGCAGCTGCAGTCCGTAGCGAGGTTGCCGGAACGCTCCCTACGGCCCGGTGAAATGCGTTTGGTCCATTGACATCGAGGAGCTAGAACCGAACTCTACTATTGGGCGGAAGGAAAGGATGGCGACATCGGTTTTGGCCGTGACCCCGAATTCCTCACCGTAGCCGTTTGCGGCTCCGACGAGCACTTACCCTTACCGATTTCAATTTTCTCGCTAAGACCGCAGCTCGCTTGTCGCGGATTGCGCTTATCCCCGCCCAACGTGCTGCGATAACTCAGCTCGACTGATTTTGCGGCGCAATGCTGTGGCCCGCCCAGCGCTTTGAGCCCCTCGCTCCAGAGTTTGTCCATTTCCCGAATCTTTTGCCGAGAAATCCTTTCGAGGACCGTGGTAACCGGGGCGCTCGGGTAAGGGCATAGCCGCACGAAGGCGGGGCTCGGCCTTCCCGACCCAGCCCGTCTATGGGACGTCCGCGCCACTCCGAAGGCGATGAGCCGCTGACCAAAGAGACGGCTGCGAGGGTCGGTATCTCCTATGAACCATAGGGGCGGGTTCGGCCCCCGGTCGGCTACCTCGCGGCAAGGTCGAGTGAGCTGGAGCGTCGACGTGATCGGCACGGAACTGCACTGCTCGCTCGACGAATTTGAATTCGTGGCGCTCACGACACCCTCGTCGTCTAGTCTCCCAAGGTCGGACAGGAACAGATTGATTTCAAACCCGTTATCGTCCATCCACAGGAGGTCGATATGTCAAATGTTTCAAAGGCAGGCACCGAAGAGATCAACAATGCGACGAACCCCAACACGTTCGGCCGATCCGTCGAGAGTCTTGCGCAGATCAACGACGCCGCAGCGGAGGGTGCGGCCAATGCGGCACTCGAACCGCTTGGCATCTACCGCCTCGAACCAATCGCCGCGCCGGACGATCCGAGGTGGGCGAACTCTCCAGGTCACGGTATCGTCGTTGTGGCGGCAAGAACGACGGGCGACGCCCGCATCGTCGCCGCGAGCCGGGAACTCGACTTCATGGAAGTCGACGCCGCGCCTGCAGACGACGTCACAACGGTCAACGCCAGCGCGTTTCGAGATGACAAGCTATACACGGTGATCCAGATCGATCGCGGCCGCACCGACCTTAAGCGCGGTGTTCTCGAAGGCGAGATTTCTGTCGATACCATCCGGCCCGTCCAGCCCGATTGACCGCATCGATCACAGACGATCGCTCTTTCGGGGGAATACGACATGGCGCGATACTACTTCCACACCCGAGAGGGCGACGACTACGAAGAGGACAAGGAAGGCATTGATCTTCCCAGCATTGACGCGGTGAGGAAAGAAGCGATCCTTGCGGCTCGCGAGATGGTGGCCGAGCTTGTCCTGCAGGGTTCAGTCATCGACGGAAAGCGGTTCGAGGTGACCGACGAGGGAGGAAACCTCGTGGCCGAGATTCCATTCCTATCCGTCATCAAGTGACGGCGCCTCTCTTCGAAGTTACTGATCGCGCGATCACCGATATGAGTGATAATCGTGGTTTAAGGATATGCAAACCCATCGAAAGGATGGTCTCATGTTAGTTCGCAAAGCGCCTACTGTATTCGTTGCCGCTGCAACGTTGCTCGCAACCGCTGCCTTTGCCCAGATGCCATCGCAGCAACCTGGCTCCCAATCCTTCAAGGTCGGATCGTTCGACCTTGTCGCACTGCACGACGCCCAATTCGTGAAGCCGAATGACGGAAAAATACTCGGCGTCGGCCACACTCCCGAGGAGATCGGCGCGGTACTGAAGGCGGCTGGCGCGCCGACCGATACCGTGACGCTCAGCGTTGACGCCTTGCTGGTCAAGACGCCTGGACGGCTGGTGCTCATCGACACCGGAGTGGGCGGCGCGTTGCAGCAGAGCCTTTCCCAGGCGGGCTATAGTCCGGAAGACGTGACCGACGTACTGATTACGCATTCCCATCCCGACCATGTCGGCGGCCTGGTCGCGGATGGCAAGCTAGCCTTCCCGAAGGCGACCATTCGAATGTCGTCGGCTGAATGGTCCTTCGCCACGAAGAACGACCAACTCGCCGAGATAACCAAGGTGATCGGTAAACAGGTTCAGACATTCGCGCCGGGTGCTACTGTCGTTCCAGGCATTACGGCAGTCGAGCTAAAAGGCCATACGCCAGGCCATGTCGGCTATCAGATCCAATCCGGCAAGGACCGGCTATTCGACATCGGCGACACGGTTCACAGCTCAATCATTTCCCTCGCCCAGCCAGAGTGGCCGGTTGCCTTCGACAGTGACGCGACCGGTGGTGAGAAAAACCGGGTCGAGACATTGAAGAAACTAGCCGAGACGAAAGAGCTGATTTTCGCTCCCCATTTCCCGTTCCCCGGAGTGGGCTATATCGAAGCGGATGGTGGCCACTTCAAGTGGGATCCGACATTGAAGGCGCAATAGGGTTTTGAGCAGGCTGGCATAGAACAACTGTCGCTTTGCTGCAGGGAGACTTGCCTTGATAGTGGCCAGCACCAGGGGGGCGGCCCGCGCCAACCTCCTCTAAAATACCCGCCAAGCGGTTCAGCATTGGCGGGCCCATCGGCACGCGCGACTTGCCGCGTCAAGCGAGATCGCATTGACATCTCACCCCTTCCCCGCTGAAACCGCGCTTATATCGTGCGCCCATTTTTCAATGGCTGACATGTCCGGTGAATGAGGGGCGCTCCACTGTCCTATTTCGCCGTCTCCGGTCTAGAGAATCAGAGAGAATAGTGCCATCGTCAAATCGAGGGACTAATGAACCATGAGCACAGACAGCACGTGCGGCGATAAGCGACCCACGACTGCAGCGCAGATACTTGCTTTCTGACCGCGCACGACAGCGCAATCCAACGTCCGACGAAAGCCCTTTGAGGAACATATGACGCGATGCACAATAAATACTGTCATACGTGCCCCGATCTACATTGTGCTCGCATCGCTGACATCGGTTGGATTTTCTGCGGCACAAGAGGTGAAGAAGCCCGCCGAGACCAGTAAGGCGCAGGAGCACGGGGTTCCGGATCTGAGGCTCGGAGACGACAACGCCTATATCGAACTCTACGGCCAGATCAACAAAGGCCTGCTGACATATGACGACGGCGGCTCAACCGACAACTATTTCCCTGTCGACAACGCCAATTCGTCTACTCGCGCCGGTATTCGCGTTTACAGCCTGGTTGATAATGGCTGGTCGGTTGGAGGAAATATTGAAGGGGAATGGACCCCCTATGCAACAACATACGTCAACCAGCTTAATAAGGGAGATTTCAACTGGTCGTCAGACCTCCTGCGAAAAGCAGAGGTCTATGTCGATGCAAATGATTACGGCAAGTTTTGGTTCGGTCAGGGGAGCATGGCCTCGGACGGCAGCGCAGAAATCGATCTCTCCGGCACTAGCGTCGTTGGCTATGCCCTTATTTCAGACATGGCTGGCGGACCTTTTTTCAGACAGGATGACGGAACTCTCTCCTCTATTCAGGTGAAAGACGCGTTCACAGACTACGACGGTCTCGGCCGCAAATTGCGAGTTCGATATGACACCCCCTCCTATGGCGGATTCAGCTTGGGAACGTCCATAGGAACGCAGGTTGTGCCGGAGACGACCAATGTCACTGTCTGGGACGTGGCGCTGCGCTATGACGAAACGATCGATGACCTTAAAGTCAGCGGTGCATTGGCCTTTTCGAGGCCGGGAGACGGCAATTCGATTTACGATGCCTCGATTTCATTGTTGCATCAGCCGACGGGTCTGAGCCTGACGCTTGCTGCTGGGTATTCCGATAATGAGCAGGTCGACGGTCGCTACGTCTATGCCAAGCTCGGTTACCAGACGGAAATTTTTGAAGTGGGCAAGACCGCCTTCTCCGTCGATGCTTATTTTGGAAAGGACATCGAAGGCTCGGATACAAATAGCGATTCCTTCGGCGTGCAGGTCGTCCAGAATCTCGACTATTGGCGGACGGAACTATATGCTGGCGCTCGCACATACTCGTATGATCAAGAAATCGCGAGCGTTCAGGACAGCTACGCCGTCCTAATCGGCGCCAGGGTCAAGTTTTAACGAACCGCAAACGAAGTGAACTTGCTTTGCTACTGAAGCGGCGCCTCGGCTGTCCGGGAATGTGAATTGCACCGTACGCCCGTCAACACTTCGCTGTTGGACGAAAACTGCACCCCGCAATAGTCGGTAGCGACGACTATTTGATATCTTCGGCAAGCCCCCCGGTATCCTGGATCGCGATTGGCGTGAAACCTTTTGATTCTTAAGCCGTTATCGACGGTATGATCGACGCTAAATTTAATCCGGAACCGGTCGACGGCACCGACCCCCCCGGTGCCGAGAAGTCACGACAAGATGAGGCATCGACTGGCCAGGTCGTGTCGCCGCCAGATGCCATCGAACCTGACCCAGAGCTGACTCCGGAAGAGGCCGAACAGGTACGCAGGAGGTACTTGCTGACGCGGTTCTGGATCAGCGCGCGCCACTATTGGGGCCGCGGCGGCAATAAGTTCGCGTGGCCGTGCTCGATCGGGCTCTTGACCCTGATCGGTATGAATGTTGGCTTTCAGTATGGAATCAACGTCTGGAACCGGGCAATTTTTGACGCCATTGAGCAACGTGATGCCAGCACCGTCTATTTTCTGAGCGCCGTTTTTCTGCCACTCGTGTTCGGAAGTGTGGCACTTGTCACTTCACAGGTCGCCCTGCGTATGATGATCCAGCGCAACTGGCGTTCATGGCTCACCAAGGCAGTCATAGCCCGCTGGCTTGCAAACGGTCGGTATTATCAGTTGAACCTAATCGACGGCGACCACAAGAACCCCGAAGCGCGCATCGCAGAGGATTTGCGGGTCGCCACCGAAGCGCCTGTCGATTTCGTCGCTGGTGTCATCTCCGCATTTCTGTCCGCCTCGACCTTCATCGTGGTACTTTGGGCGATCGGAGGGGCACTGACTCTGACAGTCGCGGGTTCGACAGTGACTGTGCCCGGCTTTCTCGTTGTCACTGCGGTAGTATACGCCGCAATCACATCCAGTTCGATGGCATTCATCGGCCGCCTTTTCGTCCAGGTTTCTGAGGCCAAAAACCAGGCGGAAGCCGAATTCCGTTATACGCTGACGCGCGTGCGGGAAAACGGTGAGAGCATCGCATTGCTCGGCGGCGAAGAGGAGGAGCGTAACGACCTCGACAAGACGTTCGCCAGTGCGCTTAAGCAATGGGCGCTCCTTGCCGGCCAGCACATGCGCACAACGCTGGTGTCTCAGGGGTCGAGCCTGTTTGCGCCCGTTGTTCCGGTTCTTCTTTGCGCTCCGAAATTTCTTGACGGCAGCATGACCCTCGGAGAGGTGATGCAGGCAGCTTCCGCCTTCGCCATTGTTCAGAGTGCTTTTGGATGGCTGGTCGACAACTACCCCCGTCTTGCCGATTGGAATGCCTGTGCACGGCGTATCGCCTCGCTGATGATGTCGCTCGATGGGCTCGAGCGCTCGGAGCAAAGCAACGAGTTGGGACGCATTAAGCGCGGTGAGACTGAAGGCGATACGATGCTCAGTCTAAACGATGTCTCGGTGTCGCTTGGCGACGGCACTGCCGTTGTCAAAGAAACGAAGGTCGTGATCGAACCAGGGGAACGCGTGCTCGTGGCCGGTGAATCCGGTTCGGGCAAGAGTACGCTGGTGCGTGCGATCGCAGGGCTTTGGCCGTGGGGTGAAGGCAGCGTCAATTTCCACTCCGACAGACGACTGTTCATGTTGCCACAACGTCCCTACATTCCTTCCGGGACGCTTCGCCGTGCCGTCGCCTATCCCCGCGCCGCCGATGGTTGGACGCTGGATGAGATCAAGGCATCCCTCCACACGGTGGGGCTAGATTACCTGACCGACAAGCTCGAGGACGATGCGCCTTGGGACCACACCTTGTCAGGTGGCGAAAAGCAACGTCTCGCGTTCGCGCGTCTCCTGTTACACAAACCCGATATCATCGTGCTGGATGAAGCCACATCAGCGCTCGATGAGAAGAGCCAGGACAAGATTATGGAGATGCTGATCCATGAATTGCCTACAGTTACCATTTTAAGCGTAGGGCACCGAGCCGAGCTGGAAGCCTTCCATAGCCGCAAGATTACCTTGGAGCGACGCGAGGGCGGCGCAAAGCTCGTCAGCGATATTGATCTTGTCCCGCGCAAAAGAAAACGGACCATGTTTTCGCGTCTTGTGAAGAAGCGGCGGGGCCAACGGCAAGGCGCACGACGTCAAGCAGCGGGGCCGGTCTCAGAGCAATGATTGAAGTGCGGTTGGTCGGTATTGGATGAGGTCGTGTGTCTAGACCGGTTGTCGGATGGCTGGACACCCCAGCCAGTCAAGGGAGCATGTGGGAAGTAGCCTGACAATCCGGGGAGAGATCGCCGACTTGCGAAGGACTGTTGCTTGAATTGGGTATCATGCGCATTGAACAGGCGGCGATCGCTTGACGGTTGTGAGACGCGGCTCCACGCGGATCATTTCTACGGACGTCTGACGTGGAGGTATCCGCTGATTGCCGCAACGCTTCGAATCGTTGCACTACTACGACCACGCACTACAAATCGGTGGGCATGCGCACATTCTTTCCATCATAGGCGACCTTGAAATCCTTGGCGGCTTGCTTACCGGAAATCGTTAGAACGACATAGCGTTCTCCCGGCCCGGTTGTTTCGTGATGTGCCAGGTCGATCAACCAGATGGTCATCGGGGCCGTGCCGCTGAAGGCAATCATCCAATCCATATCCGGATCGTCCTCGTCATCGACAGTGAACGGAAGCCTGTAGACAAAGGTTTCCTGCTGAGTGCCGCCTCTAAGGTTCTCCTTAAGCCACGCCCATACCGCCGGCACGTCAACCGGAAATGCTGGCATCTCGAAGTTCACGTGGACCACATCCCTGGCAAACACGACTTCGCTGTCGAACAGCGCGTGTATGCCGAGGAAATATTCAGATCGTTCCATATACTGGATGAGTGCGGCAGACAGTTCCTTCAGGGTCGATGGCGTCTCAAACATGCGTTGCTCCAGTTGCGGCAATAGGAAATAACGAAAGAATGTGCGCGGGGTTCCGCGCATGGTTGTTTTACGTGGCGGAGTTCCCTCCGGCTCATCAGGAATTTTCAGGCTTCGATTTGTCCGTCAGTTTCGGACGCAAAATTTTTATCGTATTCGCCGATCACTCACTGGTCGCGACGACTGCGCCAGGCGAGCCGCAAGGACGACGGGCCTTTCCATAGGGTTGATAGGTGTTGTCCTCAGCCCTGTAGGACTTGTACCGGCTTGCACACCACGCAGCATCTGTCGCACGAGCCGATTTTCCGACCGTTTCACTGTCGTCATCAGCATGCTGGTCGAAAGGCGACACGCATTGCCTGACGTCTCCGCCATAGGAACGGTAGGTGTTGGTCGCTGGGTCAAACGACCGGAAGCGTTGTGAACACCAGATTTGGTGTTGTGCAGAGAGTTGTCTCTGGTCGTGCGGTGTCCTTGGTGACGTAGATCCGTCCGACACCTTCACACGCCGGATCGCGGAGGCGTCGGTAACATAGGTTGACAACACAGGCGCAAGTCGTTCGTAGCGCTGCGTTGCTGGATCCACACGGACCGGCTTTGTCGTCCAGAATTCGGGAGCCGCGAGGTCTGTGAACGAATGGGGTTCGGGCTCTGCCATGACAAGGGAAGCGACCGATGCGGCCGCGACGCAGGCGCCGATCGCGCTGGCGATCGCAAATGTGATAGATGCAATGGTCTTCATTTTGTTGTTACCCTGGTGTTGAGCCTGAGCCATCGGTTGGTGGCGCGGATGTCCCCCATTGACGACGCGTGACGTGCAGACCGCCACCGCGATCCTCAAGACAGATCATGCAATTTCCCTTCCTGTCCTCGGCCTCCAGCGTTGCTGAGCGCCGACGGCGCCGGCGATGATGTAAACGATCGTGAAAGCAGAAGGATCCACGAGGACTATCCGGTCATCCGAAAGGATGAAGTAGCGCAGGCGCAAACGGAATGATCTGACGATCGGCTGGGGCTCAAGCGCGATTGGTCATTGAGATGATCGTGCCAACGGAAGCGTGAAACGGGCTGACGTGAACCTCTCTCAGGACCTGCGGGTTCGGTCCTGCCGCAAGCTCGCCTGCCTGCGAAGTACCGACGCGCTCTTGACCTCGGCATGTGGGTTCGACAAAGGCCAGCGGGATACGATTGTGCTCTTTGCGCATACGGACGACACAAACTACGTCGTCACCCGGATAGTGTGATCGGGTCGCCTGGCCAAGTGCGCCGTGTTCGGGTGAGCCCGGACATCATCGCCTGAACGGCGATCCCGCCTCCCTGTCAGACACTACCCGGGGCCTGGCGGGAACTCGATCTCCGCAAGAACCGGCAGATGATCTGACGCGCGCCGTGACGCCGCAGTTGAAATCACCTGTGAGCGGACAATGCCGATCTCCTTTGAGACGAAGATATGATCCAGTCGAAGAAACGGGAACCGGGAGGGAAACGTTCGCGCCGCTCTCGTAGGTGCAACACGCTGTACGTCGCGAAAGCATGCGGCAAGGGCCTTGTAGGCGGCCGATGACGGTACGGCATTGAGGTCGCCACAGATGACCGTCGGGATATCCTGAAACTCGCGACGTCCCATCCAATCGCTACCGAGCAACGTTGAGACCTGCTGCATGCGATCGAAATTGCTCAGCCCCAGATGAGTGTTCAGCACATTCAATGCTAACCCTGGCAGGTCAACTCGGACCCAAATTGCGCCACGCAATTCTCCGAGTGACGGCAATGGGCCGGCTTTGACCAGGCGCGTCGGAAATGCCGTTAAAATTGCGTCACCATATTTCTCGTCCTCCACATGGAGCGCCGGATGAAAGTGCGCCTCCATCTTCAAAAGCGAGGCTATGACATGGGCTTGGTCCATTCCGCCTGTCCGCTTGCGTCCGACGTCCAGCTCCTGCAGCGCGATGATGTCAGCGCCGGTTTGTGCGATAACATCAGCAGTTCGATAAGGATCGATCTTACGGTCCGTTCCGATGCAGCTGTGCACATTGTAGGTCAGAATCGAGATCGTGTGCGAACGGCGGCTGGGGGGATTGTCACGGTTTGAGCTCATGGCAAGGAACCGGGATCAGCGTTGTTCGTTCCATCTGGGCGAACCTGTCAGCAACAAGCAACAAAACAGATTGGTTTTCTTCAGACCGTGACCGCGGTCGTCCTGGCGAACATCGCCAGGCTGGCAACGCAATGCGCGAGGAGGCCTTGGTGTTCTGGACGCCACCGTTCGATCGGCGCGCCGTTTCGAACAATTCATTTCCTTCTGTTTCTCGCCCCGAGCTGTTCTACTTGCGTTCAGCGAATTGCGGAAAAAGGTTGGCATCGGTCAAAGGATAGCGGCCAATCTCATCCTGAGGGTCGCGAACAACGACCGCAATCTGCGCAGGGGATGAAAGGGTATCTGCGGATCGACAACAGAGGTGCCGGGGAGAGGAGAAATTCCACCCTGAGTTAGATCAACAGAAAACTCGCGCAGTCCACGCGGGCTGGTGTTGAGCCCATCGAGTGATTTGACCAGGGAACGCGTTTCCAGAAGCATCCCGTCAACCGCTTCGACAGTCGTGTCGAGATGCTCGGCCAGAAGCTTGCTTCGCAAAGCCGAGATCGCGTCCCGATGAGTTGCCTCGCCAGCTTCAAGGGCAAGGTCGCACTCCGTGTCGAGTCCCTCGGACCGATAGTTCAGATTGGAGGAGCCGATGCGGACGAACCGATCGTCGATGATGACAACCTTTGAATGGATGGTAACTTCCTGCTCGCCGCCTTTTGGATTTGGGACGACGGGATAGAGGATTCTCAGCCTGTCGTGATGATCCATTCGCTTTAACCGTCGAATGACCCGATCGCGATTGCCCCCCATCGTCAGCTTTTCAATCAAGCCGTGCGAATTTTTGGTAACGAGGACGACGATCTCCGGTCCATTCGGTTCCTCCAGCCGGCGCCCGAGCCTGCGAGCGATCCCGAAGGAGGCGAGGTATTGAGTCTCGATATAGATTGACTTCTTGGCCGCCCGGATGGCGTCGCGGGTTAGTCTGATGGCTTCATGACGACCCCGCTTTCCGACCAGCCCGGGCTCGGTCAGGGCAATACCTGCATTTGACCCGCACATATCGGCGACGATCGATTCCGGCCAGGACGGGGTAGCCTCTGGTGGAGTGGCAATCGTCTCACCCGTCGCCCGTCTCCAACGTCGTCGTGCTACATCGCCAATGAGCCGCGCTGCGTCACCGGAAACCATCGCCTGGATATCGTGTACGGGATTATAGGGCCGGCCATCCGGCGCCGTTCTCAAGGCATTGTCGACGCGATGGTCGGGCTCGTCCCAGCGGCGCGCCGTCAGATCGATCCCGCCGAGGAAAGCGAGGTCATCGTCAATGGCAACGAGCTTTTGATGGTGACAGCCTCTGAACGGATGCCTGAGATCGAAACGCAAATGAATTTGCGCATGGCTGGAAAGAGCGCTTTCACGGAAAATCTTCAAAGACTTGCCAGAGTAGACAGGCCCCATCCCCCAAACCAGGATCCGTACCTGCAGATCATCCGCGGAGCTGTCGACCAGATGGAGCAGCAGTTCCCCAAGGGTTTCTGAGCTGACACGCGGACGCAGGCAAATATCTGGGTTGAAGTCCCACCCGACGATCCAAATCGTGCGTCGCGCAGCGCGAAGAGCTGTATCAAGGGCAGAAAAATACGCAGATCCGTCGATCAGAAACGCTGCCTTTTCCGCTTTCGCGACGTTCCAGACATTGCGCCCCGGCTCGATGATTGCAGATGCCGAAGACGCCTCTCTGACCGCCGTCCACCTCATTCTGGCCATGGAGTCTCCGTTTTGATGAATCGTGCCATTTGTGCCCTATGAACGCTCGGCATCGTCATCCGTTCCCACCCTTCGGGTCGTCTGATGAGCTTGCCTCTTCATAGGGTGCCTCCGCACGGACCGGCGCGCCCACGGCGGACGAGCGGGTGTGCCGCCGCCAGTTGAGACCGGCTCGGAGAACAGCTTTCGATTGTCGATGTCATCTATCGGTCATCCGCCAGCAACCGACGGACCCGCGAGGGGAGCCGGCTGGCCCAGCGGCAGCAGCTTTGAAGCGGCTTGGTCACCGGCCCGACAGATATGGCATAGGGCGATCGGCTGCGTTTAACCAACCAGTCGATTGATGATCTCGAGAGGGTGCGGGACGGCTCTTGCGTCGATCGCCTTGACCTGTGAGCGGCAGGAATAACCCGTAGCCATCACCGCTCCGCAATCCCCAGACAGCGCACCGGCCCAACTCATGGCATAAAGCCTTTCGGAAACAGTGCGATTGCAAACCTCATGACCAAAGGTGCCCGCCATCCCGCAGCAGCCGACATCACCTATCTTGAGATCGACTCCCATGTGCTCGAACACGTATTTCCATTGCGCTGAAGATGTCGGAGCGTTGGTGCGCTCAGTACAGTGCAGCATCAGCGTGTACAGCGATCCTTGTGTTCCAGCCGGTGTTTCACGACCGCCGCTGGTCCTCGCTGGATTCAGCCGCCCGACATTGGCCACCAGCCATTCCTGCGGCAGCAGGACGTTGAAACCCACTTTGCTGCCGAGGGCTGATTTGTATTCGCTTCGAAAGGCGAGCGTCATGGAGGGATCGATGCCGACCAGCGTGACCCCGAGATCGGCGAGCTCCCCAAGGACGAGTGCCGTCCGTGCCGCCGTCTTCTGAAACCGGCCAAGATAACCGTGGACGTGCAGTGGCTTACCGTTCCTGTGGGGTGGTGCAAGGTATGGCATGAAACCAAGCTTTCGCACGAGTTCGATGGTAGAACTGACCACCATTGGGTCGAAATGCGCGGTGAAGACGTCTGTCACGAGCACGACGACACGTTGACGTTCATCGGGAGTGAGTGCCTTGATCGTTCGAGGCGTGGCCTCTGGAACCCCAAGCCGTTTCGTCTCTCGCCTGAGTGAAAGAGGTGGGATCGGAGGGAGGGCCGTCAATCCGACGAGACGCATCAGAGCCTTGCCGGGAGTGGTTCCGATCAAAAGGTTGTAGACTGGCCTCACCCGGACCATCGTTGGAAGGGCTGTTTCGATCGCGGCAACAATCGAGTGCTTGAGTGGGCGCAGGTAGCGGCCGTAGTAGAGTTCTATGAACTTCGCCCGAAATGCCGGCACACTTACCTTGACTGGACACTGACCAGTGCAGGCCTTGCAGGACAGACATGTGTCCATGGCTGCTCGCACCTCGTGGGAGAAGTCGTTGCGGTTCCTCGGATCGAGGCTATTGAAGGCGCGGACAAGAAGATCCGTGATCCGGCCGCCTGCACGCAATCTATCGGCCTCGCTGATTGGGTCGCCACCGCTTTGCGCGATTTGGCGCAGCCATTCGCGCATCAGCGAAGCACGTCCTTTTGGCGACTGGCGCCTGTCCCGGGTCGCCTTGTAGGATGGACACATCAACCCGGTCTCATCGAAATCGAAACAGGCCCCGTTGCCGTTGCAATAGGCGGCATTGTCGAAAGCGGAGCGAATGTCCTTGCCGATCGAACGATCGAAGCTGCCTCGCATCGGCACCTGATCGATCTTCAGCAAAGCCTCTCCGGTGGGTGACGCAATCTTGCCCGGGTTTAACTGATTGGCGGGGTCGAAGGCGCGCTTGATCTGCTGCAGGCACGAATAGAGAGGCCCGAAATACTCAGGAACATACTCCGATCGCACGCCCTTGCCATGCTCACCCCAAAGAACACCGCCATATTTGCGGGTAAGTGCGACCACCGCGTCACTGATCTTGCGCACCAGCGCCGCATGCTCTGGCAAGGTGAGATCGAGTGCCGGTCGTACGTGCAATACACCGGCATCCACGTGACCAAACATGCCGTACGCCACCTGTTCGGCGTCGAGCAGCGCACGGAATTCGCGGATGTAGTCGGCAAGGTGTTCGGGCGGCACGGCGGTGTCTTCGACGAAGGCCACGGGTCGTACCGCGCCTTGGACGCTGCCGAGCAGTCCGACGGCACGTTTGCGCATCGTCCAGATGGCCTCGATGTCTTCGCGACGCCGTGCCACCACGTAGCCGCGATGGACGCTGTCAATCGCCGCGTCCAGCGAAATGGTCAGCGATTTGAGCCTGTGTTCCAAGGTTTCTTCATCATCGGCGAGAACCTCGACGATGTTGATGCCGCTCATGGGTTCAGGTGTATCGTCCGGGAAGTACCGGGCAATGCTGGGCCAGACAATGTCACCCTTGGCAAGCCCCAGCACCGTCTCGTCGACGGTCTCGACGGAATCGACTTTCAGAGCCACCAGCGTGCGCGCGTGTTCCAACGCGGCGTTGAAGTTGGCATAGCGGATGTTGATGAGCGCGGCGCATGCTTTGATCGGCAACAGCTGGACCTCGATCTCGGCGATCATCGCCAGCGTGCCTTCGGATCCGCAAAGCACGGCGTTCAGGTCGAAGCGACCGTCTGGGCGACGAATATGAGCCAGGTCATATCCTGTCATGTAGCGGTTCAGCGACGGGAAGATCTCTGCAATCAAGTCTCTCTTTTCGCACTCGATGGCGTCGACCGTGCGATGAATATCGCCGATCCGGTCCTGCCGTCTTTTGATCTCCCCGAGCGAAGCATCGTCAAGGGGCCGCGACCAGAACAGTGTACCGTCCGCTAGCACGACGCGAAGGCCAGCCACGTGGTTGCTCGTCTTGCCGTAAACGCACGAGCCTTGGCCACAGGCGTCGGTCGACACCATGCCCGCGATCGTTGCGCGGTTTGAAGTCGAAAGCTCCGGTGCGAAGAATAGGCCATGGGGCTTCAGCGCCTTGTTGAGCTGATCCTTAACAACACCTGCCTGGACGCGCGCCGTGCGTCGGACCGGATCGATCTCAAGGATACGGTTCATGTAGCGAGAGCAATCGACCACCACTCCATCTGTCAGCGACTGGCCGTTGGTGCCCGTCCCGCCGCCTCGCGGCGCAATGGTCACATGGCGAAAGGCCGGCTCCGACAGGGTCATTGCGACCACGCAGACATCCTCGGTCGTTCGCGGAAAAACGATCCCGGCAGGCGTGACCTGATAGATCGAATTGTCCGTTGACGACACCGTTCGCGCGCCTCTGCTGCGATCGATATCGCCGGAAAAACCGGCCTCGATCAGCCGTTCGAAGAAGTCGAGCGGCACGAAGGGTTCGGGCTCGGTGATTTCAAGTCGCGGGATCATCGGAAAAAATGCAAGAACTGTACAAGGACCATGATCAGGAGAAGGTGGCCCATGCCCGACCTACTGCGTCAGTTATACAGTGATCTGCAGTCCCCCGAAGAATGCCCTTCACCATGCAAGGTGCAGGACCGCCTTTTCCGTCTCCCCGGCAATCGAAGCGCTCCAGCCGCTCCATGGGCTCAGTCTCAACGGCTGGCGCTGCATCTCCAGAGGGGGCGTGATTGAACATCGTGGTCTCACCTTGGACACCGGTAGGGTTATTCGCGTAGAGCAACATAGTCGCCTTGAATCGGCGTGTATTGTGAGATATTTCGCTGACTTGATGCCGAGTTGGAATGGCCGACTGTCGAAGTCCGATGGGACATCGTCAGCCTGCAGGCATCTGTGTGCGAACCCTCACGTGTCTTTTCAAAGGCGCCGGCCGAATAGCGCAGCCTCATCCGTGTGGCTGCCAGACGACAAACTGCAGGACCCGACAAAGGCGTCGGCGGGTGATCATCACGACATCTCACCAACGGATGGGACAGCGGGGTTGACAGACGACAATTTCCTTCGGTAGAACTTGTCAGACATCTTACAAAAATGTTCTGGGAGGAACACATGAATATCTTTGGCAGGCTTATCACGGGCGCAGCACTCCTTGCCATTGCGACCCCGGTGGTTGCGGGCGAGACGCTTGATCGTGTCATGGACAAGAAGGCGATTGTCGTTGCGACCAACAGCAGCTGGCCGCCCCAGAGCTATCTGGATGACAAGAACGAAATGGTTGGTTTTGATATCGACGTTTCCCGCGAGATCGCCAAGCGACTGGGCGTCGATGTCAGCTTCCAGACCCCCGACTGGGCGACGCTCACCGGCGGGCGCTGGCAGGGACGCTACGACCTCGGTGTTGGTTCAGTGACGCCGACCAAGGCCCGTGCACAGGTGATCGACTTTGCCGGGATCTACTATTACAGCCCCTACGTCTACGTGGTTCACAAGGACAGCACCGCCAAGACCGTTGGGGATCTGAAGGGCAAGGTGATTGGCGTCGAAACGGCGACCACATCGGAAGACTTCATCCGTCGTCAGCTTGAAATCGACGCGCCCGGCCTGCCGCCAGTCGAATACAAGCTTGAACCTGGCGAAGTCCGCACATTTGCAGATTCCATGCTGCCATTTGACGACCTGCGCCTCGGCGATGGTGTTCGGCTCGATGCTGTGATCGCGCCGGAACAGACCGCAAAGAATGCCATCAAGAACGGCTATCCCCTGCGCATCCTTGACGATGGCTATGCCTTCCGGGAGCCGCTGGTCGTCATCGACGAGAAGGGCGATCCGGATTGGACGGCCAAGGTCGGAGGCCTTATCGCCGACATGAAGAAGGACGGCACGCTCGCCGCTCTCACCACCAAGTGGTATGGCAAGGACTACAGCGCCGACTGAGACGCAAACAATGCCAGGCGCAACGCCTGGCATTCATTTTCCTGCCGCACGAGCACCCCATGACCTATCCAGATACCTACTACCGTCGGTCCATGACGAACGACGCCGAGCGTCCGGCCCTTTCCGGCTCTCTGGAATGTGACACATTGATCGTTGGCGGCGGCCTTGCCGGCCTGACGACCGCGCTGCAGCTCGCCCGGGCCGGGATCTCGGTCATTGTGCTCGAAGCCGAAAATGTCGGTTTCGGTGCGTCGGGTCGCAATGGAGGCTTCGTCAGCCCGGGTTTTGCGACAGGTGGCGATGCCATTGCGCGCGTTGCGGGCAGCGAGGCAGCGAAGAAAATTCATCGCCTTTCAATCGAGGGTGTCGATTTCGTGCGCGACACGATCCGCGATCTCGCCATCTCGGACGCCAGGCCGCAGCCGGGCATCATGAGCGTGTTGCGCTACGACGGCGGCGACAGCCTCAGAAAATACGCCGATCAGATGCGCAGCGACTACGGATACGAGCTCGAATATTTCGGCACCGACGCCGTTCGCAGCCGGCTGAAATCGCCTCGCTACTTCCAGGCGCTGCGCGATCCCAGGGCGTTTCACATGCACCCTCTCAACTATTTGCGTTCGCTTGCCGCGGAAATCGAGCGTCTGGGCGGACGCATCTATGAGAATTCAGCCGCGACGCGCTGTGACCTCGACGGGTCCGAAAAGAGAGCCATGACAGCTGGCGGCCTGGTGAGAGCCCGGCGCGTTGTTTTCACGACGGGCGGCTATACAGGAGCGCTGGTCGGCAAACTCAATCGCTCCTACCTGCCGATCGCGACCTACGTCATGTTGACAGAGGAAGCTCCAGACTTGATCCGGGAGGCCATCGCAACCCGAGACGCGATTGGCGACAACCGCCGTGCCGGCGACTACTATCGGTTGGTGGAAGACGGAAAGCGTATCTTATGGGGCGGACGCATCACCGCCCGCGCAGCCTCGCCGGCGGCGCTCGCCCGTGAACTGCGCCGCGAGATGACCGGCACTTATCCGCAGCTGAAGGAACTGAAGACAGAGCTCGCCTGGTCTGGCCTCATGTCCTATGCACGCCACCTCATGCCCCAGATCGGGGAGATGCAGCCCGGCGTCTGGCATTGCACCGCCTTTGGCGGCCACGGCCTCAACACGACGGCGATAGGCGGCAAGCTGATCGCCGAGGCGTTGCTCGGCCAGTCGGATCGCTACAAACTGTTTAAGCCCTTTGGCCTCGTCTGGGCGGGCGGATTTGCAGGTCTTGCCACGGCACAGCTCACCTATTGGAAATTGCAGGCGCAGGACTGGTGGCGTGAACGCGTTGCCTGATCTGGCGGGGGGACATCGATGCTTGGAAGACTGATACTGAATTATCCCGCAACGGCGCGGCGCATCGGCATGTTGCTGGTTTTTGCTCTGATCGCAGCCGGGCTCTTTGGGCTTGGCATCAGCTCGGCCTGGATTGGGAAGCTCTTTCCCGCGGCACTCGAATGGCTGAAGGAAAACAAGCAGATCGGCCGCGCATTATCGGCAGTCGCCATCACCCTGATCGTCGCGTTTAATTGGAAGCTGCTGCAGTTTCTGCCGCGCCGACAACAGATCGTTGCGGTCTGGGTCGAACTGTTTGTGCTTCTGATGCTGTTTTTCTACTCATTCGACCTGTCGCTCTCCTTCATCGCCCGCAAGGTCGGCTTCATGATTTCGCAAGGCGTCGTCACGACGCTCTACATTTCCGCGATCTCGATCGCGATCGCGACCGCGATTGCGCTGGCCGGCGCCATTGCAAAACTGTCAAAGAATGGCGTGATTTACGGTCTTGCGACCTTCTATACCTCGTTGTTTCGCGGCCTGCCGCTGCTGATGCAGATCTATATCATCTACCTGGGCCTTCCGCAGGTTGGTTACGTCATCGGCGCGGTTCCGGCGGGCATTCTGGCACTCTCGCTCTGCTACGGCGCGTATATGACGGAAATCTTTCGCGCCGGTATCGAGAGCATTTCGCGTGGCCAGACAGAAGGCGCGACGGCCCTTGGCCTCAGCCCGAACCAGACGATGTTTCTTGTTATTCTGCCGCAGGCGATGCGGGTCATCGTGCCCCCTACAGGCAACCAGTTCATCGCCATGCTGAAGGATTCCTCACTTGTCTCGGTGGTCGGCGTCTGGGAGATTATGTATCTTGCCCGAACCCAGGGGCAGACGGAGTTCCGTCATATCGAGATGCTGATCACCGCCTCGATGATCTACTGGGTGCTGTCGATCGGGCTCGAATTCCTGCAGTCGCGCATCGAAGCCCATTTCGGACGCTTCAATGCTCGCTGAAGCGTCGGCGGCGTCAGGAGAAGGAGGCGTCATTGGGTCGAACCTCAGGGCTGCACTGATTGTCCTATGCGCCTTTGCGGTATTTTCAGGCACCGATGCGCTGGTAAAGCTCTTGAGCGAGCGTTTCCCCGTGCCGCAGGTGACCTTCATGATCACGGCCGCGGGCCTCACGTTCGTGGTGGCATCCGCCGTGATGTCGGGCCGCGGAGAGGCGCTCTTGCCGCGCCATCCCCGCCTCGCCTTCGCGCGTGCAATCCTGCTTGCTGGCGACACGTTGCTCATCCATTACGCCTTTGCGGCCCTTCCCCTTGCCGAGGCCTACGTGCTGTCCTTCCTGTCGCCGGCGCTGGTGGCCTTACTCGCCTTTGCCTTTCTCGGCGAGCGATCGTCGGCAGCCGGCTGGTTTGGCGTGCTCCTCGGATTCAGCGGCGTGATCGTGGCTCTGCAGCCCGGCGCCACAGCGCTGCGCTTCGGGCACATAGCGGCGGTCGGCTCTGCCCTGCTTTTTGCATTGTCACTGGTGCTGCTGCGTCGGACCAAGGCGACGGAGTCCGACACTGCACTGGTGGCGAGCTTGCTGTTGGTGCTGAGCGTGCTCTCCTTCGCTGTCACGCTGACCCGAGGCGGCTTTGCCGCCGTCACGCCCACTGACATAGCAATCGCCACTGCTGCCGGACTCACACTCTTTTGCGGTCTCGTGCTGCTGGTGCGGGCGGTCGTCGCGCCATTCCAATACACCAGATCGTCTGGGGATGCCTTTACGGCACCCTGCTGTTTGGCGCTCCCATCGAAACCCACACCCTCGTCGGCGCCGCAATCATTGTTGGTTCCGGCTGGCTGATCCTGAGATAACCGGAGGAAATCAATGCCGCAATCGCCCAACGCCGCCGCCGAGATCGCACTCTCCGGCGTGCACAAGTGGTACGGGCAATACCATGCCCTCGATGACATCAACCTTGCGATTGCCAAGAAGGAACGCCTCGTCATCTGCGGCCCTTCCGGCTCGGGAAAATCGACACTGATCCGCTGCATCAACCGGTTGGAAACCCATCAGGAAGGACGGATCGTTGTCGGCGGCGTCGAACTGACTGAAGACGAGAAGAACATCGATGAGGTACGGCGTGAAGTCGGCATGGTATTCCAGCACTTCAACCTCTTCCCGCATCTGACAATCCTCGAAAACTGCATCCTGGCGCCGGTCTGGGTTCGCAAGATGAGAAAGACGCAAGCGACCGAAATTGCGATGCACTTCCTCGAGCGAGTGCGCATTCCCGATCAGGCTGGCAAATATCCGGGGCAGCTTTCCGGCGGCCAGCAACAGCGCGTCGCCATCGCCCGGGCGCTCTGCATGAACCCGAAGGTCATGCTGTTCGACGAACCAACCTCGGCACTTGATCCGGAAATGGTCAAGGAAGTGCTGGATACCATGGTATCGTTGGCAGACGAAGGCATGACGATGATATGCGTCACGCATGAGATGGGCTTTGCCCGCCAGGTCGCCGACCGGGTGATTTTCATGGATCAGGGCCGCGTGGTCGAGCAGGCATCGCCCGCCGAGTTCTTCGACAATCCTCAAAATGAACGCAGCCGGCTATTTCTCAGCCAGATCCTGCATTGACGGAATGCCGGGCGTGGCCACCACGCCCGGCTCTCAAAGAGGTTGCGGTTCTTGCAGGAAGCCGCCGACGTGACCGCACGTGCGCGCCGCGCAGTCGCGCCCCGAGACAAGCGCGGTTTCGAGATCGGTCCCCGCAACAAAAGCATGCAGGAAACCCGCCACAAAACTGTCTCCGGCTCCGGTGGTATCGACGACATCGACGGGCGTGATCCCGGTCTCCGCACACTTGCTCCCGTCCGTTGCGGCCGAACCTTCACCACCAAGCGTCACGACCGCAAGCTTGGCACCGCCGGAAAGAAAATCCCTCATCATCGCCTCAGCACTTTTTCGGTTCTCACCGGCCGAGCCGAAGGCGATGCGCAGGGTATCAACGCCGAGATGGACAGGATCGTTGTTGACAGACACGTCCTGCGAAACACTTTTGCCGGATGCCGCAAGCTTGCGGCGCACGACGCCTTGATCGGCGATCCATCCTATATGGACATGATCCATGTCCGCGAGCGCGGCAAAATCCTCGTCGCTCGGACTATAGTTCTGGCAAACCCCGAACTGCTCATAAGCAAATATGCGGTCTCCAGCGTCGGTGATTTCAATATTCGTATAGGCGGTTTCACCGGGCAATATCTGCATATGGTCGACCCGAACACCATTCTCCAACAGCAGATCGCGCGTACGAACACCGTCGCGGTCAGGGCCAACCGCACCAAAATAGTAGACCTCGTGACCCAGCAGCGCGAGCTGAACGGCAACATTGATCGCATTGCCGCCGATCAGTGACTGGCTGACAGGTGGCTGGAAGCGATCAACGCAATTGTCGCCGACTATGGCGAAGCGGTAACGGGTCATGAAACCTCGAATGTTCCGTCACATCAAGGGCCGTGAACGTCACGCGACGGTCACGGCCCATCATGATGGCAGTCTCAGTGTCTTGCCCGACGGCCGAGTGCCGCCGAACGCTCATCTTGCCGATGGCGGCTCAGTAGGCAACCCGCTTGTAGTAGCGACGCGTCGTCAGCGGGTGGTTGCGCATGACTTCGAGATGGGCGCTGATGCGCTCAAGCACGGTGGCGAGCAGAATCGGCGAGATCAGCCCGCGCACTTGTGGCGAAACACCCGGCAGCTCGAAATCAGCGGTATCGAGGACAGTGAGCCTATCGGTATAGTTCGGGGCAAAATTCTGGAGGCGATCGGCAACCGGACGGCACTCATCCTCGCCCTTGAACAGGATGACGCTCACACCTTTTTCGACCAGTTCGAGCGTGCCGTGGAAGAAGTCCGAGGCATGCACCGGACGGGTGCGGATCCACTGCATTTCCTCAAGGATGCACATGCCGTAGTAGAAGGCTTCCGGCCAGACGTTCCCGGCGCCGGTGACAATGTGGTAATCCGACGCCGCCAGGATCTTGGCAAAGGATTCGGCCTTGCCTTCGTAGGCACGCTTTACCTCGAGCAGGAGCTTCGGAAGGCTCTGAAGTTCGCTGATCACCTGGTCGTAGTTCGCGATCTCGCCTGTCTGCTTCATGATCGAAAGCGCAATGAACAGGGACTGGAGGTAGAAGGATTCACACGACGTATCGTCCTCGGCGAAGTTGACGAAGACATGGTCGCCGCCCTTGCCGAGTGGCGTCTCCTCGTGGCCAACAAGGGTCAGAACCGTAGCGCCGATCTCCTTGATCTTGGCGAGCAGTGCGACGCTCTCCTTGGTGGTCCCCGACAGTGACGGCATGACGACAATCGAGTTTTTCGTCAGGTTCGCCGAACCGGTGATGACGAGCTCTGCCGTCAGATCGATAAAGGACGGAAAGCAGGACGCGCGCTGAAGCAACTGGTAGGCCGGCTGCATCAAGATCGCAGCACCGCCGGTGCCCAGGAAGAAGACGTTCTTGGCGCCCGCGGCGATGCAGCCCGCAATGACGTCATCGAAGCGGGTGGCAAGGCCGGCAGCGCCGCACTGGATGCGCAGAAATCTTTGTTCGTCGAAGTTCAGCATGGAAAACTCTCTGTTGTCATGATCGTGGCCGCCCACGGTCGCCTCATACGTTGCCGTCCCCGACAATGTTGTAAGACAACTGACATCTTCGTTTTAGGCTGTCAAGCGCATTTACCCCCTGAAGGACACCGCGGGAAGCACTCGCCCTGTCAATAGCGGATTTCCGTTACGGGTCGGTTGCTTGACCTTTCGGTATTTGTCAGACAAGAAACACCAAGTTTTCGAAAACGATGAGGATTGCCTTGAACGAGCCCCTGCGCGATTCGCGTACCCTGGTGATCCAGCTTCGCGATCGCATTGCTGACCTGATACGCGACGAGGGTCTGCAGCCCGGCGCCAAACTACCCACAGAGGCGCAGCTGACTGATCGCTTCCAGATCTCTCGCCCCGCATTGCGGGAGGCACTGAAGCTGCTCGAACAGGACGGAATGATCTATGTTGAGCACGGCCGCGGCCGCTTCGTCTCGGCCATTGCGGCCGTGCAGGTCGACCGGCCGATCACCGTGTTCGAAAGCGTGACTGACATGGCGCGCCAATATGGATACGCGCCGAAAAACAAGGTTCTGTCGATCTCGGAAGAGACCCCCGACACGACGGTCTCCAAGCAATTGCGCCTGGAGCCTGGCGAACGTGTGATCCGGATTGAACGCCTTCGGCTCGAACACGATACGCCGATCATGTACTGTCTCGATTACGTACCGCGCAACATCATCCCTGCACGCCTCTACGATATCGACTGGAGCGGATCACTGCTGTCGCTGCTGGAGCAGCACAAGCAGCGACCGCGCATGTCAGCCGCATCCGTGACCGCGGTGATGCTGCCGGACGATGTTGTCGACCGTAACGATTTGCGCGATTTCGGCCCTGCCCTCCTGATCACCGAGACCTGTTTCAACGCGGAGGGTCTGCCCGTCGTCTACGCGATCGACTACCACCGCGGCAGCCACTTTTCCTTCAGCCTGGTGCGAAAGTGAGCTCTCGGTCATCAACGAGCCGCCTAAGCGGCTTAAGCGTCGACCCCTTCGGCCGCGCCTTGACGCCTAGTGATACAGGCTCAAACCTGAATTTCTCGCTGACGTCATCGTCCTCGATGAAGGTATCGAGGCGAAGTCCAGAACCAGATCAGCCGCCTGCGCCTCGCCCGACGATCTGCGACGGAATAGCCACCGACGGGAGGTCCTTCAGGTAATCCTGAGGGCAGCAAAAAAGCGTCGGCACGACACAACTGCTACCGTGGAATCGCACAATTGAATTTTTTTGGTCCTGTGGGTCAGTGGACGAAGGTTCCTCCCGTGTGAGTGCGTGGCGACCGTGATCGTCTCTCCCGCAGACGAGTTCGCTGCACCCTTGACATGGTGCGTGGTGTGGAGCGCACTAACTCTCATATCGTCTCGGTTACCCACCCAATCATGGAGGAAAATGTGCTGACCATCGAATGCCGGCTCCGTCATACCGAGTGGTCTACCGACACAAACGTCTTTCTCACGGCTGCGATATGAACGAAGGCAATGATCATGCAGTACGCGGGAGGCTTTCGCCAAGAATCGTGGGCAACGATCCTACGCACCTATTCCCGTCGATCAAAATTCGCGAGCATGCGCTTCAGGAAGTCGATCACTAGATTGATTTCTTCCTTACTGAAACCCTCCACGGCAAGATCATTACCCTTATCCATGATGTCCGATATGGCCGGAAGCGCATCTGCTGCCTTCGCGGTAAGTCGAATGAGGCTGCTCCTTCCGTCATCCGGATCTTTTCGGCGCATGACAAACCCGTCACGCTCGAGACGACCAAGCAATTGCGCCGTGCTGGACTGCTCGACCCCGAGAAGTTCCGTCAGTTGTTTTTGCGTCATCTCGCCCGTTTCGCTGAGCGCGTTGATCACGGGATAGCCAGCGATCCCTGTACCCAACGGTTGAATACGCTCTTCGGCGTAGCGTGACATGAGACGCGCCAACCGCATCACGAGATGCCCAGGCCGATCTGCCAAAATCCATTTCGGTCGTACCACTTGCATTATATCCTATTCAAATGTATAGGCTCCTATATAAACATGACCGCGGCAGAAAGTCACGCGCTAGATGAGAGGCTTGTTATGATTGCTATAATAGGTGCCGGCATCGCCGGCCCTTTGCTTGCCTATTTGCTCCACGAGGGAGGAGTGGCGTGCGTTATTCTCGAGGCCGATCCCTCGCTCGAGACACGTCACCAGGGCGGCATGCTCAATCTCAACGAGGCTACAGGCCAGCCGGCTCTGCAGGCTGCCGGCCTTTACCAGTCGGTGCTCGATCATGTTCTGCCGGGGGGCGATGCCGTGCGCCTCCTCAATCGCAACGGGACGATTCTCTTCGAAGACAAAGGGAACGGGAGCCGGCCAGAAATCGACCGCGGCACACTGCGTCGCCTGATCGTCGAAGCTCTGCCCAACGACATCATCCAATGGAACAGTAGTGTCAGAGCGATTGAGCGGGACGCCAACGGTTTCAGGATCATAACGGCCGATGGTGGCGTAAGGTACGCCAATGCCGTCGTCGGTGCAGACGGTGCATGGTCGAAAGTCCGCCCGCTTCTCACCGACCGGAAGCCAATTTACACCGGCATCACCTTCATCGAAATGCGATTCCTTGAAGCTACCCGCAACTATCCCGTGGTGCGGCGTCTCGTCGGCGACGGCCTCATGTTTGCCCTATCCAAAGGGCAGGGGATCATCGGCCACCGGGAACCGGCCGACGAGCTCTGCGTCTACGCCGCGCTCAGCCTGCCTGAGCAGTTGGTCCGTGAGGAGCTTTCCCGAGAGACACTCATCAATCACTATAACGGATGGGGGGAGGCCTATCTTGCCATGCTCTCCAAGAGCGATGGCGCATTGGTCTCGCGCCCGATCTATGCGTTCCCAACGGGGAAATACTGGCTGCGCGCACACGGAGCGACGCTTGTCGGCGATGCGGCTCACCTCATGTCTCCCTTTGCGGGAGAAGGCGTGAATCTCGCGATGGCCGATGCCAGCGACCTGGCAGCCGCCATCCTTGCTCACCGCAACGACCTTGACGCGGCATTCGAGACGTATGAGGCGAGCATGGCCGAGCGCACGACGCCTTATCAGGAGCAGTCCGCCGCCAACCTGGCGCTCGCCTTTGCCGATGATGCACCGGCAGGCTTCCTCAGCTTCTTCGAAAGCCTTGGCAACCCTTCACCACAAATACAAGGAGCAAGCGAATGATCGAGATCGCCGTCGTCACCGGCACCACGCGGCCTGGAACGAAATCGCCCGCCGTGGCCGATTGGGTCACGGGCCATGCCAGTAGCCGCGCGGATTTGCGCGCTACGAAGCTGGACATTGGCGCTTTCGACCTGCCTCTCCTGGATGAGGCCGTTCCCCCCGCTCGCGGTGACTATACCAAGGAACACACCAAGCGGTGGGCGGCAGCCGTTGCCAAATTCGACGGTTTTATCTTTGTGACACCCGAATACAATCACGGTCCCGCGCCGGCGCTCATCAATGCCATCGATTACCTTTTCAAGGAATGGGCCGACAAGGCTGCCGCTTTCGTCAGTTATGGCGCTCAAGCCAACGGCGTCCGCGCCGTCGAGCCGTTGCGTTCAATCTTGGGCGCTTTGAATGTCGCGACGATCGCCAACCACGTCGACCTATCGCTGTGGAGCGATTTCGAGCAGTTCTCGAAGCCAAATCCACCTGAGGCTAAGCTTAAAGAGCTCGACGCTCAGTTGAATCAGCTGGTGAAATGGGCAAAGGCAATGCGATCAGTTCGTAATTCTACCTAAGGTATCCCTGGTCCCCTGCAACGACCGATCAGCGACGATCGCGTCATCAAATTCCTCGAGCCACGCGTGAATGCCGGGATTTCGACCGGTAACTCGGTTTCCTTTGGCATCGACCCTCGCCGCGCTGTCCATCGCTTCCCTCTTCCGGTCATGTCGTGAGCAAACGGCGATGTCGCTCGCTCTGGTGTGGGTCAGTAACCGGGATGGCGCAGCACGCAAATATGCGCGTTGCCGACGACTGCAGGTCTTGGTCAGGATGGCTCACCGCAATTGTTCGGCGACGAGCCGAAATCGAACCCGGAGCAGACACATGCCGCGTCGACCGATCGAGGAGCGCCTGGCGCAATTGGAGGTGCAAAAGAGAACGTTGCAAATTCGACTGAGCAAGCAGCAGCGCGCCGTCGACACCAGACGTAAGGTCCTGCTCGGCGCCTTCTTGCTGCATCGCTTGCAGAGCGATCCGAACGCGGAATTCTCGGCTCGGCTGAGCGACTGGTTGCGTCGCGAGCTTCCAGGCTTCCTGATCAGGGACACAGACAAGGTGCTGTTTGGCGATCTGTTGGAGCCACCAAGCCAGATCACCCGTGCCGATGAGATCACGGAGCAAAGCACATGACCCTGCTTCGCCCGGCGTGGAACGCCTTTGCAAACATGATCCATGCAGCAAGGCGCGATCCCGTCTGGGCGATCGCCTCGGTGGTTCTCGCGCCATTTCGTTCCGGCCGGTATCTGGCGAACAACGCCGTGCCGATGGTCATCGTCGTCTTCGTGGTCATTTGGGTGGCTGACTGGTTCATGCGCGATGTTGCCGGTCTCGTGAGGGGAGATGTGCTCTGGCATGCCGGCAATATTGCTGTGACCGGATTGATCCTCTTCATTCTGTTTCGAGTGATCAGCAATCCGATGATCCAGCATTTTGGCGGAGCAGAGGGCGACACCCATGGATCGGCACGCTTTGCCACGGCCGGTGAGATTGCCCCCCTCACCCGATCGCAGACCGGACTTTTGATTGGCCGCGATCCACGGTCCGGAATGCTCCTTCGCTATGACGGCCGATCGCACCTGCTGACGATGGCACCGACGCGCACGGGCAAGGGTGTCGGAACGATCATCCCAAACCTACTAACAGCCAACCGTTCCCTCATCTGCATCGATCCAAAGGGCGAGAATGCACGGATCACAATGCGCGCCCGCACCGCCTTCGGGCCGGTGCATATTCTCGATCCTTTCGGCGCCACTACCCACACGACGTCCGCCTTCAATCCCTTCGATACGCTCGATCCCGACAGTCCCGACATCGCCGAGGATGCAGCTACACTTGCCGATACCCTTGTCTATGACGAACCGGGCCAGGCGGGCGAAGCACATTGGAACGAGGAAGCGAAGGCGCTTGTGTCAGGGATCATGCTTCACATCGCGTCCTGTGAAACAAAGGACAGGCGCACGCTCCTGACGGTACGCGAAGCGCTCACACTCGCGCCGGAACGCTTCGTCGCGATGCTGCAGACGATGCAGCAAAGCGAAGCCATGGGCGGCCTTGTTGCGCGCGCCGCCAACCGACATTTCGGCAAGTCGGAGCGCGAAGCAGCAGGTGTGCTGTCCGCAGCGCAGCGCCATACCCATTTTCTCGACAGTCCGCGCATGGCAAGCGTCCTTCAACGATCCGATTTCCGGTTCGCCGATCTCAAAAATCGCACGGTGACGGTCTTCCTGGTGCTGCCGCCCGACCGTCTTTCGGCCTATGCACGATGGTTGCGCCTGATGGTGACGCAAAGCCTGCTGGAGATGACCCGCAGTCGAGCGACAAGCTCCTCGCCGGTTCTTTACCTGCTCGACGAGTTTGCCGCCCTTGGGCGCCTCGATGCGATCGAGCGTGCGATGGGTCTAATGGCGGGCTACGGTGTGCAGCTCTGGCCAATCCTCCAGGACGTTCACCAGCTGCGTGCCACATATGGAAAACGCGCCGGCACGTTCCTGTCGAATGCAGCTGTGCTGCAAGTCTTCGGCGTCAACGATCACGACAGCGCCCGTCTGGTTTCTGATCTGATTGGTCATGAGACGGTCGTGTTCCAGACCATGGCGCGGGCGTTGGACGCGCAACAATCAGGACTATCGTTCGCTGAACACCATATTGGGCGACCACTGCTGACACCGGATGAGGTTCGCGGGCTGCCCGGGAGGCGCGCGTTGCTTTTGCTTGCGGGGCAGCGGCCGATCTTGGCGAGCAAGTTGAGCTACCACCGCGATGCAGAGTTCGCAGCTATGTTTGATCGCCATGAGCGCGGTGTGCAAGCCGCGGCCGTTCAATGCGCGGAACTCCCCGAGCCGGCAGCATCCAGGCCATCGTCGAATGCGGGATATGGAAGGTCCCCAGGGGACCAGAATCCCCAAACCCACTGATAGTATGGGCCCGCAAACGGAAGGATCACTTGGGGGGAATGGACATGCCGAAGCTATTTTCTGCCTTTTCTCCAGTCGCGATACTCGCGGTGCCGCGGCCTAGCGTTGCGTTGCAGACTGACCTGGTTGGGAACACACGCTGCAGCTTCTCGTGAGCTTTTCCAAAGCACCAGCACCGGCCCAGCCCTTAAAGTCGAATGCGTCTACGCGCTGCTTTATCAGGCAGCAGTCGGCGCGACCGGCCAAGGTCGGCTCAAGCGGCTCGTCAGTCCAAAACCTCTGGGCGGGATTCCAGTAGCCAAGAACATCAAGCAGCGATACGCCGAAATAATACTCGTCTGCATAGGAGTCCGCGTAGCCTGGAGTGTACCGATAGGTCCCGTCGGCGTTCAGGGTGTTGTCGAAGGACCAGAGCAACATCTGGCGGATCTCACCGCGGACCATCTTTCGCTCCTCCTCGCTCATGTGCGGCCAGCCGTACTTGAAGATCGCCGCGACATCATAAAAGTTGTGGTTGGTGAACTTCCCATTGCTGCGCCACCCAAAGGGGTAGGCATCGTCTTTGATGGCAAGGGTCGTCCTTATGATCTGCGGCCAATGGTCCACTTCGCCCTTGCTGTACTGCACAATGTGAAACGTCATGCTGAGATCGGTGGTCTTGCGTATCTTGCCATCGATGACGTACCACGCGCCCCAATAGCCAGTTTTAATATCTTGTGAGCCGTGGATAAAAAACCAGGCAGCCTCGCGCATTTCTTCCCAGTCTATCTTCTCGTCAAGTGCTACATGGTTGGCAAGAACGTCCTGGAGGTCATGTTTGTAGGCTGCCGTTGAATAGCTTGCCAACACGCTGCTCAGTTCGCCGCGGTTGTCGATACCTGTGTTTTCGATGTCCGAGACGAGCAGACCTTGAAGATAGTTGATGAGCTCACGTCCTGTGGGGAGCCGCGGGCGCAAGCGATAGCGGGGAGCCCCCTGGTTCGAGAGGAGGCTGAACGCCGTCGCTGTCTCACCCACTCGCATGAACCATTGATCATAGCAAAGCCCCCAAAAGCCATCGACGGGTGACTGCTCGCGAGCAAAATCCTGACTTTTGTCCTGCAAACTCCGCTCGATACGCTCCAATTTGTCCTCGAGTGCACCCCAGTTCGCCGTGTAGCCGAGCAGCCACTTTCCCTCGAGATACATTTGCTCCGAGCATTGCAAGGTGATGCCTGCGGCTTGCTCATCGGCGATCCTCCTCTCGAGCCCTTCGAGACGCTCTGAATAGTGTTGACGGTGTTCCCGATATTGCGGGTCGAACGCCTCAAACTGGCGAGCAATGACGTCACGCATGTCGACATTGTCCGCTGACACGGCTGGTCCCGCGAACACGACCGGCGGGGAGCCGCTGAGAACCACAGCTGCAACAAACACCAGCAAGATCTGCCGAAGACCCTTAGCAACACGACAGGGACTTTGCGTGTGTGTCATTGCATCCTCCAATCCAATAAGTGGTTCTGTGGCACCCGCGATGGCGGGGGGGGTCGGTACGGCGGGACTACGCGCCGAAGGCCGGGTTCGCGTCAAAGGCGTCAATAGCGGCTGGCACGCTCGAAATCTGTCGGGATAAGCCAGCATATGCGAGCGGCATGGACGATATGGTGAGCCAGAGAAGCGAGTTTCTGACGGACACATGGCCTGCGCCGCCTGCGGCTCCTCCAATCAGCTTTGCTCTAAACCTCACGATGCAAATGCCCCGTCAACACGAACGACGTGCATGGCACGCCTGCGACGTGAACCGGGCACGTGTGACCCTAGGCCCTTCGCCCTCAGACAATTTAACTCCGGCGCATGAAAAGAGGAAGAATTATAAGAGGCAAGACAGTGATCGCTTCTCCAGGCGGACACCACCGGCCGAACGTGGGCCGAAAGGTCCCGCGGGATCCCAGCAAAACCCAGCATCTGCTGGGCATGGCGCGCAATTCCATTGAAACCCGGCAATAGTGGTCCATAGTGCATGACTTCAGGGTTTTGCCGGTTGGGCTCATCAGGGAGGAAGCGTGCATGTCAGCGAATCTCGACGATATCCGTAACCAGCAACGTGAGACCTGGGATAAGTTTTCGGCCGGCTGGAAGAAATGGGACAGCTTGGTTCTGGACTGGCTCGCCCCGTTTGGTGACACCATGCTTCGGCGCGCAAATCTCGCGAACGGCTTCAGAGTGCTTGACGTAGCCGCTGGCACCGGAGAACCCGGCCTAACGGCGGCAGCGGCAATCCCCGATGGTCATGTCACCGTAACCGATCTCTCGGAACACATGCTGGCCGTGGCCGCCGAAAATGCGGCCAAGCGTGGACTGAGAAACTTTCAGACTGAGCTGTGTGAAGCGGGAGCGCTGCCTTTTGCCGATGCCAGCTTCGACGCCGTTCTCTGCCGGTTTGGGTTCATGTTCTTCCCCGACATTGCTGCTGCCGCCAAGGAGATGGCACGCGTGGCAAAGCCCGGTGCCCGAGTTTGCGCGGCAGTATGGAGCACTCCTGCCAAAAACCCATGGGCGACCACGATCATGGGCACTATCGCCCGCCACGTGGAAATTCCCTCGCCCCCACCCGGCTCGCCGGGTTTGTTCCGCTGCGCGCCTGAGGGCATGATGGTCGAGACTTTCAAAAAGGCGGGTCTTCACGACGTCGCCGAGGAAGAAGTCACCACTATGATGGTGCACGACAACCCAGAGCGCTACTGGGATTTCATGACTGAAGTCGCCGCGCCCGTCGTCGCCGGACTATCAAAGGCAGACACCGTAACAGGGGAGAAAATCCGTCGCGAGGTCTTGGAGCTAGCGCGACAATCCGTCTCCGACGGGAAGATTCACCTTCGCTCGACGGCAATGATAGTCGTCGGTACGCGATAGTCTGAGGTTTTTCCTTTGCGCCAGTCGGCCACTGAACTCGACGAATCCCGATAGCCACGTAAACGAATACACAGGCTCATGACAGGGTTCTTCGATGGGTTTGGCTATAGCGCGGCGATCTGGATGAGAGGCGCGCGACAATCTGGATGAGAATCCTGTGTGTCGCTGGCTGGGTGAGTTTATCTGTTTGATTGACGCTCGCAAGCGTCATTCATTGGTCTGATTGACGCTCCGCGACAATCTCGTTTGTGTTGTTGATTGTCGCGTATGAGGACGGCCTTCCACGTTGGCGTTTTGCCTCCATGGCAGAGCGACGCCTGTAACTTTCGACGTTCATCTCGAAGATCGTTGCG
>NZ_JBFUAL010000035.1:0-37097 GCF_056406295.1 Rhizobium sp. P1_C7
CTAGCACTACTTTGGCAGATTAACCGACGGTTAACGATAATCGGCCATCTTTGGCACCTCAAAAGGGGTGCGGTGGATGGTGGAGCAGGATATTGCACTGACGGATTGGCTGAAGCCGTTCGTTGAGAAGCTTGGTCACAAGAAGCGGCGGCAGATGTGCCCGGTATATATTTCGGGCCTGATCGGACCAGGTGATCGCAAGAGTATCGAGCCGATGGCGGAGCGCCTTGCGCCCGATCACTACGACCGCCTGCATCATTTCATCTCGGATGGTATTTGGGACGCGGGTCCGCTTGAGACGGAACTGGCTGTGCAGGCTGACAGAATAGTCGGAGCCTCAGATGCCTTTCTGGTGATCGACGATACGGGCTTGCCGAAGAAGGGCGATCATTCGGTCGGGGTCGCTCCGCAATATGCTTCGATGCTGGGCAAACGCGCCAATTGCCAGACGCTGGTATCGCTGACGCTGGCACGCGATGAGGTTCCCGTTCCGGTGGGCTTGCGACTGTTCTTGCCGGAAAGCTGGACCAGTAATCAGGATCGGATGGTAAAGGCTGGTGTTCCCGAGGAGATGCGCATATCCCGCACCAAGCCGACGATCGCGCTCGACGAGATCGACAGGCTGATTGCGGCGGGGGTGCGGTTTGGCACCGTGCTCGCCGATGCCGGCTATGGTTTATCGGCCGCGTTTCGCCAGGGGMTGAGTGCACGCGGCCTCACATGGGCGGTCGGTATTCCCAAACATCAAAAGGTCTACCCCCATGAWGTCGCATTGATTTTTCCGGTTTCCGGTCTTGGCAGGCCGCGCAAGCATTCGATCCCCGACACCGTATCGATGGCTGCCGAAACGATCCTGGAAGCATCTTCCTGGAAAAAGGTCAGTTGGCGTCGCGGCACGAAAGGTCGCCTGACAGCGCGCTTTGCTGCGCTGCGCATTCGGATCGCTGATGGCAGCCCGCAACGTATCCTCGACAAGGGACAGCAGCATATGCCGGGCGAAGAGGCGTGGCTGGTGGGCGAATGGCGCTCGAACGACGAACGCAAATACTATCTCTCCAATCTGCCAGCCGAGGCGACGTTAAAGCAGCTGGCAGCTGCCATCAAAGCCCGATGGGTCTGCGAGCAAGCGCATCAACAAATGAAAGAAGAGCTCGGCCTTGATCACTTTGAAGGCCGATCATGGCAAGGTCTGCATCGACACGCGCTGATGACAATGATCGCTTACGCCTTCCTGCAACATCAGCGCCTACACAAGGCAAAGCGGGAAAAAAAGGAAGAGGCACGGTCCGCCTAAACCGACACTGCCAGCCATCCGACGCGCGGTCATAAACACCCTCCTATCAGCGTCAGCCCCAGAACGATGTCCTCACTGCAGAATCCGCTTCAGACCGCCAAAATACATTCTGCCAAAGTAGTGCTAGTGACCCTTGTCGACGTTCGCACGCCTGATCCGAAACGCTTCATTCCCGGCGCCACCGGCGATTGGGAAGTCATCATCGGCATGGAAGTCCATGCACAGGTGCTGTCGAATTCGAAGCTGTTCTCCGGCGCGTCGACGGAATTCGGCAAGCCACAGAATACAAACGTGTCGCTCGTCGACGCCGCCATGCCCGGTATGCTGCCCGTCATCAACGAGGAATGCGTCCGACAGGCCGTGCGCACCGGTCTCGGCCTCAAGGCGCAGATCAACAAGCGCTCGATCTTCGATCGTAAGAACTACTTCTATCCAGACCTGCCGCAGGGCTATCAGATCTCCCAGTTCAAGGATCCGATCGTCGGCGAGGGCCAGATCTTAATCTCGCTCGGGCCGGATCGCCAGGGCCAGTTCGAAGATATCGAGATCGGTATCGAGCGTCTGCACCTCGAACAGGACGCCGGCAAGTCCCTGCACGATCAGCACGCGACCATGTCCTACGTGGACCTCAACCGTTCAGGCGTTGCGCTGATGGAAATCGTCTCCAAGCCGGACATGCGCTCGTCCGATGAAGCCAAGGCCTACATGACGAAGCTGCGCTCGATCGTGCGCTATCTCGGTACTTGCGATGGCAACATGGACGAAGGCTCGATGCGCGCAGATGTCAACGTCTCCGTCCGTCGTCCGGGCGAAGGTTTCGGCACGCGCTGCGAAATCAAGAATGTCAACTCCATCCGCTTCATTGGCCAGGCGATCGAATACGAAGCCCGCCGCCAGATCGGTATTCTGGAAGACGGCGGCACTATCGATCAGGAAACCCGCTTGTTTGATGCGGGAAAGGGCGAGACGCGTTCCATGCGCTCCAAGGAAGATGCGCATGACTATCGCTACTTCCCCGATCCGGATCTGCTGCCGCTCGAGTTCGACGATGCTTTCGTCAAGGCACTGGAAGCCGAATTGCCGGAACTGCCCGACGACAAGAAGGAGCGCTTCGTGCGCGAACTGGGCCTGTCTGTCTACGACGCCTCGGTGCTCGTGTCCGAAAAGGCAATTGCCGATTATTTCGAAGCAGTGGCCGAGGGCCGTGATGGCAAGACGGCCGCCAACTGGGTCATCAACGACTTGCTGGGCGCACTGAACAGAACCGGCAAAGATATTGAATCGACTCCTGTTTCTGCCGCTCAGCTCGGCGCGATCATCGATCTCATCAAGGCCGAGACCATCTCCGGCAAGATCGCCAAGGACCTCTTCGAAATCGTGCTCGCAGAAGGCGGCGATCCTGCCGAGATCGTCGAAGCCCGCGGCATGAAGCAGGTGACGGATACCGGGGCGATTGAAAAAGCGGTCGACGAGATCATTGCTGCCAACCCGGACCAGGTCGCCAAGGTTCAGGCCAAGCCCACGCTCGCCGGCTGGTTCGTCGGCCAGGTGATGAAGGCGACCGGCGGCAAGGCGAACCCGCAGGCCGTCCAGGCGCTCGTCAAGGCGAAGCTAGGCATCGAGGAGTAAGGTCTCGTGTATTTCGTACGCACAGCCAGCGAGCGTGACCTGGGCAAGGTCGGCGTCCTGTTGGGTGAAGCGTTTCGCGCCGCCTATGCCGAACTCCACGGTGAGCCGAAGGTTAAGGAGCTCATTGCACGCCTCTTTTCCCCTGCAGCGCTTCAGGCGCGGCTTGCCAGGAAGAACGCGGAGTTCCTTGTCGCCGACAACGGCAAGCACATTGGCGGCATCGGCTATGCCGCCATGTCCGATGAGATGACCAAGACGGTCATGCTTCATCTGCTTTACGTCCGCCCTGCGCTTCATCGGCAGGGCATTGGGCGCGAGATCTTCGCGGAGCTGGAGACATGCTTTCCCGACGCTGAGATCATGCGCCTGGAGGTCGAACCGTTGAACACGACAGCGATCGCCTTCTACCGCGCCCATGGCTTCACGGATGCCGGCCGCAACGAAAACGACGGTCCCGGCCAATCCGGTATTGCAACATTGATCCTTGAAAAGGCGCTCGAGACACATTGATGCGATCCCGATGACCGCGGCCTTTGTGGCGCTGATTTCGGTGTTCGTCGCCGACGATATCAGGCATCTCGATACAGTGGCACAAGAAGCCTTCGGCGACTATGGGAGCGCATTCGAGACGATTTCCGACTTGCCCGATCAGACGCTCTGATGTGGCGGAGCGCGACGGCGAGGTGGTCGGCGCCTTCCAGACCTCTGTTGCCACGACATTGTCGAGGCTCGGAGTATCCTTGATGATTGTCGAACGGTGCAGACGCGCGGCGACATGCGCGGTGAGGGGATAGGTGCGAAAATGATCGACTGCGTTGCCGAGGCAAAAGGCCGCGGTCTTTCGCGGGTGCAGCTCATTTCGAGCGCGAAGCGCGTGGGTGCGTACAGGTTCTATGAAAAACGCGGCTCCGCGCCGTCGCATCTCGGCTTCCTGATGGTCCTGAAATGAAGCGACTTCGCTCTGGAATCACTGGACAATACATTCCGCTAACGGCATAAGCGAGAGATCGAATTCTGGTCCCGCTGGCCGTCTGGCAAGCTCAAGGAAAAGACATGAAGAATCTCCTCCTGCAAATCTTCACGTGGTGGAACGGTCAGACGATGGGGACGCGTTTCGCGACCTGGCGTTTCGGCAAGCGCGTCGGCGAAGATGAATTGGGCAACGTCTACTACGAGGGCGGTACATCCTCCTTTGGCCTGCCGCGGCGCTGGGTGATCTACAATGGCTACGCAGATGCCTCGGCCATTCCGCCGGGCTGGCACGGCTGGATGCATCATCGCACCAATGTTCCGCCGTCTAAGGAAAACTACGTTGCCAAGGACTGGCAAATTGGTCATCGCGCCAACCCGACCGGTTCGCCGCAGGCTTACCGTCCGCCGGGCTCTCTGGCCGTTCCTGGCGAGCGTCCGCGCGTTACCGGTGACTACGACGCTTGGACACCCGGTAACTGACAAGGTCGTCAGGCCCCGCTTTTGGCCACAATTGACCTATACCCGCAGGTTGGCCGCAGAAACTGCGGCCTTTGATATTGCGATGCGGTGGAGACGGGTAGACATGAAGCTTTTCACGCGGAACCATACCCTGCGTGCCGCCGTGTTGGCTTGGGCGATTTGCGCATTGTTGCCGCCGCACGCTGCTTCCGCGGCCCGTATCGACAACGCGGTCGCTGTCTTCTCCGGCCTCGACAAGATCACCGGCCGCATCACGACGTTCGACGTCTACGTCAACGAGACAGTTCAGTTCGGCGCGCTGCAGGTCACGCCGAAGGCTTGCCACTCGCGCGACCAGGCGGAAGCGCAGAAGATTGATGGCTTCGTGGAAGTGGACGAGATCACGCTTGATCGCAAGATCCGCCGCATCTTCACCGGTTGGATGTTTGCCGACAGCCCCGGCCTCAACGCCGTCGAACACCCGATCTATGACGTCTGGTTGAAGGACTGCAAGCAGACCTCGGACGTACCTGCGCCTGACAAGGCGGCCAAATAGCCTCAAAACTGCAGGTGAGGCGATTCCATCGCTGCGGCGAGCATGTGCGCGTAGTCGTCCTTGGGCACATCGATGGCGCCGAAGGTCTTGAGGTGCTCGGTGGTGAACTGCGTATCGAGCAGCGTGAAGCCGTTTTCGCGGAGGCGGCCCACCAGATGGACGAGGCAAGTCTTCGACGCGTCCGTTTGTCGTGAAAACATGCTCTCGCCGAAAAACGCGGAGCCCAGCGAAACGCCGTAAAGGCCGCCTACCAAGTCGTCGCCGTCCCATGCTTCGACCGAATGGGCATGGCCGATGCGATGCAGAGTCGAATAGAGCGATCTGATCGTCTGGTTGATCCAGGTGCTCGGTCTGCCCTGAGTCTCCTCTGCGCAGGCGGCGATCACAGCATCGAAGTCGTAGTTGAAGCGGATGTCGAAAGGCTTGCGCCGGATCGTCTTCGCAAGACTTTTGGAAACGTGGAAGTCATCGAGCGGCAGGACGCCGCGAACGTCGGGCTCGACCCAGAAGATTTCGGGGTCGTCGGCCGACTCGGCCATCGGAAAGAGTCCGATGGAGTAGGCGCGCAGGAGGATTTCCGGTGTGATGCCTGGAGACTTCCTGCGCGACCCTGCCATTCCTAGTTACGCCGGCTTGTTGGCCAGATAGTCTTCCAGCCAGTGGATGTCGTATTCGCCGTTGGCAATATCCTGGTTGTCGACCAGATCCTGGAACAACGGCAGCGTGGTCTTGATCCCGTCGACGACGAATTCGTCAAGCGCACGGCGAAGGCGCATCATGCATTCGACGCGCGTACGGCCGAAGACGATAAGCTTGCCGATCAGGCTGTCATAGTAGGGTGGGATCTTGTAGCCCTGATAGGCGCCGCTATCCACGCGCACGCCAAGGCCACCCGGCGCGTGGAAATGCGTTATCGTGCCGGGCGAGGGCACGAAGGTACGCGCGTCCTCTGCATTGATACGGCATTCGATGGCGTGGCCGTGGAAGTGCACTTCGTCCTGCGTGACGGACAGACCACCGCCGGAAGCGACTCGGATCTGCTCGTGCACGAGGTCGATACCGGTGATCGCCTCCGTGATTGGGTGTTCCACCTGCAGGCGGGTGTTCATTTCGATGAAGTAGAACTCGCCGTTTTCATAGAGGAACTCAATCGTGCCGGCGCCGCGGTACTTGAGCTTCATCATCGCATCAGCACAAACCTGGCCGATCTTCATCCGTTGCTCGACATTGAGAGCCGGAGAGTTGGCTTCCTCCCAAACCTTCTGGTGGCGGCGCTGCAGCGAGCAGTCGCGCTCGCCGAGATGGATCGCATTGCCTTCGCCATCACCGAATACCTGGATTTCGATGTGGCGGGGTTTGCCGAGGTACTTTTCCATGTAAACGGCGTCGTTGCCAAACGCCGCAGCCGCTTCCGTGCGTGCGGTCGACCAGGCTTCAATGAGGTCGTCGGGGGTCTTGGCGACCTTCATGCCGCGTCCGCCGCCGCCGGCCGTCGCCTTGATCAGGACGGGATAACCGATTTCCGCGGCCGTCTTCAGCGCGTCCTCTTCGTTTTTCACTTCGCCGTCGGAGCCGGGAACAACGGGAATGCCGAGTTCCTGGGCGGTCGTCTTGGCCGTGATCTTGTCGCCCATGATCCGGATATGGTCCGCCGTCGGCCCAATGAACGTGATGCCGTGCGCTTCCAAGATATCGGCAAACTTGGCGTTCTCCGACAGGAAGCCGTAACCGGGATGGACAGCGTCAGCGCCAGTGATCTCGCAGGCTGCAACGATCTGATGGATGTTCAGATAGCTATCGCGCGATTGCGGCGGGCCGATGCAGACACTCTCGTCGGCAAGGCGCACATGCATTGCATCTGCGTCAGCAGTCGAATGGACCGCGACACAGGGAATACCGAGTTCCTTGCAGGCACGGAGCACGCGCAGCGCGATTTCGCCGCGGTTGGCAATGAGGATTTTCGAGACCATGATGCCCGCCTTATTCGACGACGACGAGGGCTTGGCCGTATTCGACGGGGCTGCCGTCCTCGACGAGAATTTCTGTCACCTTGCCGGACTTCGGCGAAGGAATCTGGTTCATCGTCTTCATCGCTTCGATGATGAGCAGCGTCTGGCCTTCCTTGACGGTCGCACCGACTTCGATGAAGGCGCGGGCGCCGGGGGCAGGAGCCATGTAGACGGTGCCGACCATCGGCGCGCTGATCGTGTTCGCCGGGTTGCGAACGGCAGCGGCTGGTGCGGCAGGTGCCGTAGCAACCGCAGCCGGAGCAGCTGCAGCGTAGGCCGGTGCCGCCATCGGCGCCTGAACGTACTGCGTGGTGCCGTTGCGCGAAACGCGGATGCGCAGGTCGTCCTGTTCGACTTCGATTTCCGTCAGATCCGTCTCGTTGAGGATGTTTGCGAGATCGCGGATCAGCGCCTGATCGATACCGTTTTTCTTCTCAGCCATGAGTGTTTGCCCTGTCTTCTTCTTATGCCGTGAGATTCTTCAGCGCTTGCAGCGCCAAAATGTAGCTATGAGGTCCAAATCCGCAGATCACGCCCTTAGCCGCAGGCGCAATCATTGACTTGTGGCGGAATTCTTCCCGCGCATGAACATTGGAAATATGGAGCTCTACAACCGGAATGGAAATAGCGCGGATTGCATCGTGGAGCGCAACCGACGTGTGCGTGTAAGCACCGGCGTTGATCGCCACCCCGATGGCCTTGTCATTCGCCTCATGGAGCCAGTCGACAAGCGCACCCTCATGATTGCTCTGACGGAAATCGATCTCGATGCCAAGATCGCGTCCAGCCGCCTTGCAATCCGTTTCGATGTCCTGAAGCGTCTTGCCGCCGTAGATGCCCGGCTCTCTTTTGCCGAGCATGTTCAGGTTTGGCCCGTTCAGGACGAAAATAGTCTGCGTCATCGAATGTTCCGTCAAATGTGCGAGGGCAACCTATAGACTCACCAAAGGCTTAATGAAAGCCCTTTGGGCGGGGCAGCCGGAATCGCGCCATATTTGTCCACATGGCTGAAACGCTTCGATTTTGGCGTTTTGATGGGCGTCGCCTCAGCAACTTGTCTTGCCACAGGCGCGCATGTTCTTCACCTTGGTCTCGAGGTCGTCGAAACCGACCGCTCCCTGCACCAATTCGTTGCCGATGACATAGGAGGGGGTGCCGGTGATGCCCAGGCTCTGAGCGAGCTGGTAGGTTTCCTTGACGGACTGATCGCTGGCGCTTTTGGCCATTTCCTGACGGATCTGCTTTTCACTGACGCCAAGCGATTTCGCCACTTCGATGGCGCTTCCTTCGTCTGCACGGCCGTCGCTGCTGAGAAGCGCGATATGGAACTGGCTATATTTTTCTGGCGCCAGTTTGCGGAATGCATCCGAGACCTTGTGAGCTGCAACGGATTCCGGCCCGAGGATCGGGAATTCCTTCAGGACGAAACGAACATTATTGTCCTTCTCGAGCATCGTCTGCATGTCGGAAAGCGCATGGCGGCAGTAGCCGCAATTGTAGTCGAAGAACTCGACGATCGTCACGTCGCCCTTCGGATTGCCGATCGTCATATCGTACTTGGCATCGAAGATCGTCGACTTGTTGTCGGAGATCACTGCATTCGCTTTGACGAGGCGGGCGGATTCCTGCTTCTTCTGCAGCGCATCCTGTACATCGATCATGATCTCGGGGTTCTCGATCAGGTACTGTTTGATGAACTCGCCGAACTCCTTCTTCTGCGCGTCATCGAGCGCCGCTGCCGGGCAAGCAGCGGCGACAGAGGCTGTCAGTGCAAGCGCAGTGAAGATTTTTGGGAGAAGGGCCATGATATCCTCGTCTTTGGGGATGATATGCGTCGTTGCGGTTCCGGATACCACCGCCCGGTTAACAGGCAGCATGCGAAGCGTCAAATTACGGTGCGGTCGGCTGTCTTCAAACAGGAATTTTCATATCGGTTGTTCGATCGCGGGATTGTGATGAGCCGATTAATGCGGCAATTGTCGGGCCGCAAACAAAGCGAGAGAGTAGCGATCGTGTTTTCCATTTCCAAACGCAGCGAAGTTGAACCCTTTCATGCCATGGATGTCCTGGCAGAGGCGACGAAGCGGCGCGCAAGCGGTCATCCGGTCATCTCGATGGCTGTCGGGCAACCATCGCATCCGGCGCCGCAAGCGGCACTTGCGGCCGCCCGGGCGGCTCTGACGGAAGGCAAGATCGGATACACCGATGCGCTCGGCACGGCGCGATTGAAACACGCGCTCGCGTGGCACTACAGGGATCGGCACGGTCTGGAAATTGATCCGGCGCGGATCGCGATCACGACCGGATCCTCGGCAGGTTTCAATCTGGCGTTCCTGTCGCTGTTCGATGCGGGAGACGCCGTCGCAATTGCACGGCCGGGATACCCTGCTTACCGCAACATTCTGGGAGCCCTTGGTCTGAAGGTAATCGAGGTTCCGGTAACAGCAGAGACCCATTTTACCCTGACGCCGGAAAGCCTCGAGACCGCGCAGGCGGAGCACAATGTTCGGCTTAGGGGTGTTCTTTTGGCCAGCCCGGCGAACCCGACCGGCACGGTGACGGGCCGAGCGGGACTGAATGCGCTCGCCGACTATTGCGCTGCCCATTCCATTGCCTTCATCTCGGACGAGATCTATCACGGGCTGACATTCGCAGGCGAGGAAACCAGTGCGCTGGTGCTGACAGACCAAGCGATCGTCATCAATTCGTTCTCCAAATACTATTGTATGACTGGCTGGCGGATCGGTTGGATGGTGTTGCCGGATCGGTTGGTGCGACCGATCGAGCGCGTTGCCCAGAGCCTTTACATTTCGCCGCCGGAACTCTCGCAGATCGCGGCGACTGCTGCGCTTGGCGCAGGCCCCGAGCTCGACGTCTACAAGGCGAGCTATGCCGCCAACCGCGCATTCCTGATGCGCCGTCTGCCGGAGATAGGGCTTTCGATCGCGTCGCCCATGGATGGTGCCTTCTACGCCTATGTCGACGTGACCCGCTTCACCAACGACAGCATGGCTTTCGCCAAGCGGATGCTCACAGAGATCAATGTCGCCGCGACGCCGGGCCACGATTTCGACCCGATTGAGGGCAACAGGTCGATGCGTATGTCCTATGCCGGCTCGGAAGTCGAAATCGTAGAGGCGGTCGAGCGAATGGTCGGCTGGCTGAAATAAAGGCATTTGTTTCAAGGTGCTGTGACGGTTTTCGGATTCATTTTCCAACCGTCCTGGATCAAAATACGAAGAGCGCGCCAGCGGCGCCCTTACTGGAAGATCCGCCGGTTCTCCCGGTCGAGCTCGGAAACGAGAGCGAGCAATGTCTCCGACACCGGAGTGGGAACCGCCGTCAGCCGGCCGAGCACGACCACCATACCGACCAGCGGAGTGATCTCGAGAGCTTTGCGGGCGAGAAGGTCCTGCAGCATGGAGGTTCGCACCGGACCGATCTGGCGGGCCTGTTCCAGCCGCTGTTCGACGGACATGCCCACATTGGCGCCGAGCGCTTCGCCAACCGCCTTCACTTCCTTCATCACCTTGCCGATCTGATCGCTGACTGCGGCATCCGCCATGAGGTCGGACATCAAGGAGCGGGTGAGCGCGCTGATCGGGTTGAAGGAAGCATTGCCCATCAACTTGCTCCAGATGTCGTCGCGAATCCGCGACGACATCGTCACGCCGATGTTCGCGCTCCGCAGCAACGACTCGACGCTTTGGAGATCGGCGCTGGTGTCGCCCGACGGCTCGCCGATGATGAAGTGCCCGTCGTTGCTCAGCCTGATTACGCCGGGGTGGCTAACCTCGGCGCCTTGATGCGCCACACAGCCGATCACGCGCTCCGGTCCGACCAATCGCCAAAGCTTGCCGCCGGGATCAAGCTCTTCGAACTGGAGTTCGGCATGGCGGCTATTGTCGCGGTGGAAATACCACCATGGAATGCCGTTGAGGATCGTCAGGACGCGGGTGCGTTCGTTTACGAGATGGGCAATGCCCTCGGCCGCTGGGCCGAGCTGGTGGCCCTTGAGGCCCGTGATCACGAGATCCTGCTTCGGCAGCTCGCTGGGATCTTCGGTTGCCGTCAGACTGACCGTCAGCGGCAGTTCCGAACCCGCTTGAAAAACCGTCAGCCCGTTCTGTCTAATTGCGTCAAGGTGGCTTCCGCGTGCCACGACGGAGACGTCTGGGGTATTTCCGAGCGACGAGGCAAGCTTGGTGGCGATCGCGCCTCCCAGCGCGCCCGCGCCAAAAACACATATACTTCTGATGGGCATGAACCGACCTCTCCGCGATCAGCGGACCGCGCTAGACATAGGCCATCTCGCCCGCAAGGCGAATGATACTTTGATGCGACCAGCCGGGCTCAATGCTCACCCGGCAGCAGTTCGTTGCGGCGAAGCTCGTCGATTGCAAAAACGGCGTCTTCCGCAGTCCATCCGGCACGGATGGCCGCTGCGATCATCCTCACCTCCGCTTCTGCCTCTATCTGCAGGAACAAGGGCTCCAGAGCTTCCTGGGCGGTCAGAATGTGATCATTGGGAGGCGCAATGGATGGGGGTGAGGCTAGCGTAGGCATCTGCGCGGTTCTCCTCTCTATGGTCTGGCTTGATTCACCCAAATGCGCGAGGTGCAAAAAAGGTTCCGGATAAAGTTTCCCAAAAGCTTCATCTTGTTCTTTCGCCCCGGCTCTGCCTTGTTGCGCGCCTAGGCTGGTGCTCGATTCGGTTCCCGATAAAGAGGCGGAGCCGGCAGCAAGAGCGCACAAAGGAGATTGCGATGACGAACGCCAAGAACGGGATTTCCGAAATGCGGCCCAGAATAACGGTCATCGGCGTCGGTGGCGGGGGTGGTAATGCCATCAATAACATGATTTCGGAAAATCTCGAAGGTGTGGATTTCATCGCAGCCAATACGGACGCGCAAGTCCTCGCGACGTCCAAGGCGTCGCGCAAGATCCAGCTTGGCGCGCATGTGACCGAAGGTCTTGGAGCCGGTTCGCTACCGGAGATCGGACGCGCTGCCGCCGAAGAGTCGATCGACGAGATCATGGATCATCTCGCGGGTTCGCACATGTGCTTCGTCACCGCCGGCATGGGCGGCGGCACCGGCACGGGTGCTGCCCCGGTCATTGCGCAGGCGGCCCGCAATGCTGGTATTCTGACGGTCGGCGTCGTGACCAAACCGTTCACCTTCGAAGGAAACCGCCGCCTGAAGACGGCCGAGGCTGGTATCGAGGCGCTGCGCCAGGCCGCCGATACCGTTATCGTCATTCCGAACCAAAACCTCTTCCGCATCGCCGATGCAAAGACCACTTTTGCCGATGCCTTCATGACAGCCGACCGCGTGCTCTATGCCGGCGTCGGCTGCATCACCGACCTAATCGTCAAGGAAGGCCTGATCAACCTCGATTTCGCCGACGTGAAGTCGGTCATGCGCGGCATGGGGCGGGCGATGATGGGAACCGGCGAAGCGTCCGGCGAGGAGCGTGCGATGAAGGCGGCGGAGGCTGCGATCGCCAATCCGCTGCTGGACGATATCTCGATGAAAGGCGCCAAGGGCGTGCTGATCTCGATCTCGGGCGGTTCCGACATGACGCTCTTCGAGGTGGACGAGGCCGCGAGCCGCATCCGCGACGAAGTGCAGGACGATGCCGATATCGTCGTCGGCGCTATCTTCGACCGGAACCTCGACGGCAAGTTCCGCGTCTCGGTCGTTGCGACAGGCCTTGATGGTGCGGGCGCTGGAGCCACGGCCGTTCAGGCGGGTGCGGCACCCGGCCAGGGTATGCCGACGCGCACGCTCCAATAGCGATACCTTTCTTTTGCCTCTCGACCGCGCTCTCCCTAGCGCGCGGTTTTATTTCTGTGGTGTGCGGGCATGCGCGGACACCAACGGCAATTCCTGGAAATCGCAATGCAGGCGCCCTAGATCTGCTGTGGCTTCATCAGGAAAATCTCGTGTCTCGAGACACGGCCGTGTCTGGTTCACAACGCCGGTCCGTTTCGTATCAGATAGAATGGAAGAGCACTGGTTGCGGTAAAGGGGACGTTCTATGGCGAAGTTTGCATACGGATTGGCGGGTCTGCTTGTTCTGATCGGATTGCTGTGGATGGGGCAGGGCAGCGGCTACTTCCCCTACCCGGAAGAGAGCTTCATGATTGATCAAACACCCTGGATCTACTTGGGAGCCATCTCCGCTGCAGCAGGCGTGATCCTCTTCGCGGTCACCAGGAATGTGCGAGGCAGATCTCGATGAACGCGGTCCGCTTTTGCGGCCTTTTCGGCCTCGCCGCGATGTCTATCGCCTGCAGCGCTTGCACCACCGACCGCAGCGTCAGAAACGCTGAAAAGAGCAGTTCAGCTGAGCCGGCACCAAGGCATGCGGCGTCGCAGGACTGCCGCGCGAAACCAAACGTTGAGGGAATGCTGCGAACCCTCTGTTACTAAGGTGTAGTTCCATGCAGGAGAGTACGCCAGACGGCGCGTTCGGATTTGCAGGGCATTACACCGGAAGCGAAAGCGGTCGGTTTTTTGGCTCTGTCGGATCCAGCTGGTTGTCTCAGCGCACGAGCAGGTCGAATTTGAGGACGATGAGCTGAAAGGCGTTCGCCGGACAGGCGAGGAGCGATGATTGCCCCTGTTGACTGTTGTGGCCGGCGAACGTCGAAATGGCTGCTGAGGTCTCAGGCTCTGCGCGAACGCCCTTCACCCATATCGGGACGGGTCCCGTCCGGAGCGCGAAGCCCGCGATGCTTGCTCGCGAAGACCCATTCGACATTGCCGGGCTCGAATGGGCGCCGCGGATTGCGGAGCTCGAGCCGGCGCTCGGACAGGCTGCGCGGCAGGGTGTCGATCATGTCGTTGATGAAGGCATCGAGGCTTTCCTTCCACCTGGACGCGACCGATACGTCGACGCCGCCGTAACGATGGAAGTCGGGATGCGTGCGGGAGTAGCAGGCAGCGATCATCCAGGCGTGCTGCTGCTTTAGAAAACGGTCTTTGATTGTCATTCGCAGTCTTTTTCATTCCTTGGCGCCATCGACGACATCGGCTTCGGGGCGGTCGCCTCCGATCGACCGGTCCGTCGTGCACGTGCCGCCTGCACGCTGATATGTGATTTCCGCATCCTGGCGGCCACCGAGTTGTTGTCGCTCTGCGGCGTCTTGGGCCGCTGCCGGTGCTTCTTCGAGTTGGGAAGATTTCCGGCCAGACATTGCCCAGGCGGTGGGCCCAGGCGCCATCATGTTCGGCGAGGTGCTACCTAGTCGACATCGTTTCTTCCTTCAAGGATTTTTCGCAACAATCTTCGCAGCCGGGCCGGTTTGTGGGAAGGCCGGCATATTGAGCGCATGTACCGGGCCATGGAGATCCGCTTGTTCCGCGTCGCGTGGCCTGTGTGAAGCTGGATTCAATATGTCAGGGGAGCTTGCGCTGGCGCGGAACGCTTCATAGGCTCACTGCGTTGATGGATTCGTTCAACGCATTTCAATAGGAAGCCCATGCGCGCTCAGTCGAAGCCGTTCGTCGTCGAAATCAAAACATCCCGCCGCACCGATCGCCGCCAGTCGGAATCAATCTGGGGAAATCTCGATCTCGCTGCTGTTGCCGAAGAAGTGGCCGAAGACGTTCCGCATTCCACGACGGCCTCAACTGCCGATGCGAAAAAGGCGGACAAAGGCCTTTTCGATGTTGTCTATCAGCCCTTACGTTGAAGCTCGCAGCCTGTAAGCCAAAGCCGGCGCAAGGTCGACCTTTTGCCGGCGGCTGTGACCAGGCCCGCTATACTGCAACGCGGCTCGTTGATGCCATGAGGTTACGCCGGATTAAAGGCCATCCCTTTGCGCTTGGCGTTGGAATAGCCCCGCGACGTGCACTTACGAGGCGGCCGTTCGAGGCGGTGCGCCTCCAGCGCGAACGGTCGCTTCCATTAGGACTTCCCAAGTATCACCGTTGCTCGCGACGCAGCTTGAGGCTGGCAACGACAAAGGGCGCCTCCACGCCGTTCGACCGGAAGATTTGATAGTCTCCGTCCATTCAGTTTTTGGAAATTTGCTTATGCGACTATATTTCCCAGGTCAGAGGAACCCGTCAATGGCAAGGAAGGCATGCGTAGGACTACTGTTCGCGTCGCTTGCATTTGGCTGCTCGACGGTCGAGCCGCTCGATATGGCGGCAACGACCCAGTCGGCTCCTGCACTAGCCAAGCTCAGTGACCAGTCGATCATTGCGGACAAGGTTAGGCAAGGTGAATTCGGAGTGGCTCCCCTTGCTTGGTCCAATCCGGATACCGGCAGCGCTGGCGTGATTGAAGATATCGGGCCAGCCGAATCATCCGGCAGCCATTGCAGGACTTTCATCACCACACGTCGAACGCTCGCTGGCGAGTTTCGCTTCAATGGGATCGCGTGTCCGTCCGATGATAGTAAGTGGAAGCTCAGGTGATCTGTTCGTCTGGGTAGTTTCCAGGATGCTGATGACTCAGGCAGATGGTGGAGGGGCGCGAGAGTTCTCTTAGCAGCTTCGGAGCAATTGGAAGCCCGCGAAGTGGCATTCTCATTCCCGATTCCAGCCGTTCAGATTGTTTCACCATTTGTTGGGATAGGCATTTTCCAGGCGCAAAGCGCCTGGAAATATCAGTTCTAAGTGGCTGGGTGGAGCCTTGCTTTATGTCGGGTCGATTCTTGTTTTGCCGGGTCGGACGTTCAAACGGCCAACCCAACCAACATCAACCGACCCAAGAAGGACCGACCGAACGAACCGACGACAAACAACCCACTGCTCCCTACAGCTCAAGAGCACCCACTGGTACTTCCGCACGTGTCGCACTTCTCGCAGGTGCCATTCCGCACCATCGTGAAGTTCTGGCACTCCGAGCACATATTGCCCGTGTAGCCCTGCATGATCGATCGCGCCCGGCGTTCGGATTCGAGCTTTTTGGCTTCCGTCTTGGCCGATGCGGCGTCGGCGGCTGCCTTGTCGGAGAACAAGGCGGTTGCCTGCTGCTGGCTTTCGCTGGCGATCTCTTCGCTGACTTCCTCGCCGTTCTCTTCTGCCAGTTCCTTGGCACGCTCCTCGTATTCGCGCTTGAATGCGACGATTTCCGACGTCGAGATGGCGACCGTCGTTTCCAGCTTCCGGGCGGCACTTCCGGCAAAGGGAGTAACCGTTCCGCCGGAGGAGGCGCGGGCAGGGGCTGCAGTGGCGGAGCCCTTCGGCTCGCCTGATGCCTGGCGCTCGTTGCCCGATACCAGCGTAGGCTTGTAGCCGCGGGTCCAGCCGGTGGAAACCAGGTTGGTCTTGCCTTCCTGGATACCCTTGCCGAGTGCTGTGTTCGAGAAGTCCGACGTATCGACATGCGCCAGATCGTGGCGGCCGAGGTAGGAAACGGCGAGTTCGCGGAACACGTAGTCGAGGATCGAGGTTGCGTTCTTGATTGCGTCGTTGCCGATGACGATGCCGGCCGGTTCGAACTTGGTGAAGGTGAAGGCCTCCACATACTCTTCAAGCGGCACGCCGTACTGAAGGCCGAGCGAGATGGCGATCGCGAAGTTGTTCATCATCGCACGGAAGGCAGCACCTTCCTTGTGCATGTCGATGAAGATCTCGCCGATGCGGCCGTCGCCGAATTCGCCGGTGCGCAGATACACCTTGTGTCCGCCCACGGCGGCCTTCTGGGTATAGCCCTGGCGGCGGTTCGGCAGCTTCTCACGCTCGCGGGTGACGCGTTCGACCACGCGCTCGATGATCTTTTCGGTGATCGTGACGGCCTGTGCGGCGACCGGTTGCTGCAGCAGATCGTCCAGCGCGTCCTCGTCATTCTCGTCTTCGATCAGCGAGGCGTTCAGCGGCTGCGACAGCTTGGAGCCGTCGCGGTAAAGCGCGTTTGCCTTGAGGCCGAGCCTCCAGGAGAGCATGTAGGCGCTCTTGCAATCGTCGACTGTCGCATCGTTGGGCATGTTGATGGTCTTGGAGATCGCACCCGAGATGAACGGTTGGGCGGCCGCCATCATGCGGATGTGGCTGTCGACGGAGAGATATCGCTTGCCGATCTTGCCGCACGGGTTGGCGCAATCGAACACGGCTAGGTGTTCGTTCTTCAGGAACGGCGCGCCTTCCAGCGTCATCGCACCGCAAACGTGCACGTTTGCCGCCTCGATGTCCTTCTTGGCGAAGCCGAGATGATCGAGCAGGTTGAAGCTCATGTCGCCGAGCTGTTCTTCGGTGACCTTGAGTGTATTCTTCAGGAAGTCGGTGCCGAGCGTCCACTGGTTGAAGACGAATTTGATGTCGAAGGCTTGCTTGAGTGCGCCGTTGACGGCTTCGATCTTCTCGTCGGTGAAGCCCTTGGTCTTCAGCGATCCGGGGTTGACGGCCGGTGCCTGGTTCAGGTTGCCGTGGCCGACAGCGTAGGCTTCGATCTCCGCGATTTGGCTTTCCGAATAGCCGAGCGTGCGCAGCGCTTCCGGAACGGCGCGGTTGATGATCTTGAAGTAGCCGCCGCCGGCGAGCTTCTTGAACTTTACCAGTGCGAAGTCGGGCTCGATGCCTGTCGTGTCGCAATCCATGACGAGGCCAATCGTGCCGGTCGGCGCAATAACGGTTGCCTGCGCATTGCGATAGCCGTGCTTTTCACCGAGCTCGATCGCCTTGTCCCAGGCAGCCTTGGCATGGGTGGCAAGATCCTGATCCGGGTTTTCGGAGTGGATCAGCGCGACCGGATTGATCGACAGCCCCTCATAGCCCGTCGTCTCACCATAGGCTGCGCGGCGATGGTTGCGCATGACGCGCAGCATGTTCTCGCGGTTCGGTGCGAAGTTCTTGAACGGCCCGAGTTCGGATGCCATTTCGGCCGAGGTCGCATAGGCGATACCGGTCATGATGGCCGTCAGAGAACCGGCGATCGCACGCGCTTCGTCGCTGTCGTAAGGAATGCCCGACGACATCAGGAGACCGCCGATGTTGGCATAGCCGAGGCCGAGCGTGCGGTATTCGTAGGAGCGTTCCGCAATCTGGCGCGAGGGGAACTGCGCCATCATCACGGACACTTCGAGAACGACCGTCCACAGGCGAACGGCGTGCTCGTAGTCGGTGATGTTGATGCGCTTCGTGGCTGCATCCTTAAACTGCAGAAGGTTCAGCGAAGCAAGGTTGCAGGCCGTATCGTCGAGGAACATGTATTCCGAGCACGGGTTGGAGGCGCGGATCGGGCCTTCTGCCGGGCTGGTGTGCCAGTCGTTCATCGTCGTGTTGAAGTGCAGGCCCGGATCTGCCGATGCCCAGGCGGCGTAGGAGATCGACTCCCAGAGGTCGCGGGCCTTCAACGTCTTCATGACCTTGCCGTCCTTGCGGGCGGTGAGGTTCCAGTCGCCATCGTTTTCGACGGCGCGCAGGAAGTCGTCCTTTATTGAAACCGAGTTGTTGGAATTCTGGCCGGATACAGTGAGGTATGCTTCCGAATCCCAATCCGTGTCGTAGGTCTTGAACTCCAGGTCCTTATAGCCCTGGCGAGCGAACTGGATGACGCGACCGATGTAGTTTTCCGGAACCTGGTCCTTCTTGGCAGCACGGATTTCGCGCTTTAGGGCAGGGTTCTTGTTCGGATCGTAGCAATCGCCATCATCACCGCCCTCGCAGTTGACGCAGGCTTTCATGATTGCCTTCAGATGCTTAGAAACCACCTTGGAGCCGGTGACGAGCGCGGCAACCTTCTGCTCTTCCTTCACCTTCCAGTTGATGTATTCCTCGATGTCGGGATGGTCGATATCGACCACCACCATCTTGGCCGCACGGCGCGTCGTTCCACCCGATTTGATGGCGCCGGCTGCACGGTCGCCAATTTTCAGAAAGCTCATCAGGCCGGAGGAACGGCCGCCGCCCGAGAGCTTTTCGCCTTCGCCGCGGAGGTAGGAGAAATTGGAGCCGGTGCCGGAGCCGTATTTGAAGAGGCGCGCTTCGCGAACCCAGAGATCCATGATGCCGCCTTCGTTGACGAGGTCGTCTTCGACGGATTGGATGAAGCAGGCGTGCGGCTGCGGATGTTCGTAGGCCGACTTCGACTTGGTCAGCTTGCCCGTGAAGGGATCGACATAGAAGTGCCCCTGGCCGGGGCCGTCGATGCCGTAGGCCCAGTGCATGCCGGTGTTGAACCACTGCGGCGAGTTCGGAGCGACGCGCTGCGTGGCGAGCATGTAGGCGAGTTCGTCGCGGAAAGCAGAGGCATCTTCCTCGGACGAGAAGTAGCCGCCCTTCCAGCCCCAGTAGGTCCAGGTGCCGGCAAGGCGATCGAAGACCTGGCGCGCATCGGTTTCCGAACCGTATTGCTGATCCTTCGGCAGCTCCTTCAGCGCCACTTCATCAGCAACCGAACGCCACAGGAAGGAAGGAACGTCGTTTTCCTCGACCTTCTTCAGCCTGGCCGGAACACCTGCCTTGCGGAAATACTTCTGCGCCAGAATGTCGGCCGCGACCTGCGAAAACTGCGCGGGAACGTCGATGTTCTCGAGGCGGAAGACGATCGAACCGTCAGGGTTCTTGATCTCGCTGGTTGCCTTGCGGAACTCAACAGCCGCGTAAGCGCTCTGATCTGCCTTCGTAAAACGGCGTTCTATGCGCATTTGCCTTAACCTCTAGCTCGCGCGCCCCGTCCCCGTCGACCAAGGCGCAAGTTTCTACATCCGGCGACGCCGGGATGGGCGCAGCCAGTTCTCGTTTCCGTACGGTCACAGGGGTGTCATCCGGAGATGTTCATCCTGTATCTTGTGGTGATGATGGCTGCAAACACTAAATATAGCATTAACAGCTTATTTTCGCCAGCCCCGGATGTCGCTTGCTTGCAGGTCAAAAATCGCGCACACCCCCCAAGCGGTCATCCCGTCATGGATGTAACGCCCTGATTCCACGCTCGATTTTTGATAAGAACCGGCCTCGTTGTTTCCGGTCCAGCTGCCGCCGCAACATCGGATCCCATTAAGTTGAAAGGAGACGATTCCGTCAAGGGGTTGTTCTTAAGGAAGTGTTCACCACAAGATATTGTGGATCTCCCTGTGGACACTGGGGAAAAGCGAGTCGTCAAAGAATTTCAATAGCTTGTCGCCCTGTGCGCAAGCCAAATCCGAATTGGCGATTAAATTACTCTATTTTAGAGATTTGGCAGTGGCGTTTACGGTCCAAATACGCATGCCGATTCGTTCGCTCCACGTCCGCTCAAAGCGCATCGATTGCGATGGTCACCGTCGCTGTCCCGACAGGCGTTCCGTCGTCCCCGCGGATCATGAAACTTGCCTGCGTTTCCAGCAGTTGCGTGACATCGTCGCGTTCTGCGCGGTCGATGAAGACGTCGTCCGAACCCCTGGCAATCGTCTTTAGGAACTTGTCTTCGTCGCCCTGCCAATAATCGGTGGTGATGGTGCTTTGGCCGACGTTGAGGCCGTGGCGGTCGGTTACAAATATCTCGACAATCGCTCCCTGCGCCTCATCTTGCTTCGACTTGAGATAGAGCGACACCGGGCTGCGGAGCAGCTCCTTCACCATCTGGAATTTGCCGGTCGCGATTTCAGTGCGGTAAGTGTTGTCCAGCACACGGATGTCCATCTCGCTGACATTGCCGAACCTGCTGTTCTGCGCCGCGATGGCATTCCGTACGATCGCCTCGGAAACGATCGGCTTGATGTGCTTCTCGACGTATGCCCGCACCACGGAGACATAAGCGGGCTCAGCGGAGACGGCGCAGGGGTACAATTGAAGGCAAAAGATCAAAGCAGCAACAATGCCGACGAATCGCCAACAGGTCATATTTATTCCAGCGTCGCGTCTGCGACCTTGCTTCTGCATCTTGGTGGTCGACCGGTTCGGTCAAGCCCACCGTCTGGTCTATAATAAGTCGGACGGCTTTGGCCTGATAGCGGATTTCTGTATTTTAGTGAACGAAGATTTTCACAATTTGAAATTGCGTCAATGGACTGAGCTCAGCCTCGGTCGCCCTTGGCAATCGGCTCCTGATATGTGAAGCCCATGTCCCATGGGAAATAGATCCAAGTATCCTGGCTTACTTCGGTAACAAAGGTATCGATTGTCGGAACACCTTGCGGCTTGGCATAGACGCAAGCGAAGTGTGCCTTGGGCAGCAGCGTGCGAACCTCGGACGCGGTCTTGCCGGTGTCCGTGAGATCGTCGATAACCAGAACCGCTTCGCCGCCGTCGGCCAGAAGTTCCGATGCGATCCCTTTCAGAAGCATCATCTCTCCTTGGTTCACGTAGTCGTGATAGGATGCGACGCAAACGGTTTCGATCAGGCGGATGTTCAGTTCGCGCGAGATGATGGCGGCAGGTACCAGGCCGCCGCGCGTGATGCAGACGATTGCCTTGAAGTCGCGCTTGAGGCCGGCAAGCCGCCAGGCGAGCGCCCGCGCGTCACGGTGGAACTGATCCCAGGAAACAGGGAAGGCTTTATCGGGAAGGGACATGGGCTTGCTCCGCGCATGAATAATGACACGCCGTTTGCCGGCGGCCGGACGCACTTCCACGCACTCTGTCAAACGCAAATCGCGCAGCCGGAACTGCGCGATGGAGGGACCAGGCCGGAGTTCGTCGTCGGTCGCCGCAATTAGCGGAATTTGGCTGCAAAACGCAAGCCCTCCGCACATCTTATCGCGATAACAGCGTCAACGCTGTCATCGATTGGAGCAAGCTTTTCGTCGTGCCGCCGAAAATCATCTGCCATAGCCGCGAATGCGTGTAGGCCCCCATGACGAGCAGATCGATGCTACTGTCCGAAAGGCGGTTTTCGATGACCGTGGCGGCATGTTTGTCCTGGCTCGTCGCCGTCGCCAGTGTTGCTTTCACCCCGTGGCGGGCGAGTGTCGCTGCTATTTCTGCGCCTGCGACGGCTGCCGATTGTAGCGTATTGTCTACCGGATCGACTGAAAACACCTCCACTTCGTCGGCCGCCTTCAGGATCGGCAGGGCGTCGAACGTCGCACGCGCTGCCTCTTTCGAGCCGTTCCATGCAACAAGGACACGCTTGATCGGCTTCGGCTTGCGGATGATGAAGGGGATCATCAGAACGGGACGGCCACTGTCCAGAAGGAAGTTGTCCACATCCACGTGACTGTCTGACGGCTTAGCGGGGTCGGCTTGGGAGGCAATCAGCAGGTCTGCGCTGCGGGCGCTTTCGATCAGCGGTGCGGATCCATAGCCGGCCGACGAGGTCTGGCTGCGCCATTCGAAAGAGACGCCTTCCAGCTCAGCCTTTCGGCGGACGATCCGCTCGATCTCCACGGTCTCCGCATGCGCCATATCCTGCAGTGCTTGAACCGCGACCGGATCCGGTATCTCCATGGGTGCGACGAGCGGCACGACGGCGATCGTCTCCGCATGCAGCCCGATCACGTGAGCATTGGTCTCGGCCGCGATGGCGAAGGCAAAATCTGCAACGGCGCTGCAGTTGTCGGCAGTATCGAGAATTGCCAGAATCGTTTTGTAGGACATGTGTTTCTCCTCGTGCGGATAGAATCGGCTCTAAGATAAGCAATGCTCGTTGCAGTCGATTGTTTCCTTGACTGAGATCATGTGGCGGTGACGGCTCCGGGGGAAAGCCTACGCCTCCGCCGAATGATTTTCGAGCGTTTCCCGCCCAGCTCGAATCGCGTCGATCATCGCCTGAACGTCAGCGCCGGCAGCGTCGATGACATCCTGCGACCGGCCGCGAACGACGATCTCGGTCGAGAATTTCTGGCCGACATAGCGCGGATAAGAGCCGATGCTCGTGTCTGGATGAGCCTTTTGGATTTCGCCTAGCGGCGTGCCGATATCACCTTCGCCAAAGGGGCAGGAAATCGCCAGCGAAAGCACGGGGGTGCCAGTGCGCAGGGTAGGGATGACGGCATCGACCATGGCCTGAAACACCTGCGGCACGCCGGCCATGACGTGCACGTTGCCGATGACAAAGCCGGGTGCCGTCGAAACAGGGTTGGGAATATGACGTGCTCCAACGGGCATGCGGGCCATCCGCGTGCGTGCATCGGTGAACTCGAGTTCGCGGCGCTTGTACATTTCGCCGAGCAGGATCATGGCCTCTTCATTGTATTCGCAGGCCACCCCGAAAGCCTTTGAAACGGCATCGGCAGTGATGTCGTCGTGCGTGGGGCCGATCCCGCCGGATGTAAAGACATAATCATGCTTCGTGCGGAGGGCATTGAGGGCATCGACGATCGCGTCCTCGTCATCACCGACGATCCTGACTTCCTTGAGGTCTATGCCGGCCAGAAGCAGCATATCGGCGAGATGGCCGATGTTCTTGTCCTTGGTGCGGCCGGAAAGAAGTTCGTCGCCGATGGCAAGAATGGCTGCGGTCACTATCTGTTGGGTCATTGCAGGTCTCTGTCTTTTCTCATTGTTCGGCAGCGAATTTATATCAAATAGGGCAGACGGGAAGCCCATGCGTTGGCTTGCGAAAAAGTGAATGCAAGTCGAGAAACGTGCAATTTGATTGAACAGTCCGTTTCTGCTGGCGTGACTGGCAGCGTGCGATCCGCTGCGATAGCTATGGCTCCAGCGCACCAAGCGTAGCGAGGCATTCTTTATGATACCGGAGTTCATCAAACGGATTCTATTCGGCGCGCCAACTCCGGCGCCCTCCACACCACAGAAAAAGGAAACTGCGAAAATGGCTAAGGTTCTGGTACTTTACTATTCGTCCTACGGTCACATTGAAACGATGGCATACGCCGTTGCTGAGGGCGCGAAGTCGGCAGGAGCCGAGGTTGTCGTCAAGCGCGTACCGGAGCTTGTTCCGGAAGAGGTTGCCAAGGCTTCCCACTTCAAGATCGATCAAGCCGCTCCGATTGCGACAGTTGATGAACTTGCGGAATACGACGCAATCATCATCGGCGCCGGCACCCGCTTCGGCACGGTCGCCTCGCAGATGCGCAATTTCTGGGATCAGACGGGCGGCCTCTGGTTCGCTGGAAAGCTGGTCGGCAAGGTCGGATCGGCCTTCACTTCTTCTGCGACGCAGCACGGCGGCCAAGAATCCACCATCCTCGGTTTCATCCCGACCTTCCTGCATCAGGGCATGGTGGTTGTCGGTCTACCCTACGCCTTCCAGGGCCAGATGGGTACGGAAGAAGTCAAGGGCGGCTCGCCCTACGGCGCTTCGACGATCACCAACGGTGACGGCTCGCGTCAGCCGTCGGCAATCGAGCTGGAAGCAGCCAAGTACCAGGGCGCACACGTCGCCAAGATCGCAGCAAAGCTGACCTAAGCCGATTCTCGCCGAAGTTTAAAAGCGTGGCCTTGCGGTCGCGCTTTTTCATGCGACGTGCAAGATGCCTCTGGGATCAGAGGTCGATGTTTAAGGACGATCGCCTCGTCGGCGCGTCATCCATAAAGCTCACGGAGTTTGGCGGTGTAGACGAGGAGCGGTACACCGAATACCGCAAGCACGATCAAAAATCCCGTGCCTGCTCGAAATAGCCTGAGGCGCCGTGTTTTCGCGCCATCCCAATCGTAAACCATCGCCTTACTCCCACAAGACAAGCTTTACAAATTACACGCCAGAAACCGCAGCTTCCTTGGCTGCGGCATACAAACACATTCTCACGTTGTAATAAAGCGATCTTGTTGCGAGCAAGCGCCCTTGTCACAGCTAAAGCGCGATGACTGCGCGACAGTCTCCAGGAAGATCACTGCAGGACTGGTGCGGGCGGCGGGGGTCGAACCCGCACAGATTGCTCCGAGGGATTTTAAGTCCTTCGGCCCCGCATACCTCACGTAGCCTGAGATTTCCTAAAAGCCTTGTATCGTCGGGATTTCCGTCGTACGAGAGGTAATAAAGGGTAGCGTGGATACACCACGAGGTATGCGTTTCGTGCCCCCTGATGTGCCCCCCGAATCTCATGGGAAATTTCGATGCCACTTCTCAGCCAAGATTTCGTTACCCGCTACAAGCTGCCACCGGAGAAGACCGACGCGGAGCTTCGCGACACCAAGCTCACAGGGTTCTGGATGCGGGTTCGTCGCCGCTCGGATGGGACACTTGCGAAAGCATTCATGATCGACCATCTGGTCGCACTTCCGGATGGTCGCAAGGTCCGCCGCAAGGTCTCGATCGGCGATGCGACGCTCTTTCACGCCGACAAAGCTCGTCTCGAGGCGCAGCGGTTGCTTCAAGCGGTAAAACGGGGTGATGACCCCCGTGGTGAGCGCGCGGCGCGTAAAGCCCGCGTCACGTTCGATACGCTGGTCGAGCAGTACCGTGAAAAGCGGCTTTCGCGGCGCAAGCCAGCTACCCGCAAGGACTACGAGGGACGCATCCGCCGTGTCCTGCTGCCATACTTCAAGGGCCGCTTCGCCGACGATGTGACAACAGCGATGGTGATCGACTGTCATCACAAGCACCGTCACACGCCGACCGAAGCCAATCGAGCGCTGGCAGTGCTCTCCGCCATGATGCAGTTCGCCATTAGCCAGGGTATCAGGCGGGACAATCCCTGCCTTGGAGTCGAGCGCTATTCGGAGAATGCCAAGGATACATGGCTGAACGAGCAGGAACTGCCGAAATTTCTCATGACATTGACCGAGATCGAGACGCCTGTCGGGGAGCTTCTTCGGTTTCTGGCCGTCACCGGCTGGCGCATTTCCGAGGCGAGGTTGCTCGATTGGGCCGATGTCGATCTCCCACGCATGCTCGTGCGCTTGCCCGACAGTAAGGTCGGTGCGATCGATCGGCCGCTTTCGGCTGACGCCGCCATGATCGTTGACCGGCAGCCGCATCGGAGCGGCTTCGTTTTCTCGACAAGCGATGGTCGCCGCCCAGTCGACTACAAGCAGGTGAGAAATGACCTCTCGGCGGTCTGCAAGAAGGCGGAGGTGGCTCGACTTACGCCGCACGGCTTGAGACATACGTTTGCCACATGGGCGGCATTGGCGGGCGCAAGTGCGCATGAACTGCGCGAGGCCGGGGGCTGGCGGACGCTGGCGATGACGAACCGGTATGTCAGCCGTGCCGAAACCCTCGGCCGGGCAGGGGCGGAGAAGGCGGCCAGGGCCATTAACATCTTCGCCAGGCCCAATGCCGAGGTAGTGAAGATCAAATCCTGATCGCGAGGTGCAACGCATGTGGCTTGATGACAAGGGCAACGAAATCGATGTCGGCAATCTCAACGCTATCTTTGCCGCTATCGAGCACACTACCCGCCGCGCGCCATTTGAGATACCGCCAAGGTTCAGACGAGATAGACACGAAATAGCTGCGCTGCCCATCAAGAGGAGACGGGAACGATATTTTCCCCGTCTTGTTCTTCGCTATGCAATCGATCGGATTAAACGCGGCTACAGGATCCGCAAAAAGGTCAACAGCGCACAATGGGCAACCATCAATCGGCGGATAGCGCGCATCGACAAATATTTGCATGCCCTTCGCAAGCTTTTGCCGAAACACAAGGAAACGGATGAAGATCAATTAGCCGACGCCGATGCAATTGACATCTGGTGTTCAGAAGCCCTTCCGGAATTGAGCGCGTTTCTCCATTCAGACGAGGCAAGCATCGCCACCCTCCTTGGCGGTAAGGCGATCGAGCGCGAAGCACCTCAAAGCGCACGGGATTGGTTTGTTCTTCAACTGGCGAAGGTGTTTAAGAACTATCTGGGAGCGGAGCCGACCACCGCGTGGGATGAACACAAAAGTCAGTACTACAGCACCCCCTTCACCTCTTTCGTGCTTGAGGTCGCAAAAGAGGTCGGGATCGATATTGCCCTCTCGACAATCCACCGAGCTATGACGGAAAAGCCCGGTAACGTGCACCGCCGACAGGGGAAGAGGCGAAACGGCGGTGCATTATCAAGGCGTCGGAAATTGCTATAGATAGATAGACACGTTCTTTTGTTAGCTGAGGTGTCTGCAATGCCGGCCAATATCGTCGAAACCGAAACCTCCCAGCTCTTCGAGCGCCGGATGCGCTATCACCAGGGGAAGGGCCATCGCGGGGCCGACCTGTTCCTAGCGCTCGCCGGCGACCCGGAACTTCCCTCGCACATGGACGAGTCCACCACCGCCGCGATTTTGAACGTGTTACCGGCCACGCTAAAGGCCCGCCGTCGGAAGCAAATGCCGCCGCCCTTCACCTATTTGCTGGGCCGGAAAAAGCCGCACTACGGTACGCCAAGCATCTGCCACATGCTGGCCAGCAACACGTGTGAGGGCCGCAATGGCAAATAAAAACCCCGGGGACCGTCCTTGAATAAGGCCTTCTAGACGCGTTCCGCGTAGGAACGCCAAGAGTCGCATCATACCGCTGCCAACATTGAAACCGCCACGCGTGCGTGATGGTAGCGGCTCCGTGCATCTCATTTGAACGGATGGATTGTACGGCGAATTCACGCGCGTGGCTACCTGTGAAAGGAAGCAGCATGCTGACCTTACTAAGAACCGATGGCCGCTACCGCGCGGTACTCGACGTCGGCACCCTGTCAAAAGGAATCGCACGATGAAAAATATGGATTTCGACACGTACTACTCGCCTGACCATTACACTGGAAACTACCTGAAGGACTTGTTTGATGCCGAGGGAACCAAAGAACTCGTCCTGAAAATCGCTTCCATTGATGCTGAAGCATTCAGCGACGCCAAAAACCCGCAGTGGGTCCTGAGCTTCGGCGCCGGAATACCGAAACTGCGCATCAAGCCTGCCATTGGCAGAGCTCTCCGGCAAAGCCTTGGCCCGAAATCCGCAGACTGGATCGGCAAATGCATCGCCCTTTCCGTCGAGCCGATCGAATGGGAGGACAGCTCGACCGGCGAAAAGAAGTCGGGGTCTACGATCAAAGCAAGGTCCGTCGGCGATGGCGAAGCGGCAAGCCTGCCGACACCGCCGCGGAACGATTCTCTCGATGACGACATCCCCTTCTAGGGTCGGAGGGTTTGATGCTACCGCTCCTGCCGCTCGCCGACACCGAGAGACTGAGGAAACTGATCCTCATGTTGTCATCGGACAATGAAGGCGAGCGGCAGGTCGCGGTATCGAAAATCGGCCAGCTTCTTATCCGTTGCAATCTGGATTGGCACGACCTCGCGGCCGTTTTGACCGCAAGCGCAACGGCGTCGGGCGATCCGGCTTGTCCGCAGAACAAGGTGAAACCGGCGCAGGATGGCCACTATCGGATCGCCGACGCTGACCTTCTGGATGTGATTGCCGCAATCCGCGAAGGCGCGCCATTGGACGGCTACCAGCGCCGTTTTCTCGAAAGCATGGAAGACCGGGCGGCGCGCTATGCCGTCGTTTTCCTGTCACCAAAGCAGTTCGCATACCTGACAGGGCTCTGGAAGGAGATGTAAGCCAATGCTGCAAGTCGCGCTCGATTACATCTCTCGCAGGTGGGCCCCGATCCCAGTTCAGCCGCGAAGCAAGAAACCGGCTTTTGCAAAATGGCAGACGACTGTAATCGACGCGACGAACGCCGCCCGCTTCTTCGACAAACCCAATCTCAATGTTGGTGTAATCCTGGGCAGCAGCAGCGCGGGGCTCGTCGACATCGATCTCGACCGGCCGGAAGCGCGCACGTGCGCGCCCTATTTTTTACCGCCGACGGGCGCGCTCTTCGGCCGTCCAGGCGCAATGGACAGCCATTGGCTTTACGTCTCCGATCTCGCCAGCGACCCGCAGATCACGGTGGCGACCGTCAAGTTTACCGATCCTGACGAAACTGACCTGAAGCAGGCGACCTTGCTCGAGGTCAGGATCGGCGGCGTCGCCGGGGCGCAAACCGTCGTTCCGCCGTCCGTTCACGAGAGCGGGGAAAGGATATCCTGGAGCAACGCCGGCCTTCACGATCCTACCGTGATCGAAGGCATCGAGCTCCTCACCAAAGCGCGACGCCTTGCGGCGGCATCCTTATTGGCGAAACACTGGCCTCAGGGAAGTGGCATGCATAACGTCGCAATATTGATTGGGGGCTGCCTTGCGCGTGCCGGCTTTACAACGCCCGAGGTAGGCGTTTTCATCGAAGCCGTCTGTCGCGCGGCTGGCGATCCGGACGTCAAGGATCGCAAGAGAACGGCCGAGGACGCTGCCGACACGCTCCGGCGCGGCGGCAAGGCGCAAGGGCTTCCTACGCTGGAGAAGGTGTTTGGCAGGACGATCGCCGACCGACTGAGCGACTGGCTCGACCTGAAACGCGGCACGCAAGCGCACACGTCCGCGACCTCCGCAGTGGATCGCCCAACGATCAGGCTCGGCACAAATATCTCGAAGACGGCCGAGGCGACTGAAGCGGCGATGGTGGGGGCTGGCCTCGAAATATATTCGCGCGATACGCTGCTCGTCCGCCCATATGTCGTCGCCGATGGCAGGACGCGCACCGGACGATTTCTTCCTGTCACCACGGCCTACCTGCGAATGACGATGGACGAGGCAGCGGACTTCGAGCGGTTCGACGCACGGGCAAGGGACTACGTCCCCGCAAAGCCACCGGCCGAGGTCGCAGAAGTCATTATCGATCGGGCGGGGCGCTGGTTGTTCCCGCCAGTGCGCGGCATCATCATGGCGCCGTCATTGCGGCCGGATGGGTCGCTGCTGGCGACGAAGGGCTACGATCCCCAGACCAAGCTCTATCTCCTCGATCCGCCGCCGATGCCAACCATACCCGACAGGCCGAGCCTCGATGAGGCAAAAGCCTCTCTGGACCTGCTCGCCAATATATTGAGCGAATTCCCACTCGTTGGCCTGGAGGATTTCTCCGTCGGCCTCTCGGCGCTGATATCGCCGGTGCTGCGCCCGGCGCTCGGACGCGTCCCAATGCACGCGATCACAGCTCCCGATATCGGCAGTGGCAAAAGCTATCTTGCTCATTGCTGCAGCGTGCTTGCCACGGGCCATCCCGCTTCGATCATCACCACGGGCAAAGACGAAGCCGAGATGGAAAAACGACTTGGAACCGCTTTGATCGACGGCATGCCATTTGTCTTGATCGACAACGTTTCGTCCGTACTCAAGGGTGATTTTCTTTGCGCGGCGATTGACCAGCCGCGGTTGTCGATCCGACTGCTCGGACACTCGAAGTCGGTGCAGGTCGAGCCGCACGCGGTCATCTTCGTGACCGGGAACAATCTGAGGATTAGCGGCGATGTGATCAGGCGCACGATCACATGCCAGCTCAATCCGGGCGTGGAAAACGCCTACGAAAGAACCTTCGAAACCAGCCCACTGACGATGATCGCCGCTGACAGGGGAAAGTACATCGCCGCCGCGCTTATCGCCTGCCGTGGCTTTCTCCTGTCCGGTCTGAAGCCGGTTAGTCCGCCGCTCGCCGGGTTTGAGGAGTGGTCGAACGTCATTCGCTCGACCATCGTCGGACTAGGCTATGCCGACCCGGTCCGGACGATCAGCGCGCTGCGCGAAAATGATCCCGAACGCGAGAGGTTCGGCCAAGTCATCGACGCATGGTATGCCACCTTTGAGGGGAGGGAGGTTACGGCTTCCGGCGTCATTGCGCTCGCCATCGAGAAAGACAGCTCGAACCATCTTCTCCGAACCGACCTACACGACGCTTTGATGGCGGTGGCCAAGGAACGCAATGGAACCGTCTTGAGCACTCAGAGGCTTGGGGAGTGGCTGCGCTCTAATCAAAACAGAATACTTAATGGGCGGGTTTTCCGACGCGGCGCCAAGACTCAAAGCGGAGTTCTTTGGCGGCTCGAACAAGCCTGACGGCATGACTGTATGACGCTCACTCTACTCACTTCTCAAGAAGATGTAAGAAAGAGAAAAGATGATAATATAGGGATAGTAGGTGGAGCGGGCGTCACTTCGTCATGCCGTCATTAGATGCTGCCCATGCTGTGGCAGGAAGAAAACGTCTCCTCCTCCCGTTATATACGCGGGATGGTATTCCGATGGCTGGGAACCCTACAAAGTCGCTTACTTGGCGCAATTTCTTGGACGGGGTATTGTGGTATCATGACACCGCTTTCTAACCAGCGACACGAAGCCTTCGCACGCCTCATCAGCAGGGGAGAAGCTGCGTCCAGAGCCTATGGCGCGATCTATCACGTCACGGGAAACAATGCGGAGGCTGCCGCCTCTCGCTTGTTAAGAAACGTCAAGGTGAGCGAGCGCATCAGAGAACTGAAGGGTTTGGCGGCCAAACGGAGCGAGAAAACGGTGGCCAGCCTGGTTGAGGATCTCGACGAAATCATCGCGTTTGCAAGGCAATGCGGCAATCCGGCCGCGATGGTTAGCGCCGTCAACAGCCAGGCGCGGCTGCTTGGGCTGATGGTCGATAAGTCGGAGGTGACTGTTGCTCATCGCCCGGCGCCATTGCCGACCCGACTGCTCGAATTGAGCGAAGACGAGTGGCGAGCGCAATTCGGCTCTGGAACCGGCCCACGGCCCGCGCTGACCGACCAAGGGAAGCGGCCGAAGGCGCAGAAGCAGCTTAACGGCCACATCCGTCCTGAGCCCGTCGCCCGTCTTGAGCCGATCGGCAGCGGAGTGATCGAGCTTGACTGAGTCCTGGCGAGCAGCGGTCACCCGCGAGGGCATCGTTGCCGAGCTGCGGAGGCTGGCCGATCTGGCGGAGGCGGCCGGTGATCGGGCGGTCGCCGTGCGGGCATTGAAGTTAGCTTCGCGCATCGAGCGCTCCTGTCCGCCACATCCAGTTCCGCCCTCGCAGGAGTACCAACTCGAACTGGCCAGGCTCGAGCGAGGAAATGCCACCATCCACTGAGGTCCGTCGCTTTTCGCTGGTATCCAGTTGCCCGTTATTGTATCGCTTTCTTGAGAAACAGACACGTAGAACGGAGCTGATGCGTTGAACGGCAAGGGATGTATTAAGGCTGTGGCCTATCTCCGGACCTCCAGTTCGGCCAATGTCGGGGCGGACAAGGACAGCGAGCGGAGGCAGCGCGAGGCGATCAATGCCTTCGCGAAGGCCGCTGGCTACGATGTCGTGGACACCTACTACGACGCCGCCGTTTCCGGTGCAGATCCAATCGAGACGCGACCCGGATTTGCCGCCTTGCTCGACCGCATCGAGAGCAACGGCGTCCGGACTGTGATTATCGAGGATGCCAGCCGCTTCGCCCGCGACTTGGTTACTCAAGAGCTTGGTATTATCGCGCTCACCGCCCGAGGGGTGACCGTGCTGACGTCGTCGGGCGACGATCTCACCAATACCGACGACCCCTTCAAGGTCGCGATGCGGCAGATCGCTGGAGCATTTGCTCAACTGGAGAAGGCGCGTTTGGTTGCAAAGCTGCGCGGTGCCCGTGAGCGCAAGCGCCGCGAGACCGGTAGGAAGGTCGAAGGCCGGAAGAACTACGCCGAGATGGAGGGCGGCGCTGACATGGTGGCCCTTGCGAAGAAGCTTCATCGCTATCCGGCCAACGGCAAGAAGCTGTCGCTTGGTGAGATCTCCGATGCGCTGGCCGTGGCTGGCTACCGCTCCACCAGCGGGACGCCCTACACCCGGACGGCAGTCTCCCGCATGATCGCCCGCCAGAAGGGCGGTGCGACGTGAGCAGGATCGGCAGCAAGATGGGGTGGGAGCTGGAGGACAAGGCGTGAGCGACAACGGAGACAGGATCACCACCGGCGAGATGCTGCTGCTCACCGAGTGGGTGCTGCAGGCGGGGCAGATGCTCGAGCTGGTCGACCTGTTGATCCTCGAGGCCGAGGAGAACGACAAGGTGACGCAGTGCAGGCGGCTAAACGACCTGCGCGCAGCCGTCCGGCTGATCGATGAGAGCGGCCTCAACCTGTTGACCGGGGAATTCTCGTCATAGGCGGGCAGGGGGGGGCCAGCCCCGGGGGTCTTCGGCAGGCGGGGTGTGGGGTGGCAAAAGGGTCCCCTACAATCCACCTACCCCGGCATTTTAGCGAGGCTTTGAGATCCAGTTGAAACGCTCAGGATCCTGGGAAAAGAGGAAGGCAGATATTCGTTTTCTTTCCTCTTCCGACACCCGGGCCAGCACAGCTCGAATATCCTGATCGACGGAGAAGCGTTCAGCCCCACGCGCTTCAGCCTTGCGGTACCACTCGTGTCCAGAGGTCAGGTCGCCATGCTGCAATGATACGGCGCCCAGCAGTGTACATGGACGGTAGTCGTCAGGTGTCAGGTCATGGGCTTGTAATCCGAGCTCCCTCGCTTCGACAAACCGCTTGAGATCACGGAACGCGCCGCCTCGTGTCGTCAGAAGGGCCGAGCGGATTTTCGGGGGGGTCCTACAAGCATGTGCTGATGCCGTTTCGGTGATGGCGACTGCCTGTTCCGGCTCATTCGCCTTCCGCCAGAGCGAGCTTGCATTGATCGCCGCCCAAGGGTCGCCAGTCTTGTTCCATTCCGTGGTTAGTGCCTCGGCCTCAATGCGGTGGTAAGCAATTCGCAGTTCCTCGGTCAAATAGCACTCAGGCTGCGAGGATATCCAGGCAAATTCCTCGGGCGAGATGCGCTTACCGCTATCGACGCATTTTAGGAGTTTCATCACCCGTGGATAGTGTTCGGGCTCGACATAGCCGACGCCATATTTCCTTCGGAGATCCCTTGCTTCCCGGCGGCGGCGTAGACGAGGATCATTCTCCATCTTCTCAAAGTTGGCCTTGCTGGCCGCCTCGAGCTGAGCAGCCCGTTCCGCCACTGCTGTCCTTTCTCGTTCAGCGTTCGCCTTCGCCGTGACCATGCGTTTCGAACGCTCGTGGGCTGATCGGGTTCTAAACTCTTCAGAAGTGATCGTGCCGACGGCGAGATCATGCAAGGCTGCCAAACCCGCCTGCTGCAACCACACAAGGGAGACTTCGGTCAACGCTTCGCCGTCATTCATGCGGGCAATAATGCCATGCAACCGCGTGCCGGACCGCGTTGCGGCGGGCAAGTCATCAACCAGGTACCGCTCGGCCAGTGCTGATGGAGATACCGATTGCATCATCATTCCTGTGTTTAGCGAGATGCGCGCATTTATGAGCAAAGACAGCGCCTCGCGCAATCCAAAGGTCTGTTCCTCCTTTGAAACTTCTTCGGCGGATGATGCAGAGGAATAGAACACCTACGTGATGCCGCAGGCGCTGTTATGGCCGGTTAGCGGCGCCAAACCGAAGGAATGGCTATTTCGCGAATGCTCGCGCGAGGCCGAGAAGAAAGGCGATGGATCGCGCGGTAGGTGAGGCCATGCTCCTTCCATAGCTGGCGAGGCCGCTCGGGAGCGTGTCCTAACGCTTTGACTTTGTCGCCCCGACACCCGCCATGTTGGTCGAAATCTTAGCCTTTCCCGTGCAGGTCAGCCCCGAAACAGTAAGCCTCGGGAGCCGCTCATCAGTTGCAATCCGTGTTGACGCTATTGCCCATTGAGTAGCTATGGCAGTGAATACTGTTGTTGCTTCTGCTGAAGGCTTCGGCGCGGCGAGCCTGCTGCTCCGAATATTGCTGACTAGCTTCGCCAAGGGCTGTGAAGAACGCACGCGCAGCCTGACGATTGTGTTCGCGCGTTGCCACTTCGCGACGTGCCTCATGGTTGATGCAATTGTTGAAGACGGCATCGCCTTCGCGTTTGTATGGCATGCAGCTGGCAGCGATCTTGGTTGCGACGACGCGTTCCTGTCCGTAGGACAGGCGGTCGATCGGCGTTGTCTCGCAGCCAGCGAGGGCAGCGAGCAGCGCGATTGCGCAAAGTTTTTTATGCATAGTTTTGCTCCGAGTAATGGTGTGCTACCCAGCCCGCGCCGCGATATGTGAAAGGTGCGACCGCTCAAAGGCGGACAGTGGCATCTACTTATTGCGGCCCGTCATACAAAATTGGGAAACATCCGGCTTGCGGGGTTCAGCCAAAAATTTGCGCGTAGCTGCCACAAGGCTCAGAGTGCGAGAATCCGGGGCGCGTTGGGCAGCGCGGGGCCGCCTGGACCACCAATGGAACGCAACTTCACCAGGCGCTGGGGCAAGCTCTCGCCATGGGTCTCTTCGGCAGGCGGGGGGCTGAACAAGGGGCGGCGCTGGCGGCGACATAGAAGCGTGGCAAGAAACTCGGCGGTTACCGCGAAGGTGAGCTGAAGAAGGCAATGGCAAACGGACGAAGACTGCCGACAAGCAGGCCAAGAAGTTTGCGAAGGTCATCCTGCCGCTGAAGCAGAAAGGGCTGGCGCTAAAGGCCATCGCCGAGCGCCTCAACGAGATGGGACAATGACTGTTCGCGGTGGCATCTGGGAAGCCAAGGCTGTCTCGAGGGTGCTCGAGCGGACTGCCCGAGGTCGATGAAGAGGACGCCGAAACCAGAAAGGACGCGATTTCTCCCGTCTCCACTGCCGATCACTGGGCCGCCCGTGAGATCGAGTAGGCGAGGCAAAGCTGGAACGGTACAGTGCCAGGTATGATTGCGATTGGCCTGACGGTCTATACCACTGACCATTTGATCGGTTGTCTATGCTATATGAACCCCGGGCGCGTAAATCAAACGGGGCTCCGACATTCGGCTTTTTTGTAATGATTCAGTAGCCCCTGTAGGATGCTTCACGCTCCTCGTCCAGATGGTCGTCATACAGTTCTTCCCATGTCTTCTGCCGCTGCGGCTCATGGTAATAGTCCTGAAGCAGCACCTTGCTGATGGGCCAAATCCCCAAAAAAAAGAGCACGAAAAACATTCCGACAATTCCCTTAAGAGTGTCAAGCCATGATGTTTCACCATATTTTAGCCGATGATAAAGCATAAAGGCGAGCGCTATGGCGGCCGTAATAGCCGTCGCCATAATCGTTGATTGGTGCATCACAGCCCCTTCGTTTAAAAACTGGTCAGTTACTTATCCAGCGGCATTGAACAAGCTCGACGGGTCGTCGGCTATGGTCGCATGGCCTTTGCGCTGATTTGCCATCGGTCCTCCTCCATGTCGGCACGGACCGTATTCAGCTTGGCAAATGCTGACCTGAGAAAGTCTCGCTGCTGATCTGGCGACCAACTGTGGCGATTCCAACTCCCTCAATCGACGTTGGCGTCTGACCACAATACAATGGCAGGCGAAAGCAAATATCTGCTTACTGGTAATCATTCTCAGCGAGGCGTCTCAGGTGCCTTGGCTGCGAAAATCGAACAGTTTTTTGCCTTGTTTGTCGACGGCCGCAACTTCGCAGCCAATGCGCAGGAGTGATCATGCGTCCTATGTTTCCTTATTTCCTGTTGGAGGTGCTGTTCATTTCTTGCCGTGTCCGGAAGAGAGCCCGCAGGAGGAGGAAGATGAAAGATCGCGACATTTGAGGATGAGATGATCGCCTTCGGATCAACGGCGCCTTGAGGTCTCAGCGGTGGCAGTCGGCGCCGCCGCCCGCCGGGGGGGTTCCGGCAGGCGGGGTGGGGTTGGCAAAAAGGGTCCCCTACAATCTACGCACCCGGCATTTTGAAACCGCGGGCCTCATGAAAGCCCAGCGGTGGGTATCACAGATCGACCGTTCGCAGCCGATGAGCGATGTCAGGGAGGGAATCGTCGACCAGAAGCTGGTGATTTCAGTCGATGCTGTGGTTATCGCCGAAGTGCGCCCACACAAAGACGGTAAGCATGATGCAGATCCAGAAAGGCAGGAATTCGGCGAATTTGGAGACGAGAAGTCTTACATCGAAAATGATCCTGTTGGGAGCGGGAGCATTTTAGGGATCTTTACCGGTGCCCAGGCACCGATACACTTCAGTTCTATGTATGTACTGCCTTTGTGCGCCCGTATATTAGAGAGTTACTTTGGCTTCATCATAAGACTGCAGCAACGCTCTATCAAGGGGCCCGCCCCAGCCCATCTTTATAAAATCACCACGGGGACCCAGCCACCCCGCCATTTCATAAAATGCACCACGGGGACCCAGGCAGCCGGTTATACCTTTCTGTCAAAAGGTTATAACTCAGATGGTACGCACCTTACGGAACCAGTGATAGCAAGCGGTGAGCACGGACGCCAAAGCGGCGAGTGCCACTGCGGCGAGGAGAAGGGATACCCAATCTGCCATCCCCTGACCGAAGAAGAGAAACAAAACGCCAACTTCGATGAGTGCGAACGCTAGGCCGAGATACATAAACGCGAGGGTGGACTCTTCCTTATATGCCACGTCGTCTGCCTTAAGCCGCTGCCACGTCGCAGCTTCTCTGGTCGTCAAAAACCTGCCAATAAAATATACAGCCGCCAGAAGCCACGCCCCGCCAATCAATCCCATTTTGAGCCCCTTAACC
>NZ_JBFUAL010000036.1:0-35825 GCF_056406295.1 Rhizobium sp. P1_C7
ACATGCCGAACCCGAGCCACATCGTCCCCGTCATGGTCGGCGATGCGGCCAAGTGCAAATGGATCTCGGATCTGTTGCTCGACAATTGCGGCGTCTACGTGCAGCCGATCAACTATCCGACGGTGCCGAAGAAGACCGAGCGCCTGCGCATCACACCCACGCCGCTGCATACCGATGCCGATATCGAGCATCTGGTCGAGGCGCTGCATTCCCTCTGGGCACGCTGCGCGCTGGCCAGGCAGGTCGCGTGACGAACATACACTCCCTTAATTTATGAGCCCGGCAGCCCGCTGCCTGGCTTCGTTGTCGACGGCGAAGACGTCATCCATCGTAACCGCCGGTGGCAGGCCGGCCAGTTGATCCATGACGGTTTCCGTTATCTCCGCCATCGACAGGAAGGACAACCGGCCCTCGATGAAGGCTTCCAGCGCCACTTCCTTGGCCGCGTTCAGCACCGCGCCCTGAACGCCACCGCGCGTCATTGCCAGCCGCGCAAGGCGAAGCGCCGGAAAGCGCGTCTCGTCGGGCGCTTCGAAATCGAGCCGCGCAAGCTTGGCGAAATCGAGCCGTTCGATCGGCAGGTTGGGCCGCAGCGGATGCGAGAGCGCATAGCCGATGGCAGTCCGCATGTCGGGGGCGCCAAGTTGGGCAAGAACCGAACCGTCGGTGTAGCCGACCATCGAGTGGATCACCGACTGCGGATGCACGATCACTTCGATCTGCTCCGGCGAGAGACCGAAGAGATGCTGCGCTTCGATCATCTCCAGTGCCTTGTTGAACATGGAGGCGCTGTCGATGGAGATCTTCAGTCCCATTGACCAGTTCGGGTGGGCGCGGGCCGTCTCGACGGTCACGCCAGCCATGTCTTCAAGGGACGCATCGCGAAAGGGTCCGCCGGAGGCCGTCAGGATGATGCGCTCGACGGCATGGCGCTGGTTCTCTTCGAGCACCTGAAAGATCGCATTGTGCTCGCTGTCGACAGGCAGCAGTTTGCCGCCGCCGCGGCGCACGGAATCGACGAAGAGCCCGCCGGCGGAAACGAGACACTCCTTGTTGGCAAGCGCGATGTCGGCACCTTTGCGTGCCGCGGCGAGCGTCGGCGCAAGCCCTGCCGTTCCGACGATCGCAGCCATGACCCATTCGGCATCAAGGTCGGCGGCTTCCATGAGACCGGATTGCCCGGCCGCCACGGAAACACCGCTTCCGGCAAGCGCGCTCTTCAGTGATCGGTAGTGGGATTCGCTGGCAGTCACCGCAAGCTTTGCGCCCGCTGTCCGCGCCTGACTGGCAAGTAATTCGATATTCTCGTTGCCCGTGAGCACGGAGATCTCGAAATTGTCGCGGCCGCCCAGATGCTTCACCACGTCAAGCGTGTTCTTGCCGATCGACCCTGTCGAGCCGAAGATGCTGAGGCGCCGCGGCGCGTTTCTGCCCGTTATCATGCGCTAATTTGCCAGATTTTTCTCATTTGTCCTCGGCTCTACAGGGGATTGGAAACAGCGGCAAGTGTGCACTGCAGCAGATTTTTGGCGCCAGGGGGTTTACACGGCCGGCCCTAGATGTGAATCTCCTAACATTCCTTCGGGATAGGAGTTGCGGCGACCTGTCGGGTTGCAAGTTATCGCGCTCCGCTGCGCATGACGCAGACATCGGCCGCCTGGCCACGGTCCGGAGGCTGCCAAAATCAGAGAGACATCGGGTTTGCTGAGCGAGTTCCCATGCGTTGTGCGCATCTTCGCTTTGCCCTGAAAATCGACCAAAGGACGACGGCTTTGATGAGAACGACCCGCAGCCTGTTGCTTCTGGCTGCCGCGCTCATATCGCTTGCGGCGAGCGCGAATGCAGAAAATCTGGTGATCTGGACGCCGGTGAAGGTGTCCGAGAATTCCTACAAGGCAACCATGGGCTTTCGCCTTCCGGCGGAATGGGAGACGAGCGCCGGCGCGGATCTCGGGCTGGCATCAACGCAAGGCGGGGCCTTGCAGGTGGATTCCCAGCAGGCTTCGCTCTGGGGCAAGATCAGCAAGGTGAGCGTGACCCCGGCCGCAAGCGCGGAGCAGGCAGCCAGCGTTCGCGTCGACACGCTGCGGGGAAGCGGATCGCTGCTGCTCAGCCGCTCGCGAAGCTGGATTCTATCGGATTCGCTCGATCTGCAATCGATGCGCTCGGTCAGTATCAACTACGAAACGCTCGGCACCCGCCAGGCATCCGTCGACGGCTCGCAGGCGTTGAATCTCATCCATCCCTGGACAGGAACGTCGATTTCCGCAACGGCAAGCCTGAGCGGCCTTGCCGACCTCACCAGCTCGGTTGCGGTGAACCAGAACATTCTTCCCGACCTAGATCTCAGTGCAACGGTCGCCAATCCAGGTTCGTCGGCGCCGACAGGCAGCATCCGGATCAACTATCAAGTCAGGTGGTGACGTGAACCAACGCGCCGCCGGCGCGTTCTCCTTGGTCGAAAAGGAGGAATCGCTATGATCTTCAAGCAGGGAACGTTCTTCGGAGAAATGCCGGAAATCGAGACGGAGTTTAAAAACCACGCTACCCTTGAGGAAGGGGTAGCGAACGCCCTTGCGGTTGCGGGTGGGCTTGATGCGTCGGACCTCACTGTAACGGTGGATCAGGACGGCGTCATTCTCAGTGGAACCGTTGCAACCGCGTCCGAGATAGCGCGTGCAACAGCCGTTGCTCAAGCCGCCGCCGGCACCCATCCGGTTCGCAACCAGATCGGCTTGGGATAGTCGTCGCGATCTTCGGTCAGCCCGCGAACCGCTCGATGAGGAACGAATATCCGGCGATACGGTCCGTCTTCGGGGTCGGAACCGGTCCGCTCGGTTTGTAGGTCGTCGCAAGCATCAGACCGGTTACCAAGAGATATGCGACAGCCATCAAGGTGAGTTTCATACGCATGACATTCTCCTCTTTCTGCATCAATGCTGAAAAAGGGTGAAAGTTCCCCAAGGCTGAGCAGCACGGACCACGCAAAAGGAAGCCGCCTTGCGATCGGCTTTCCCTTACGTCCTTGCGATGGATCGATTCCGGCTGATTGTTCAGCTGGGCGTAAGGGTTACGGATGTGCCGGTCGCGGCTACGTTGAGCCCGAGCTGGCCGGTCAGGCTGATGACCTGAAGATGGACGGAGCCGGACGTACCGCCAAAGAGAACGTTGGTGCCGATGCCACCTGCAAGCGTCGCTTCAGCACTGGCGCCCTGATAGAGGCCCCCAAGCGAACCGTGATGGTAGCCCGCCGTCGGCGCGAACACTGCCCAGACCAGTCGGCCGCGCGTTGTGAAACCGAGATCGACACCGAACTTGCGGATTGCACCGGTATAGCGTTCCGGCGCTGCCCCGCTCGAAGGACTAAAAAAGCAATCGAGCGTCTTGGCCGAACCGAGGAGATAGCCGATGCCGCCGCCGATGTCACAGGCGAGAAGGCCGATCCTGACGCCGTCACGAGCGTCCGGCGCCTGGTAGACCGGCGCCCGATCGGCTGCCATCACACCGGTCGCAAGAGCTTGAGTCAGAGATGCCGCAGCCAGAAACGTTGCGATTGTGTACTTCATGGTGGGTCTCCTTGTTTGCTGTCGTTTAGATAGAGCCTTGTTTTGATTTACCAAGCCCGGCGCAATGATCAAAGTTAAACAAACGGACAAAACCGGCGGATGCACCCTCAAAAAGGCGTAGGTATCCCACACTGCAAATCGCCGCATCACGAGTCACCGTATCGATCAAGGCAGCTAAAAAGAGCCCATGGGTAGCCGATCCCAGTCCGAAGCGGGTGCTGCTGCAGTGTGCTTCGACATCGGGTAGGCTGAGATGGATGCAACAATCCGGCGGCCAAGGACTACTGTTGTCCAAGGGAGCCGGCGACGGCTTGCGCAGGGAACCGCCGAGATGAGTTAAAATCATCAAGCAGAGTAAGAGTATTGGAAGAGCGGCTTAAGTAATGCTCCCAGAGCATAACGCCCCGCCCATACCCCCACGCCCGACGCGGGAACAGGTCGCCAGGAAGGCAGGCTCATGGGAAGGCAGAGCGCAAATCTGTGCTGATTTTAATGGTGATCCCGACGCGATTCGAACGCGTGACCCCCAGATTAGGAATCTGGTGCTCTATCCTGCTGAGCTACGGGACCACTTGGACGTCATCCATACAAAAGGCTCGGCCAGAAGCCAAGCTCTTTTGCGAAGGAATGCGCAGGTAGGATTGCTATGCGCCGAGGCGCTGCTCGGCCAGACGCACCCAGTATGAAATGCCGTGGCTGATCGCCTCGTCGTTGAAGTCGTAGGCGGGGTTGTGCAGGCCAGCGGTATCGCCGTTGCCAATGAAGATGAATGCCCCCGGGCGGGCATTCAGCATATAGGAGAAATCCTCGCCGCCCATCATCGGGTCGATTTCGGCATTGACGTTGGCCGCGCCGGCGATGTCGCTGGCGATCTGGATCGCGTGGCCGGTCTCCGTCGCATGGTTGAAGGTGACCGGATAGTTGCGGTGGAACCCGATGTCGGCTTCGGCGCCGTGGGCGTTGGCGAGGCCGTTGACGATCTGCTTCAGCCGCGTCTCGGCAAGCGTGCGCACATCCGCGTCGAGCGTACGCACCGTGCCGGCGATCGTCGCGTCGTTGGGGATCACGTTGTGGGCGAAGCCCGCATTGAATTTCGTGACGGAGACCACGACCGAACCCAGCGGATCCACGCTGCGCGACGCGATCATCTGCAGGTTCGTGACGATCTGCGCGCCGATGGCGATAGGATCGATCGTGCGGTGCGGCTGCGCAGCGTGGCCGCCACGACCCTTGATGGCGATTGTGAATTCGTCGGTTGCCGCCATGATCGCGCCCTTGCGGATGGCGAACTGACCGACGGGAAGACCGGGCATGTTGTGCATGCCATAGACCTCTTCGATGCCGAAGCGTTCCATCATGCCGTCCTGCACCATCAGGTTGCCGCCGCCGCCGCCTTCTTCGGCGGGCTGGAAGATGACAGCGACGTTGCCATTGAAGTTGCGCGTCTCGGCAAGGTACTTCGCAGCACCGAGCAGCATCGCCGTATGGCCGTCGTGGCCGCAGGCATGCATCTTGCCGGATGTCTTGGAGGCCCAGGGCTTGCCCGATATTTCGGTGAGCGGCAGGGCGTCCATGTCGGCGCGCAGGCCAATCGTGCGCGTGCCCCCGCCATTGCCCCTGATCAGGCCGACGACGCCAGTCCGGCCGATGCCGGTTGCGATTTCATCGACCCCGAATTCCTTGAGCTTCTCGGCCACGAAGGCTGCGGTACTTTCAACTGCAAAGAGCAGCTCCGGCCGCTCGTGGATATGCCGGCGCCATTCTGTGACTTCGTTCTGAAGCTCGGCGGCTCTGTTCAAAATCGGCATGCTTGCTTTCCCTGGTGAAATCGAAAACGGCGACATGAGGCAGTGGAGACACGATGCCGCGGAAATAAGTTAGACAATGACCTTTGCCATGTCATGGCCATATACGTTAAATAGGGGAAACTTTCGAGACATCCGGATATCTTTAAGGACAAACCGTGTCGACGCGCCAGAACCGCTTGCTTGCCGCTTTGCGGCCGCTCTCAATCGCAGCTTCCGCAGCCGCCATTGCTTTTTCCGTCACGTCCCAAGCCTATGCCAATCCGCATATCCTGGTCGATGTGCAAACCGGCCGCGTGCTGGAGCACGAGGATGCCTTCCGCAAATGGTATCCGGCCTCGCTCACCAAGCTGATGACCGTGTACACCGTATTCGACGCGGTTCGCTCGGGCCAGATCAGCCTGGACACGCCAATTGTCATGAGCAAGCGGGCAGCTGCCCAGCCACCGGCCAAGATGTACTTCAAACCCGGCCAGAAGCTGACGCTGGATAGCGCGTTGAAGATCCTGATGGTCAAGTCTGCCAACGATATTGCCGTTGCCGTTGCCGAAGCCGTCGGCGGTACCCAGGAAGCGTTTGTCCTGAAGATGAACGCGGAGGCGATCAAGCTCGGGATGACCGATTCGCATTTCGTCAATCCGAACGGGCTGCCCGGCAAGGGACAGTACACGACGGCGCGCGACCTCGCGATTCTGTCGGTGGCACTGCGCCGCGACTTCCCGCAATATGCCGGCTATTTCTCGCTGGAAGGCATCTCGACAGGCACCAAGAACGTGCCGAGCATCAATATGCTGATTGGCCGATTCGCCGGCGCTGACGGTATGAAGACCGGCTTCATCTGTGCATCCGGCTTCAACCAGATCGGTTCCGCCACCCGCAACGGCCGCACGCTTGTGTCGGTCGTGCTCGGAACGGATAGCTTGGCGGCGCGCGCCGATGCCTCGGCCGACCTGCTGCAAAAGGGATTCACCTCGCAGTTCCCGGCCACCGATACGCTGGGCTCACTGAAGCCATATGGCTCGGGCCAGGACCAGGTCGCCGACATCACCGCCGAGATCTGCAGCGCAAAGGGCGCCAAGGTCCGCAGCGAGACGCGCGACGAAGTCGGCCGCATGAAGATCCACTCCCCCTATATTCAGGAGATGGATCACGAACCGAACTTCTCCTACGCGGGCCTGATTCCGGGCCAGAACGAGCCGCAGCCCGACAAGCTCGCCACCGCGGAGACGGCAGGCACGATTGCCAATGTTCCGGTGCCGATGCCGCGCCCGACCTCGTTCTAGGGCCGATTTGACATGAGCGTTCCCTCGGACCGGATTCCGGTCACCATCCTCACCGGCTTTCTCGGCGCCGGCAAGTCGACGCTGCTGAACCGCATCCTCAAGGATCCGGCGATGACGGACGCGGCCGTGATCATCAACGAGTTCGGCGATGTCGGGATCGACCACCTGCTGGTCGAGAGCTCGGGCGATTCCATCATCGAGCTTTCCGATGGCTGCCTGTGCTGCACGGTGCGCGGCGAACTGGTGGATACGCTTGCCAATCTGATGGATGCCGTGCAGACCGGCCGCGTCAAGCCAGTCAAGCGCGTCGTCATCGAGACGACGGGGCTTGCCGATCCGGCGCCCGTCATGCAGGCGATCATGGGCAATCCGATCATAGCCACGAATTTCGAGCTCGAAGGCGTCGTGACCGTCGTCGATGCCGTCAACGGTGTGCAAACGCTCGACAACCACGAAGAGGCGGTGAAGCAGGTGGCCGTTGCCGACCGGCTGATCGTCTCGAAGAAGACAATGGCTTCGCCCGAAACTCTGGTTGACCTGGAATCGCGCCTGAACGCACTCAATCCGCGTGCCGCGCTCATGGATGCTGACGACCTCGCGAGCGGGACGACGGAAACGCTCGTCAACGGCCTCTACGATCCCGCGACGAAGATTGCCGATGTGGGCCGCTGGCTGCGGGACGAAGACGCGGACGATGCGCCTCATCGTCACCACCATGACCACGATCACGACCATCACGGGCACGGCCATCATCACCATGCCCACCATGATCACAGCCATGACCATCAGGATCCGCATGACGTGAACCGCCACGATGCCTCGATCCGTTCCTTCTCGATCGTCGAGGACAAGCCGATCGATCCGATGGCACTCGACATGTTCATCGACCTGCTGCGGTCGGCGCATGGCGAGAAGCTTTTGCGCATGAAGGCGATCGTTTCCATGTCCGACCGGCCGGAGCGTCCGCTGGTGCTACATGGCGTCCAGAGCATCTTTCACCCACCGACCCGCCTGCCCGCATGGCCGGACCCGGCAGACCGGCGCACCCGCATGGTGTTGATCACCAAGGATCTGCCGGAAACGTTCGTGAAGGATCTGTTCGACGCGTTCCTTGGCAAGCCACGCATCGATACGCCGGATCGCGCCGCACTCTCCGACAATCCGCTCGCCATCCCCGGGATTCGGATCTAAGCCCAGAGCAATTCCAGCAAAAAGTGCGCCGCGATCTTACGTTCGGAATTGCGTGAAACAAAAGGTTGGAGCGCCTTGGCTTTTCGCGGAAAAGCGGACATGCCTAACGCTTGCGGATGAGGAAGCGGTGACCGCCCTCGGTCTTTTCCGTCTCGATGAGTTGATGACCGTCTTCGTTGCAGAAATGCGGGATATCGATCCCCGCCAGCGGGTCGGTCGTTTCGACGCGGATCATCGCGCCGCTCGGCAGCGATGACATTTTTCGGCGTGTCCTCAGGACAGGCAGCGGGCACTTCAGCCCGCGCAGATCGTAGGAGATGGCGGTCAAGCCATCAGTCCTTGGCCCAGAACTTCCAGAATGGCTTCTTAGACGCGACTTCGACCGGCTCCGGCTGCTCCGCCGGAGCAAAGGCGGTGAGCGGGCTGGGCGTCGGGACGGGAACCGCAGCAGGTTCGACAACCGCAACCGCCGTCGTCGTCTTGGCTGCTTCAGGCGCAGATGAGGCTGCTGGCGCACCAGCTGCCTGCGGTGCAGCAGGTGCGGCTGTCGGGGCCGCATTGGTGGCAACCGCCGTCGCTGTCTTGTTCGCCATCATGCCTTCGAGTTCGGCGACCTTCACCATACGGCCAGCCTCAAGCGACGTGCCAGTCGGGGCATAGGCAAGGTCGTGTCCCTTGCGCTGCTTGGCAACGACCGCCTTGCGCTCAGCTTCGGAAGGATCGTACCACGCCATGCCGTCGAACGCCTTCAATGCCTTGGCGTATGCCATGTCATAGGTCTTGCCATAGGATGCGAGTGCCGCAGTCAGCGCCGGAGGCGTTGACATCTCGGGGCATTTGCCGCCCGGATTGAACGCGCCGGCAGCCGACTGCTGGTTAAAGACATATTTCTTCTCGCAGACATTGACCTCGGGCGGGCGCTTGGTCACTTCGAAGTTGTCGTAGCCGACCTTCAGCATGTTCCAGAACTCGATGTTCGAGTTCATTCGGTGTTTCACCATGTTATCGGCCGTCATGCGGAAGGGGAAGGCCTGCAGCTGAACCGTCGACTGGCCACCCTTGAAAGCATCGCGCGCGAAGGCATAGATTTCCAGAACCTGCTGGTCGGTCATCGAATAGCAGCCGGAAGACGAGCATGCGCCGTGGATCATCAGGTCCGTGCCGTTGCGCCCGTTGACGGCGTCATACCGGTTCGGGAAGCCCGTGTTGATCGCGAGATAATACTTGGAATTCGGGTTCAGGTTGGCGCGGGTCAGGTTGTAGAAACCTTCCGGCGCCTGCCGGTCGCCCTGCTTCACCTTGGGACCGAGACGGCCCGACCAGGCGCAAATCTTGTAGTCGGCAATCTTGTCGAAACGGTTGTCGGACTTCGCCTTCCAGATCTCGAGCGCACCCTCTTCCTTGAAGATGCGGATCATGATCGGCGAATTGCGATCCATGCCCTTGGCGCTCATTTCCGACAGGATGCGCGACGGCAACGGTTGCTCGACCTTGTTCTTGACCTTAGAAAGATCGATCTGCGTGCTGTCCAATGCGTCATTGCAGCCGGCCAGGGCCAGCGCCATCAGTGAAACATAGGCAAAATGACGAATGCGCATCCAAACTAGCCCAATAACGAGATTCGACCCAATTCGCTTTGCAGCTCAGGCACGAGGCGAATCATTGGCTGATTGTGGTTAAAAAAACCTTACCAACCTATGCCGCGCGGCCGAGACCCCCGCAAGTACGAAAGTTATTGATAACATTATTGTGGCCAAGGTTTGGCCTCAAAGGAGAAGATACGCAACCTCTGGTCAGAGATTGCGGCCCATGTTGAGGAATTTCTGGCGCCGATCGTTGCGAAGCTGCTCGCCCGAGCGGCTCGAAAGCTCGCCGAGCGCGTTGGCGATGACGTCGCCGGTCGCCGCGATCACACTGTCAGGATCGCGGTGCGCGCCGCCGAGCGGCTCCCCGATGATGCCGTCGATGATGCCGAGCGCCTTCAGATCGTCGGAGGTGATCTTCATGTTGGTGGCCGCTTCCTTGGCACGCGCGGAATCGCGCCAGAGGATCGAGGCCGCACCTTCCGGCGAGATCACGCTGTAGATCGCATGCTCCAGCATGTAGACGCGGTTCCCGGTGGCGATCGCGATCGCGCCGCCCGAGCCGCCTTCGCCGATTACCACGGAGATGAGCGGAACCTTGAGGCCGAGGCACATTTCCGTTGAACGGGCGATGGCTTCCGCCTGACCGCGTTCTTCGGCGCCGACGCCGGGATAGGCGCCTGCGGTGTCGACCAGGGTAATGACGGGAAGGCCGAAACGGTCCGCCATTTCAAGCACGCGGATCGCCTTGCGGTAGCCTTCCGGCCGCGCGCTGCCAAAATTGTGCTTCAGGCGGCTCTTCGTGTCGCTGCCCTTCTCCTGGCCGATAACGGCGACCGGCTGGCCGCGGAAACGGGCAAGACCCGCCTGGATCGCGGCATCCTCGGAGAACTTGCGGTCGCCGGCAAGCGGCGTGAATTCCTGGAACAACGTCTTGGCATAATCGACGAAGTGCGGCCGCTGCGGGTGACGCGCGACCTGGGTCTTCTGCCAGGCGTTCAGCTTCGAATAGATGTCGACCATCGCCTCGCGGACACGGACTTCCAGCCTGCCGATTTCATCCGACGTGTCGATGCTCTCGTCTTCCAACGCGAGCTTCTTCAATTCGATGATCTTGCCTTCGAGGTCAGAGATCGGCTTTTCGAAGTCGAGGTAGTTGTGCATGAGGTGCGTTTCCGTTCCTTGTGCCGAGGCCGCTTTTCATCAGCGCGCCCCTTGTTGCCGGTCCTATTCCTGCTTTTTCGCCTGTTTGGCAAGGGGGTGATGTGTTTGGACCAGTTGCTGGAGCCGTTCCTCCAGGACGTGGGTATAGATTTGCGTTGTCGAAATGTCCGAATGACCCAGAAGTTCCTGAACGACGCGAAGGTCCGCACCGTTGGCGAGCAGATGGCTTGCGAATGCGTGACGCATCACGTGCGGCGAGATCATAGATGGGGTAAGACCCGCCCGGATCGCAAGATTTTTCAGATCGCGGGCAAAAACCTGTCGCGGCAGATGGCCTTGCCTGGACCCCGCCGGGAACAGCCACGGGCTTTCCTGGGGATGTTTGGCGACGGCATTCTCGGAAGCGATCATGCAACCATAGAGTTTGAGCGCAGCGATCGCGGATTGCGACAGCGGCACAAGGCGCTCCTTGTTGCCCTTGCCGCGGATCATCAGGAAACGCCCATCCTGATCGAGCACGCGGGCAGGAAGCGAAACAAGCTCGCTGACGCGCATGCCCGTCGCATAAAGAAGTTCCAGCAGCGCCAGCATGCGCAACCGCTGCAATTGCCCAGGAGCAGGATCCTGTGCTTCGGCTTCTGCCTGCTCCAGCAATCTGCCGACCTCATCGACGCCCATCGTTTTCGGCAGCGGCCTTCCCTTCTTCGGCGCATCGAGTATCCCCGTCGGATCGTCGGTGCGCAGGCCTTCGGCGTAGAGGAATTTGTAGAATTGTCGCATCGACGCCAGGCGACGCGCCTGCGACGACGGCTTGAAGCCCTGTGCTGCGAGCGACGACAGGTAGGCAGCGAGATCGGTCGACACCGCTTCCGTCAATCGCACGCCCTTGCCGTTCAGGAAAGAGCGAAGATCGTCGAGGTCGTGCTCATAGGAGGACAACGTGTTGGTTGCGGCTCCGCGCTCCGCGCTCATCATCTCCAGAAAGGCTTCGACGTGAACGCGGCCGAGATCCTTCATGACATCACTTCTTGGCCGGCTCGATGGCACCGGTCGAAGGCGGATTGATCCGCTCGGAGGGAATTCGGATTGTAACGTCGCGCTCCTGCGGCTCGACGAACGTAACAAGCGCCCACATCGTCCCGTATATCGCTCCGGCGATGACCGCCAATACGGCGAGAAAACGGAACAGGCTCGGCATTCAACAACTCCATGGCTATGCTTCTTTATGAAGAAGCGTCTCCGCAAGTGCAAGAAGGTGCTTTTGACCATGTTTCCCTTGCCCGCGACTTGACGCTACACCCGCATTTGTCGATACCGTTCGCAAACAAGGTGTGAATGGACCAATGAGCGACCCAGTTCTGACCGTTGCCGATAGCTTGAGAGACAGGGCTCGCGCTGCGCTCGGATCACGCAATCTGATCCTCGTCGGGTTGATGGGCGCCGGAAAATCCTCCGTCGGTCGGATCGTCGCAAACCATCTCGGCATTCCTTTCGTCGACAGCGACGCCGAGATCGAGCGGGTATCCCGCATGTCGATCACCGAACTCTTTGCTGCCTACGGGGAAGAGGAGTTTCGCGCTCTGGAAACGCGGGTGATGAAGCGGCTTCTGAAGAACGGCCCGCGCGTGGTTTCCACAGGCGGCGGCGCCTTCATCAACGATCGCACCCGCAGGCATATCAAGAAGGGCGGCGTTTCAGTCTGGCTGAAAGCCGATCTCGACGTGCTGTGGGAGCGCGTCAATAAGCGCGACACGCGCCCGCTCCTGAAGACTGAAAACCCCAAGCATACGCTCGAGAACCTGATGAATGCTCGATATCCGGTCTATGCGCTGGCGGATCTCACCGTCATGTCGCGCGACGTGCGCAAGGAACTCATGGCCGATGAAGTGCTGAAGGCTTTGATCGACTCTCGAACTGAAAGTGCCGCCCGATGAATGCGATTGCCGCCGCCTCCGCCGAACGCAAGGTTCACGTGCCGCTCGGCGAACGCGCCTATGACATCCTGATCGGTCCCGGCCTGATCGCGCGTGCCGGCGCCGAGATCGCTTTGCGGCTGAAGGGACGCAAGGCGGCCGTCATTACCGACACGAATGTTGCCTCGATCTATCTCGATGCCCTGGTGCAGAGCCTTGAGGCGGCCGGGATCGCGTCCGCGACGCTGGTTCTGCCTGCCGGCGAAAAGACCAAGAGCTTCGAGCATCTGATGACGGTTTGCGACAAGGTTCTCGAAGCCCGCATCGAGCGCAACGACTTCGTGATCGCACTCGGTGGCGGCGTCATCGGCGACCTCACGGGCTTTGCTGCCGGCGTCGTGCGGCGCGGCGTCCGCTTCGTGCAGGTGCCGACCTCGCTGCTGTCGCAGGTGGATTCCTCGGTCGGCGGCAAGACCGGCATCAACAGCCGCCACGGCAAGAACCTGATAGGCGTGTTTCATCAGCCGGATCTCGTGCTCGCCGACAGCGACGTCCTGAACACCCTGAGCGAGCGCGAATTCCGCGCCGGATATGCCGAGGTCGCGAAATACGGGCTGATCGACAAGCCTGAGTTCTTCGCGTGGCTGGAAGCCAACTGGAAGGATGTATTTTCTGGCGGCGCCGCCCGCATCCAGGCGATCGCGGCGAGCTGCCAGGCAAAGGCGGATGTCGTCGTTGCCGACGAGCGCGAGACTGGCCAGCGGGCGCTCCTCAATCTCGGCCACACCTTCGGCCACGCGCTGGAGGCTGCCACCAGCTACGACAGTTCCCGTCTCGTCCACGGCGAAGGCGTTTCGATCGGCATGGTTCTGGCGCATGAATTCTCGACCCGCATGAATCTGGCAAGTCCTGACGATGCGCGCCGCGTCGAGCGTCACCTGAAAGAAGTCGGCCTGCCAACGCGCATGTCGGAAATTCCGGGAAGCCTGCCGCCGGCCGAGGTGCTGATGGACGCCATCGCCCAGGACAAGAAGGTGAAGGGCGGCAAGTTGACCTTCATCCTCACGCGTGGCATCGGGCAATCATTCGTCGCCGACGACGTGCCCACCTCCGAAGTGTTGAGTTTCCTTAAGGAAAAACACCCACAATGACCCTCGACGGCACGCTGGCATTCCTTTCCGCATACTGGCCGGAAATCCTTTCCATCGTGGCCCTCGTCCTCATGTCTGCTTTCTTCTCCGGTTCGGAGACGGCGCTGACGGCCGTGTCGCGCAGCCGGATCCACACGCTCGAAGCCAACGGCGAGGAGCGCGCAGGCATCGTCAGGGAACTGATCGAACGCCGCGATCGCCTGATCGGAGCTCTGTTGATTGGCAACAACCTTGCCAACATTCTCTCCTCCGCCATTGCGACCAGTCTCTTTCTCGGGCTCTTCGGCAGTTCCGGCGTGGCGCTTGCGACGCTGGCGATGACCGTCATCCTCGTGATCTTTGCCGAAGTCCTGCCGAAGAGCTGGGCGATCTCGATACCGGATCGGTTTGCGCTGAAGGTGGCCTTTGCGGTCAAGGTCTTCGTTGCCGTCGTCGGCCCTGTCTCGTCCTTCGTGAATGCGATCGTGCGCTGGATCCTGTCGCTCTTCGGCATCAACCTGTCGCGGGAAAGCTCGATGCTTTCGGCGCACGAGGAGCTGCGCGGCGCGGTCGACCTGCTGCACCGTGAAGGCTCGGTGGTCAAGGCCGACCGCGACCGCCTGGGTGGCGTTCTCGACCTTGGCGAACTGGAACTGTCCGACATCATGGTCCATCGCATGGCAATGCGCGGGATCAACGCGGACGATCCGCCTGAGGTCGTCGTGCGGACGATTCTGGAAAGCCCGTTTACCCGAATGCCGCTCTGGCGCGGCTCGACCGACAACATCATCGGCGTCGTCCATTCCAAGGACCTGCTGCGGGCGCTTGCCGAACGCGACGCCGAGCCTGAGCATCTGGATATCGTCAAGATTGCCCAGAAGCCCTGGTTTGTGCCGGACAGCACCAATCTCGAGGCGCAGCTCAATGCCTTTCTGCGCCGCAAGCAGCATTTCGCCGTTGTCGTCGACGAGTACGGCGAAGTGCAGGGCATCGTGACGCTCGAAGATATTCTCGAAGAGATTGTCGGCGATATCTCGGATGAACATGACATCGACGTGCAGGGCGTGCGCCAGGAGGCCGATGGCTCGATCGTCGTCGATGGCAGCGTTCCGATCCGCGATCTGAACCGCGCGCTCGATTGGCAACTCCCCGACGAAGAGGCCACCACCATTGCCGGGCTCGTCATTCACGAGTCGATGACTATCCCGGAGGAGCGGCAGGCCTTCACCTTCTACGGCAAGCGCTTCATCGTCATGAAACGGGACAGGAACCGTATCACCAAACTGCGCATCCGGCCGGCGGAGGAGAACGAGGCGAAGCAGGCCTGACCCTCCCCCGACCTCATTTCACTCCACGACTTTATTCCAATCATTGCACGCTGCGGGAGGAGACTGTCTCGAGGCGAGCAGCATCACTATGGATCTGACATGTTTGATATTTTCTGGCGTTCCGTGCTTATCGGCATTGGCGCAACGGTTCTCATGGACATCTGGGCGATCGTTCTCGCCAAGGCGACAGGCGGGTCATTGCCCAACTGGGCGCCGGTCGGCCGCTGGTTCTGGCATCTCGGCAAGGGCAAGGTGTTCCACGACGACATCGGCAAGGCGGCACCCTATGAGCACGAACTGGCGCTCGGCTGGATCGGCCACTATGCCGTCGGCATCCTCTACGGCATCCTCCTGGTGCTGATCGCCGGCCCCGGTTGGCTAACGGAACCGACGTTCCTTCCCGCTTGGATCTGGGCGATCCTGACGGTCGGCGCTGGGTGGTTCCTGCTGCAGCCCGGCCTCGGCATCGGTTGGGCGGCATCGAAGACGCCGAACCCCGGCAAGGTGCGGTTTCTCAATCTCGTCTCGCACACGGTCTTCGGCTTCGGCCTCTATGCGACCGCGCTGATCATCCGCTGACGCACGAAGCCCCATTGTTGGCAGGCAGTCTTCTTGGAAAAAGGAGGCTGCACACCACATAGCGCTGGCGCGTGTCTACCAGCGCACCGGCTCGCCCGGTGCCGCCGGTTCTATGGCCAACGCATGCAGCCCGGCATCCAGCTCGGGCTTCAGCAACTCCGTAACAGCACGATGCCGCGCCAGCCGCGCCATGCCTGTGAATTTGGCCGATACAATTCGTACCCGCATGTGGGTTTCGCCAGCCCCGGTGATATCGGGCTGATGTCCGGCATGCAGATGGCTTTCGTTGATGACGCTCAGGCGCTCGGGCGCGAAGGCCGCCACCAGCTTTTCTTCGATGGAGGATTGCAGGGTCATTGTCCGATCTTGCTGCTTTGCGAAAAAGGTTCCCACCAAGCCAGTAACATTCCTGTTTGTCAATTCTTGTCGTCAGCTCTTCTGAGTCCCATAATTAGCGCCGTCATGAGACTCGATTCCAAATACTTCGACCGCATCCGCACCAGCCGCAAACGCGAGCCGGAACCCGAACAGGCTCCCCCAACCTGTCAGTGGGACGGCTGCGACAAGAAAGGCGTGCATCGCGCTCCCGTCGGACGCAATGCCGAGGGGCAGTTCTTTCTGTTCTGTTTCGAGCACGTCAAGGACTACAATAAGGGCTACAATTATTTTTCCGGGCTCTCCGACGGCGAGATCGCGCGCTATCAGAAGGAAGCGATCACCGGCCACCGGCCGACCTGGACCGTCGGCGTCAACAAGGCTGCCAAGAACAGCCCACTGCAGTCGGACGTGCGATCCGGAGCCTATACCCGCGTTCGCGATCCCTTCGGCTTCGTCAAGGACAGCAAGGGCAGCGGCCCGCGCTTTCCGGAGCAGCGCAAGCTGAAGAGCCTGGAGACCAAGGCCTTCGACACCATGGGACTGGCGGCGAATGCGACCTCCGCGGAGATCAAGAGCCGCTACAAGGAACTCGTCAAGAAGCATCACCCCGATGCCAATGGCGGCGACCGCGGTTCCGAGGAACGCTTCCGGGCTGTCATCCAGGCCTATCAATTATTGAAACAGAACGGTTTTTGTTAATTCCCGTCCTTGCTCTTGGTCTTCAATCGGGTATGTTCCAAATCGGCTGAGGCCGCAGGCAACCGCGGCACGTGTTCTTGCGTTTGTTCCACAGGCGCCTCGGTCACTTCCGGACGCGGCGTTTCTTGTCCGGGGCTTTGTTCAAGAATGCTCGCAAGCGATGCGATTTGTCGCCCCGAGGTTTCGTTTCAGTCCCGGAGAAGCATCGCCGACGTTCCGACATGAGCGAGCGCGGACCTGTCTGCGGCCTCATGGTTGCGAAATGGGCTGAGACAGTATGGCAGGGTGTCGGCCACCCGCCTTGGAGACATGATGAGCAAGATTGACCTTGATATTTCGGAGATTCCAGACACCACCGTTTCGGTCAGGGAGGTCTTCGGCATCGATTCCGACATCCGCGTTCCCGCCTACAGCCAAGGCAGCGCCTACGTTCCGGATCTCGATCCCGACTACCTCTTCGACCGCGAAACGACGCTCGCCATTCTTGCCGGCTTTGCTCACAACCGACGCGTGATGATCTCCGGCTACCACGGCACAGGCAAGTCCTCGCACATCGAGCAGGTCGCCGCCCGCATCAACTGGCCTTGCGTGCGCATCAACCTTGACAGTCACGTCAGCCGTATCGACCTCGTCGGCAAGGACGCGATCGTCGTCAAGGACGGCCTGCAGGTTACCGAATTCAAGGACGGCATCCTGCCCTGGGCCTATCAGCACAATGTCGCGCTCGTCTTCGACGAATACGATGCCGGCCGCCCGGACGTGATGTTCGTCATCCAACGCGTTCTGGAATCGTCCGGCCGCCTCACGCTGCTCGACCAGAGCCGCGTCATCCGCCCTCACCCGGCCTTCCGCCTGTTTGCGACGGCAAACACCATCGGCCTCGGCGACACCACCGGCCTCTATCACGGCACGCAGCAGATCAACCAGGCGCAGATGGACCGGTGGTCGATCGTTACCACGCTGAACTACTTGCCGCACGACCATGAGGTGAATATCGTCGCCTCCAAGGTGAAAAGCTTCGGCAAGGACAAGAACGGCCGCGATACCGTTTCAAAGATGGTGCGCGTTGCCGACCTGACCCGTGCCTCCTTCATGAATGGCGACCTGTCCACCGTCATGAGCCCGCGTACCGTCATCACCTGGGCCGAGAATGCCGAGATCTTCGGTGATCTCGCCTTCGCCTTCCGCGTCACCTTCCTCAACAAGTGCGACGAACTGGAGCGCCCGTTGGTTGCCGAACACTATCAGCGCGCCTTCGGCGTCGAGCTGAAGGAAAGCGCTGCCAACATCGTTTTGGAGGCCTAAGGCCGATCGATCATGGCAGCTCGCGGTGACAATTCGAAAGCTAAGCCCGGTGCGCCCGTCGACGTGGAGCCGTTGCGCCGCGCGATAACCGGCAGCGTGCGTGCAATCGCCGGCGACGGCGAGGTCGAGGTAACCTTTGCCAATGAGCGTCCGGGAATGACGGCCGAGCGGATTCGCCTGCCCGAGCTTTCCAAGCGTCCGACGGCGCATGAGCTCGCGGTGACCCGCGGTCTCGGCGACTCAATGGCCCTCAGGCTCGCCTGCCATGACGAGAAGGTGCATGCGACGATGGCGCCGCAAGGCTCCGACGCCCGCGCCATCTTCGACGCCGTCGAGCAGGCGCGCGTGGAATCAATCGGCTCGCTGCGCATGGAAGGCGTAGCCGCCAACCTGCGGTCCATGACCGAAGAGAAATACGCCAAGGCGAATTTCTCCGGCATCGAGCGCCAGGAAGACGCGCCCGTCGGCGAAGCCGTAGCGATGATGGTGCGCGAGAAGCTGACTGGCCAGAAGCCCCCGGCGTCGGCCGGCAAGGTGCTCGATCTCTGGCGTTCCTTCATCGAGGACAAGGCCGGATCGGAACTCGACAATCTCTCTGAGGTAATCACCGATCAGCAGGCATTCTCCAAGGTCATCCGAAACATGCTGTCGGCCATGGAGATGGCCGAAGAGTATGGCGACGACGACAGCGATTCCGAGGCGGATGACGAATCGGACCAGGAAGACAAGCCTGGCGGCGACGAGCAGGATCAGGACGAGGTCGACGAAGACGCCGGCTCCGATGCAGCTCCCGTCGAAGACAGCGAGGTCGCCGACGAGCAGATGGAGGACGGCGAGACCGAAGGCGCCGAGATCTCCGACGACGACATGATGGAGGAAGGCGAGGACGATTCGGAAACGCCGGGCGAAACCCGCCGTCCGAACACGCCCTTCGACGACTTTAACGAGAAGGTGGACTACCACGTCTTCACCGAGGAATTCGACGAGACGATCACGGCCGAGGAGCTGTGCGATACGGCCGAGCTTGAGCGCCTGCGCACCTTCCTCGACAAGCAGCTCGCGCACCTGCAGGGTGCCGTCGGTCGCCTGGCGAACCGCCTGCAGCGCCGCCTGATGGCGCAGCAGAACCGCTCGTGGGACTTCGACCTGGAAGAGGGTTATCTTGACCCGGCGCGCCTGACGCGCATGATCATCGACCCGATGCAGGCGCTCTCCTTCAAGATGGAGCGCGACACGCAGTTCCGCGATACGGTCGTGACGTTGCTGATCGACAACTCGGGGTCGATGCGCGGCCGTCCGATTACGGTTGCGGCCACCTGCGCCGACATTCTGGCCCGCACGCTTGAGCGTTGCGGCGTCAAGGTCGAGATCCTTGGCTTCACGACAAAGGCCTGGAAGGGCGGGCAGGCGCGCGAACAATGGCTCGCCAGCGGCAAGCCGCAGACGCCGGGCCGCCTCAACGACCTGCGTCACATTATCTACAAGTCCGCCGATGCCCCGTGGCGTCGCGCCCGAAGCAATCTCGGCCTGATGATGCGCGAGGGTCTGCTCAAGGAGAACATCGACGGTGAGGCGCTGATCTGGGCGCACAACCGCCTGCTCGCCCGCCGCGAACAACGCCGCATCCTGATGATGATATCGGACGGCGCGCCGGTCGACGATTCGACGCTGTCAGTCAATCCGGGCAACTACCTGGAGCGCCACTTGCGCGCCGTCATCGACCGCATCGAAACCCGCTCGCCCGTCGAGCTTCTTGCCATCGGCATCGGCCACGACGTCACGCGCTACTACCGCCGCGCCGTCACCATTGTCGATGCCGACGAACTGGCAGGTGCGATGACAGAACAGCTCGCATCGCTCTTCGAGGATCAGGCCGCGCAGCCGCGAGGCGGACGCAGCCGCCGCGCCGGCTGATCGCGCATGCGCGCTTTCCGGATCGCACGAACGCACGTCGCGCGGACGACACTGATGGTTCTTGGCCTACTGGCCTGCGCACCGCCATCCGGTGCCGGCGGACCGGCGGTGGTCAAGAGCAGCGTGATTTCCGACTTCAAGATCGGCTCGGACGAGAATCGGTTCGGGCCTTTCGAATTCCTAGGTGGACTGGAAATGGTCTCGGTCGACCGCTTGTTCGGCTCGCTTTCGTCGATCCGCTTTCGATCCGACCAGGCCCATTTCGTAGGCGTGCTCGACACCGGCCACTGGATGACCGGGCGTACCGAACGTGACGCGCAAGGCCGTCTCTCAGGCTTGGCGGATGTTGAAATCACGCCGATGCGCGATCGCGTCGGTCAGATCCCCGAGGGCAAGGGCCACATGGACGCCGAAGGCCTGGCACTACACGGCGACCATGTGCTCGTGTCCTTCGAGCAGGACCATCGCGTCGATGTCTATCCCGATCGGGGCTTCGAAACGTCACGTGCCGTCGACACCGTCCCCATTCCATTCCCAAGAAAATCCTTGCGCGCCAACCGGGGCTTCGAAACCGTGGCGGTGGCGCCGCAGGAGAGCCTGCTACAAGGCGGCACGCTGATCGTCGCAGAACGCAGCCTGGATACCCACGGCAACGCCTATGGGGCCATTCTCGACGGGCCGTTGAAGGGCCGCCTTGCGCTCGCCCGCAACGGCGATTTCGACGTTACCGACGGAGCATTCCTGCCCGATGGAGACCTGCTCATCCTGGAACGCCGCTTCAACATGGCGGAGGGCATCGGCATGCGCATCCGTCGCATCAAATCGTCAGACATCCGCCCTGGCATGGTCATGGACGGCGAGGTGGTACTGCAGGGCGACTTCGGCTACCAGATCGACAACATGGAAGGCCTCGATGCCTTCCAGGCTGCCGACGGCACGACCCATGTCGTCATCGTCTCCGACGACAACCATTCGATCCTCCAGCGCAATCTGATGCTGGAGTTTCGGTTGGTCGAGTAAGCGCCTGCGGGCGACGCAGCCTATGCGCTCAATGTGTTCTTATAGACCCTGCCGTCCTTCATGATGACCGCAAGGTTCTTTTCCGGGTCATTGAGAAGATTGATGTTCTCCAGAGGGTTGCCGTCGACGACGAGCATGTCGGCAAACGCCCCCGCTTCAAGGACGCCGATCTTCCCTTGATAGGGGTTGCGCGGACCGGACAGCGCCAGCAGTTCGGCATTCGTGGAGGTTGCCGTCCGCAGGATCTCGTCGTTTGTGTACCAACGGCTGAGATGCGTCAGCATGGTCCCCTGTCGCGCGGTCATCTCGGGCGAAAACAGCATGTCCGAACCCCATGCGGTTTTGATGTTGTGCTTGCGCGCAAGTTCGTATGCGACAAGCGAGCCGGCGATGACCTGGTGCAGGCGTACGGCAGAGGGGCCCGTCAGGGGAACGGAATCCTCCACCGACAGGAAGGGCTGGATGCTGAGCCAAATCCCCTTGTCCGCCATCATCCTTGCCGTGTCCTCATCCATCAGATGCGCATGTTCGATACACGCAGCCCCCGCCGCTATGGCGCGCTGGATGGTCTTGGGCGCATAAGCATGAACGGTGACGTAGGTATTCCAGTCCTTCGCCAAGTTGACCGCTGCGCTCAGGTCTTCGAGACTGAACGTCGTCATGTCGAGTGGGCTGCGTGGCGAGGATACGCCGCCGCCGCCCACCATCTTTATTTGCGAGGCGCCCTGCATCAGTTGCTCGCGAACGCGAAGCTGCACTTCACCCAGGCTGTCGGCAATCGCCGCGCCGCCCGACGTTTCGACGATGCTGAGCTGAGCCGGATTGCGGGGAATTTCCGACAGCATGCGCAGATCGCCATGGCCGCCTGTTGTGGTGATGAGCGCGCCCGAGGGATAGATGCGCGGGCCGGGGATCGTTCCGTTATCGATCGCCTGCTTGAACGTGAAGACCGGCCCGCCGAGGTCGCGCACGGTGGTGAAGCCGCGAAGCAGTGTGCGCTCCGCCTCGGCCGTCGATGCCGTGAAGATCAAGGCTGGATCGCCTGTCGTGGCAACCAGGATCGGAACGGCGGCAAAGAGCGTGTGCCAGTGCATGTCGATCAAGCCAGGCATCAGGACGCGATCACCGCAGTCGATGACCGTCACGTCGGAAGGGGCTGGACTGTTGGTCGTATCGATGGACGCAATCTTGTTGCCCTCGACCAACACCTGAATGCCGGCCTGAGCCGCAGCGGACTTGCCGTCGAACAGCTTGGCTTGTCTCAGAAGGATCCTGGGCGGTGCTCCGGATGCCTGCGCCATGGCGAATGGCGGCCGAGCGCCGGTCAGCAGGGCCGCTCCGATGCCGGCCAGAAGCCCCCGCCGCGTGAAATCCTCCAGGCGGCGAGAGGCCTGGAGGATTTCAGGCGATGAGCAACCGCAGCCGAGGCCATGAACGAGATGCCGATATTTTTCCCCAAAGCGGATCATGCTGCACTCCCCCTGCTTCAACGTTGAACCGACGGTGACGAGGGCCACGATGTTGCAACAGCATGGCCCTTTCTGATGAATGCCCTACTGCGGCATCAAGTCTCGAGCTCTTTGAGCCGATTGAGAACAGCCTGCTGCCGCAACATTCCATAGTTGGTGTCTTGAGCGAGCTCCCGGCCTGCGACGGGACCTGATCGAAATCTGCGAAAAACTCCTCGATCTTGCCTAGGATGGGAACGAGGATCCACATGTTTCGAGCGAGGAATTCAATCGCGCCTCCCCTTCTAAGAAGCCCTTCTCGTAGGGCTCCATTCGAAGATTGGCGATTAGAGCCCACGCAGGTGTCTCGCGTACGCGGGTCGCGATGTTTCCATGTGACACCGCGAAACTCACCTTCCAGTCGTTCCAGCGGATCGCGTTGAGATTTCCGCCTCGGTCGAAATAGTAGACCGTGTCTCTTGGCGTCTCTTTCGCTTCACCCTTGACCGAGGCCGTCAGGTCAAAGCCGTCGAGATGGACCTTGAAGTACCTTCCTTCGGCAGCAAAGCCGGTCTTCTTCTGCTTCTTCAAATCGGGAACGCCCGCGGCTGGGGCGAAAGTGGGCATCCGATCCATCAGCGTGACCATATCGTTGATCTGCGTCCCCGGCTTCACAACGCCCGGCAAACGAACCATCATGGGAATGCGGAAGCGGCCCTCCCACTTTGTCCCCTTTTCGCCGTGAAATGGTGTCATGGCCCAATCGGGCCACAGAGCGATTTCGGCTCCATTGTTGATTGTGAGTCCCATCGTGTAGGCGCTGATCTGGGGAACACCGATGTCGACCCTATCAGCAAGTTGCGTCGCGTAACGCTGCTACTGTCATTTGATACCATTACATTTCTCCCGTCGAACGTTGGATCGTGACAATGTTTCGTGGGTATCGAGATGCACTGCAGGTCGCCTAGCGACGCACACTCACGCAAGAATCGTAAGCACGTTACAGTAAAAGCGAGTGTAAATTTTGAGGCGGGCTGAGTTGTTTCTTTGCCGGCGTCGAGCTGTATGCTGCCCCTATTGGCAACGCTGATTGGCACAGCATGATGCAGAGATTGGACATGTCCGGCATCACGATTCTCTCGGCCCGAACAATCATCAAGCCGTTCACCCCACGCGATGCGGAGGAGGTCTTCGCCTGCATGTCGCCCGGGATCACCCGTTTATGTCGTGGGATCCGCCGTCTTCGTTGGCTGAATTCGAGCGTGTCTGGGGGGATTGGCTGCCGTCGATCGAGGATCGCTCCAATGTTCACCTAGTTGCTCTCGCGCGCGACAACGGTCGGTGCCTCGGCATTGTCGGACTGCATGACCTACAGTCGGGAAAGCCGGAGCTCGGTATCTGGCTCCGCCAGGACGTCCACGGACAGGGCCTCGGGCGCGAGCTGATCGGTTCGCTCACAGCATGGGCGAGCGAGAACGCAATCGTCGAGTATTTCGAGTATCCGGTCGCCGAGCAGAACGTGGCCAGCAGGCGGATTGCCCAGGCCCATGGGGGCCGCGTCACAAGACACCGGTCCAACTCCAAATACAGATCCGTCGTCTATATCATCCCCCGATCCGCCGTTCGCCTCACAGGCGTCGCGAGCCGCACAAGCGTCGCAAACCCGCGATTGCGGCTCAGCGGACGCGGGCCGGCTGCATCGGCCGAAGCACGTTCATGAGCGCGCCATAAGGCAGCAGCATCACCAGGCCGACGATCGTCTTGACCAAGAAATCGCCAATAGCCCAGGAGATCCAGCGCGGCGCCTGAGCCGTAAAGACGCCGAGGATCGGCGAGGATTCGAGGGCGAAGAGGTCGTTCGGCCCAAAGAACACGAAGAATGCGGCAAAGGCGAATGAGAAGAAGATCACCGTATCCAGCATCGAGCCGACCAGCGAGCCGACCAGCGGCGCCCGCCACCAGGCCTGGCGGCGCAGGCGGTTGAAGACAGCGATGTCGAGAAGCTGACCCGCGAGATAGGCCGAGCCGGAAGCGATCGCAATACGCGGCACCGACGTGAAGAACGACAGCGCAACGCCAACCACGAAGCCCGCGAACACCACCTTGCGCGCGGCCTGCGGGCCGAACTGGCGGTTGGTCAGATCGGTGATCAGGAAGGCAACCGGATAGGTGAAGGCGCCCCAGGTCAAGAGATCGGCCAGATCAACGCCGGCAAACCGCGCGTCCACCGGAAACTGCACGAAGAAGTTCGAGGCCACGACGACAAGCGTCATCAGCGCGACGTAGATAACGGTAAAGCGCGTCTCAGGCATTTTTTTATCCTGGGGTATGCCACCAGTTGGAGTGATCGTCAGGCAAAGCTAAAGGCTTGTGCGGATATTATCCGTTCAAGCCTTCTGAAGCCTTATAGCAGAAGAGTCGAAGCTTAGGCAGCGACAGCGGCTTCGGCAGCCTTCTTGACGATCTGGCGACGAAGCAGACGAGCGCGCATCGACAGTTCGCCTTCGCTTGCCTTGATCAGGAAAGCATCGAGGCCGCCACGGTGCTCTACGGTACGAAGGGCAGCAGCCGAAACGCGAAGACGGTAACGCTGGCCGAGCGCGTCGGAAATCAGCGTAACCTGGCACAGGTTCGGGAGGAACCGGCGCTTGGTCTTGTTGTTGGCATGGCTGACATTGTTGCCAACGAGGACTGCCTTGCCGGTCAATTCGCACATGCGGGACATGGGACACCTATTCTTGTTTTTCTCGGCCATCAATTGCCGACCCGCGCAAAATCGGGCTTGCAATCCAACAGGCCATGATTGGAAAGTTGCGGTTCTATAATCAGACAGGCCGGGCGCGTCAAGCCAAACCTTGGCGTTTCCCGCAATTCCGTCAAAAAGCTCGTGTTTTCTTCGCAGGACAACAAGCGTATAGACCGTGCTGTGCGGCTTTACCAGCTCGCCGGAACAAGGCAGATTTCATGGCTCATTTGGGCAAACGCATTTTCATCTCGGCAATCGCCGCACTTGCTGCGCTTCCGGCCGGTGCCGGCGAGATAAAGCACAGAACGGAATACAGGGTTTCCCTTGGAATCCTGACGATTGCACGCGCGGCCTTTCTCACGAGGATCGAGGACGACAAGAGCTACGAGATCTCCGGCGACATCAGTTCTGCGGGCCTTGCCGATCTGGTGACCAATATCTCTGCGAAGACCAGCGTCGACGGCGTTCTGCGCGGCGACCGGCTGCAGGCCTCCCGATACCATCTCTACTACAAGAGTGGCAAGCGCGCGCGCACCTACGATGTCCGCTACGACAACGGCAACATCACCTCGACCACCGTCAAGCCCCCGCGCCGGCTGCCTGCGAACTGGGTCAATGTCCCGGCTGGCGACATGCGCTCGGTGCTCGACCCGATCTCCGGGCTGATCTTCCCGGTCGGAACCGATCTCTGCGCCCAGAAGCTCCCGATCTACGATGGCGAGATGAGGATGGACCTCGTGCTCTCGCCGAAGGGCTCCAAGGCGTTCGAGACGGAAGGCTTCAACGGCAAGGCGACCGTCTGCAATGTCCGTTTCGTGCCGAGGTCCGGCTACAAGAAAGGCCGAAGCGACATCGAGTATCTGAGCAAGAGCAGCCGCATGGAAATCTGGTTTGCCAAGGCAGACGCGGCGAATGTATATGCTCCTGTCTATGTCCGTATCCCGACGCAATACGGGCCGGTGACCATTACCGCGGTGAAATACACAGCAGGCTGACGGAGCTGATGTCTCCGTGAAGGGGGATGAGTGAAGCTTCGGGCAACGTTGATCGGGTTCACGGCCATTGTCATGTGGTCGTTTCTGGCGCTGTTTACGGCAGCGTCGGGAAAAATGCCGCCGTTCCAGCTTTCCGCCATCTGCTTTGCCATCGGCAGCATTCCAGGCCTGCTGGTGCTGATCCTCAATCCTTCGCGCCTGGCGCTGCTGAAGCAGCCGGCCAAGGTATGGATCGTCGGCATTGCCGGGCTGTTTGGATACCACTTTCTCTACTTTACGGCGCTGCGCAACGCGCCTGCCGTCGAGGCCGGTCTGATCGCCTACCTCTGGCCCTTGCTGATCGTTGTCGGTTCGGCGCTGCTGCCGGGCGAGCAGCTGCGCTGGTATCACATCGTCGGCGCACTCGCCGGTTTGAGCGGCACCTTCCTGATTGTCGGGCGCAACGGCATCGACTTCGATGGTGCCTATGCCATCGGCTATGGCGCCGCCATTCTCTGCGCCTTCACCTGGTCAGGATACTCGCTGCTGACGCGGCGTTTCGATGCGGTATCGACCGATGTCGTCACCGGCTTTTGCCTTGCAACATCGGCTCTGTCGCTGCTTTGCCACCTGGGACTTGAAACCACCGTATGGCCGGAAGCGCCGTTCGAATGGATCGCCGTCGCCGGGCTCGGGCTCTTTCCCGTGGGAGCGGCCTTCTACGCCTGGGACTACGGCGTCAAGAACGGCGACATCCAGATCCTCGGCGCTGCAAGCTATGCCGCACCGCTCTTTTCGACCCTGATCCTGACGATCTTCGGCTTTGCCGAACCCAGCTGGCGCATCGCGCTCGCCTGCCTCCTGGTAACCGGCGGTGCGGTGCTTGCCGCGCAGGAGATGTTTCGGCGAAAGCGGACGCCGGCAGAACGGGCCGCCGCCTAGCTGCGCCAGTAGCCGGCGAAGCGCTTCTGCTTCCGAAGAGAGCTTGTGGCTTGCTGCCGTGCTCTCCTCGACCATCGCCGCATTTTGCTGTGTCGATTGATCGAGCGAGTTGACGCTCTGGTTGATTTTCGGTGCCTTTATCTCCTTGGCGGCACTTGCCGAGCGCTGGGCGAGCTCGCGAACCTCCTGGGCAACGACGGTGAAACCCTTGCCGGCTTCCCCCGCGCGAGCAGCCTCGACGCCCGCATTCAGCGCCAAGAGGTTGGTCTGGAAGGCGATGTCATCGATCACGCCGATGATATTGGTGATCTCGCGGGAAGACTGCTCGATCTGCCCCATCGCCGCCACGGCATTGCGCACCACAAGGCCCGATTGCTCGGCGCCGTGGTTCGTCTTGGCAACCAGCTTTCCTGCTTCGCCCGCTCGGAGGCTAGAATCGTTGACCGTGGTCGTGATTTCTTCCAGCGCCGCGGCCGTCTCCTCGATCGAGGCCGCCTGCTGTTCCGTCCGCTTGGAGAAGGAATCCGCCGCGGACCCGATCTCCCGCGAGCCAGCTGCAATAGTCTGCGCGTTCTCGCAAAGGGTCTTCAGCGTTTCGAAAAGTCTCGCAACCGTCGCATTGAAGTCATGCCGCAGCTGCTCCATCGACGGCACGAACGACGAATTGACCGTCTTGGTAAGGTCGCCTTCGAAAAGTCCGCGGAGCACTTCCCCCAGCTGGCTGATGGCGCTCATGCGCAGCGTGACGTCGGTTGCGACCTTGACGACCTTGTAGACCTTGCGGTCGGCATCGGTGATCGGATTGTAGACTGCCTGGATCCCGATCTCCCGGCCCCCTTTCGCGAAGCGCCTGTAGACCCCGGCATTGTACTCGCCCCTCCCAAGGCGAGCCCACAACTCGCGATACTTCGATGTCGCGGTGTGGGCGGGCTTACAAAACAAACTGTGATGCTTGCCGGCGTTTCCGGAAGGCTATGAAACCGGGAGAGTTAATGTTCGGCATAAAACAGATATCTAAATATGGATTAACCACTAAAACTCGTGGTGGCTGCACCCCGCAACAAAAAAGGGCGCCCCATCAGGGGCGCCCTTCGGCAATCACTAGGCCTTCGACCCCTTTCGGAGCACCGAAAATCACTATTCCGAAGCAACATCCGCGAGAGCAGGAGCGTCGCCCGACGGAGCATCGCCCTCGCTCGAAGCCTCTGCCTCACCTTCAGCACCGCGGCGCGGGCGACGGGGGCGGGTGCCGGTGGCGCGGCGCCGCGGCTGGCGTTCGCGCGGCTGGCCGGCTGCACTCTCCTCATCCATCGAGACCTCGGCCGGAATGCCCTCGATGACCGGCTGCGGGCCGGTGCCATCGATGATCTCAGGCTGCGGCTCAACCGCTGCGACCGGAGCCGGCTGCCCTTGTTGGCGGCGCGGCTGGCGCGCGGGCTGATCTTCGTTTCGGCGTGGCTGCTGCTGCGCCTGCTCTTCCGCACGGCGCGGCTGTTGCTGCTGCTCGTCCGCACGGCGCGGCTGTTGCTGCTGCTCGTCCGAGCGGCGTGGCGGCTGCTCATCCGATCGGCGCTGCTGATGCTCGTACTGCTGCCGCGGCGGGTGAACGACGACGACGTCATCATTGTCTACGCCGTCGTTATCATCGCCGTCAGCGCCTTCGCCGTATTCGTTGCGGTCGTCGCGCTGGAAGCGTTCCTGCATCTGCGCCTGTGCGGCGGCAATGATGCGGTTGTAGTGTTCGGCGTGCTGCAGGTAGTTTTCTGCCATGACGCGGTCGCCGGAGCTCTGGGCGTCGCGGGCAAGTTGCGCATATTTCTCGGCGATGTGCTGGGCAGTGCCGCGGATCTTTACGTCGGGGCCGGAGCTATCGTAGCTGCGAGTCAGCGGATTTCCGCCCTTGCGGTTGAAATTGTTGTTATTATTGCTTCCACCGCCGCCGCCGTTGTTACTGCCACGCCCGCGACCGCGCTTATTCTGCTGTCCTGGCCTCATCGATCGTTCACCTGAATTCTCTGTTTGTGTGGAGTGATGGCACCAACCGCCGTGACCGGACAAACCGTCTCAGGCTCTCGTGCCGCAAGCATACTGCGCCTTCGCGCCGACCTGCCGCTTGTTCTCAAGTCAGTTTGACTGATTCACGCATTGGGTCGTGTTCAACCTTTAAAACTCTCGTTTAAAAGAGCCGACCCCCGAGGCTGAGCTAGTATCGAACGAATCGTCGTTCTGTCCTATCTCTCCAACGCGTGGGGCCAACCTATATTGCTTCCCGTGGAAATCCAAGCCTTTTCTTCGCAATGACACCAATGTCCTATTCAATGCTGAATGCATGTTACTTGAGCGCAAACACAAGCACCCGGTCATTCTGGCCGTAATCCTTTGAGGATTCCACATACCTGAAGCCCTCGGCTTCAAATATCCCTGTCACGTCGTTTCGCTGATCGTAGCCTATCTCAAGTCCAATAACGCCGCTGGGCTGCATGAACCTTGCCGCATCCTTGGCGATGGCTTTGTAAGCGTCAAGCCCGTCCAGGCCACCATCCAGTGCGGCAGCCGGATCAAATTTCGTCACTTCGGGCGCAAGACCGTGAATGATACTGGACGCTATATAGGGCGGATTTGAGACAATCGCGTGAAACGACCCTTGAATATTCTCGAACCAGCTGGATTGAACGGCCTCGAATCGATCACGCAAGCCATTTCTGTCTGCGTTCGATTTTGCCGTCCTCAATGCATCGGCCGATATGTCGCTGCCGATGCCTGACGCTTGCGGACATTCGCTCAACAGTGCAAGGCATATCGCGCCGGTTCCTGTTCCCAAGTCCAGAACATGGATATGGCCCTCCGTCGTCGCAAGATTGCGCAGATGGGGAAGCATCGTATCGACGAGAATTTCCGTATCGGGCCGCGGTTCCAGCGTCTCGGCCGAAAGCGACAATGGCAGTCCGTAGAACTCGCGCTCGCCGAGAATACGGTGCACGGGCTCATGCGCCAGCCGCCGTTCAATGGCGGCCTGAACGGTCAAAAGTCTGGCTCCGACCGGGTCACTCCCACGCGTCAGGATCTCGGTCGTCGACAGGTCCAGGAGACCGGCGATCAGCACGCGTGCGTCTGTCGCCGGGTCTTCGATGCCCGCTTCGGTGAAACGACGGCGAGCATCGGCCAACATCTGGGAAACCGTAGGACCGGCCTGTTTCCCGATCTCGTTCATCGCTGTTCGCCGAGCTGGGCCAGCTGGCTCGCCTGATAGTCGGCCATCAGCGCATCGACGATTTCGTCGATCTCGCCCACCATCATCCGGTCGAGCTTGTAGAGGGTCAGGTTGATCCGGTGGTCGGTCACGCGCCCCTGCGGAAAATTATAGGTGCGGATGCGCTCCGAGCGGTCACCGGAGCCGACCTGGTTCTTGCGGTCGGCCGAACGCTCGCTGTCGGCCCGCTGGCGCTCGGCGTCGTAGAGGCGCGAGCGCAGAACCTGCATCGCCTTGGCGCGGTTCTGGTGCTGCGATTTTTCAGAGCTGGTGACCACGATGCCGGTCGGCAGGTGGGTGATGCGTACCGCCGAGTCCGTCGTGTTGACGTGCTGGCCGCCTGCACCCGACGAGCGCATTGTGTCGATGCGGATGTCTTCCGCCCGGACCTCAATATCGATCTCCTCGGCCTCTGGCAACACCGCGACCGTCGCCGCCGACGTATGGATGCGTCCGCCCGCTTCCGTCTCGGGCACGCGTTGTACGCGGTGCACGCCGGATTCGAACTTCAGCTTGGCGAACACGCCCTTGCCGGTGATCGTCGCAATGATCTCCTTGAAGCCGCCTGCTTCCCCCTCGCTCGACGAGAGGACCTCGACCTTCCAGCCATGGGCTGCCGCGTAGCGCTCGTACATGCGGAAGAGGTCGCCGGCAAACAGGGCCGCCTCCGAGCCTCCCGTGCCGGCGCGGATTTCGAGGATCGCGCTCTTTTCGTCGGCAGCGTCTTTCGGCAGCAGCAGGATCTGGATCTCCTGCTCCAGCGCCTCGATCTGCTCCTTCACATCAGGCAACTCGACCTCCGCCATATCACGCATTTCGCGATCGACGGATTTGTCTTCCAGGAGCGACTCGAGATCGGTCAGTTCCGCCAGCGCCTTCTCGTACTCGCGGATCTTCGTCACCACAGGCTGCAGCTCGGAATATTCGGAGGCAAGCTTGACGTAGACGTCGGCCGACGGGCCGGCCGACATGCGCGCTTCGATCTCGCCGAAACGGCGTTCCAGCTCGCGCATCTTTTCAACGGGAAGCTTCGCCACCCTTCACTCCGATTCTGCTTGTCTATGTCTAAAGAGGTATATTGTGAGCTTCGGCGAAGTGGGCAAGCAGCTCGCGTATCGATGTAGGCGTCTTGGTATCGTCCAGCGCCTCGTTCATGGCTTTGCCCAGCGCCTCGGCATCGAGGCCGAGCAGCATCGCCTTGACGGGGCCGATCGAGGCCGGCGACATCGACACCGAGCGAAAACCGATCCCGAACAACGCCATCGCCGAAATTGGCTTGCCTGCAAGTTCACCGCACAGCGTCACCGGCGTTTTGTTGCGCTGGCCAGCGCGCACGATGTCGCGCAGGATCCTCAGGAATGGCTTGCCGAGCGGATCGAAACGATCCGACACCCGCGCATTTCCGCGATCGACAGCCATCGAGAACTGGAAAAGGTCGTTGGAGCCGACGGAAACGAAATCGACCGCCGCCATCAACTCGTCGAGTTGCCAGAGCAGCGACGGCACCTCGAGCATTGCGCCGAACTGCAGCTTGCGCGGCAGGCCGTGGCCGAAACGCGAAAGGTGCTGCACTTCCTTCTGTAGAAGCTCGCGCACCGCGGCGATCTCCGAAACCTCGGTCACCATCGGCACCATCAGCTTCAATTCCATGCCGGCTGCCGCCTTTAGCATGGCGCGAAGCTGCGTGCGCAACAGTCCTGGCCGGTCGAGAGAGAGCCGGATCGCGCGCCAGCCGAGCGCCGGATTTTCTTCCTCGTGACCCCGGAAATAGGGAACGACCTTGTCGCCGCCGATATCGAGCGTGCGGAAGGTCACGACGCGGCCCGCAGCCTGCTTCAGCACATTGCGGTAGAACAGCTCCTGCTCCTCCGCCTTTGGCATGGTGGAGGCAATCATGAACTGCAGTTCGGTGCGGAACAGCCCGATGCCTTCGGCGCCCGATTCGGCGAGCTGGGGCAGGTCGACCAGCAGGCCGGCATTCATCATCAGCGACACGCGCTGCCCATCCTTGGTCAGCGGCTCCACCGCACGCAGCGCGCGGAACTGCTCCTGCCGGCGCGCCCGGAAGCGCACCTTTTCCTCGTAGGAGCGCTGATGCTCCGGCAAAGGCCTGAGATGCACATGGCCGCCATCGCCATCGATGATCAAGGCGTCGCCATTTTCGGCAAGCGCCACGATGCCGGCGGCCTGGCCGATGACCGGGATGCCCATGGCGCGGGCGACGATAACGACGTGGCTGGTGACAGCACCCTCTTCCAGAACAAGGCCGCGGACGTTTGCGCGCGGATAGTCGAGCAGTTCGGCAGCACCCATGGCACGCGCCAGGATGATCGCGTCGCTAGGGAAGCCGTCTCCGGCAGTGCGGCCGGTGTAGCCCGTCAGCTGACGCAGCAGTCGGTTCGCCAGGTCCTCGAAATCATGCATCCGCTCGCGCAGATAGGGGTCCGTCATGCGGATCATGCGCGCCTTGGTGTCGCTCTGCACCTTCTCGACAGCGGCTTCCGCCGTCAGGCCGTTGCGGATCGCCTCTTCGAGTTTGCGCACCCAGCCCTGGTCGTGGGCGAACATCCGGTAGGTTTCGAGAACCTCACGGTGCTCGCCTTCCATCGACATGTCGCGCTGCGACAGGAGATCGTCGATCGAAATGCGCAGCGAACCGAGCGCCTCGGAAAGCCGCCGGATTTCCTTGTCCGAATCTTCGTTCAGCAGGTTTGTGACGACGATGCGCGGCTCGTGCAGCACGACGTAGCCGAGCCCGATGCCTTCGTTGTAGGTATCGCCATCGATGGTCACCGACCGCGTCAAGTCGAGTTCGAGTCCGGGCTTGGTGATCTTCTTGAGTTCGCCGGTGGCGATCATCTCGGCAAGCACCATCGCCGTCGTCTCGAGTGCCTCGAGTTCTTCCTCGCGATAGTTGCGGCTCGCCTTGTTCTGCACGACGAGAACGCCGAGCGACCGGCCGGTGCGCAGAATCGGCACGCCGAGGAAGGAGTGGTAGATTTCTTCGCCCGTCTCCGGCAGGTAGCGGAAGGCCGGGTGCGACTGCGCGTCGGAGAGATTGAGCGGCTGTGCCGACGCCGCGATGGTGCCGACAAGACCCTGGCCCATCTTCAGTTGCGCCAGGTGGACGGCTTCGCGGTTGAGACCTTCGGTTGCATAGAGCTCGAGCACGCCGTCGGCGCGCAGCACGTAGACGGAGCAGACCTCCGCCACCATGTTGCCGGCGATCTGGCGCACGATCCGGTCGAGGCGCTCCTGTGGCTCCAGCGGCTCCGCCATCAACTCGCGTAGCCGTCTGAGCAGCACGCGCGGACCGCCGGAAAGGTCTCTCATTGCGTCTCAAGCTCCAAAACAAAAGCAAAGTAACCCGGCAGACAAGCCGCGTCACTTCTCAACTTGAACGCGCGACCAGCTTGCTGGGAATCAATTCTTATCCAGACCGTAGCAGGAATGCAAAGTCCTGACAGCGAGTTCCGCATAGGGACCGTCGATCAGGATGGAAATCTTGATTTCCGAGGTCGTGATCGCCTTGATGTTGATGCCCTTGTCGGCCAGCGCCTTGAAGGCGGTGGCCGCAACGCCGGCGTGGCTGCGCATGCCGATGCCGATGACCGAGACCTTCACCAGGCCGGATTCGTTCTGCACGACGTCGTAGCCGATCTTCTCCTTGTTTTCGCCGAGAACCTTGATTGCCTTCTCGACGTCGCCCGACGGCACCGTGAAGGTCATGTCGGTCTTCGAGCCGTCCTCGGAGATGTTCTGAACGATCATGTCGACATTGATGTGGCTTTCGGCCAGCGGTCCGAAGATCGCGGCGGAGACGCCGGGCCGGTCGGCTAGACGGCGAAGCGAGATCTGAGCCTCATCCTTGGCATATGCGATGCCGGTGACTACTTCCTGTTCCACGATTTCTTCCTCGTCACAAATCAGCGTTCCGGGCGGATTCAAGAAATCACCCATGCCCGGAGCATCGGGATCTTCAAACGACGAGCGCACGAACGTGCGCACCTTGAACACCATGGCAAGCTCCACCGAGCGAACCTGCAGAACCTTGGCGCCGAGCGAGGCCATTTCGAGCATTTCCTCGAAGGCGATCTTCTTCAGGCGGCGCGCCTGCGGCACGATGCGAGGGTCTGTCGTGTAGACGCCGTCGACGTCGGTATAGATATCGCAGCGGTCTGCTTTAACAGCAGCCGCGATCGCAACCGCCGAAGTATCGGAACCGCCGCGCCCGAGCGTTGCGATGCGGTTGTCGGGGCCGAGCCCCTGGAAGCCGGCGATGACGGCAACCTGCCCCTCGCCCATCCGCTTGATGATGTCGGTGCCGTCGATCTCGAGAATGCGGGCAGCGCCGTGCGCGTTGTCGGTGCGGATCGGGATCTGCCAGCCCTGCCAGGAGCGGGCATTGATGTCCATCGCCTGCAGCGCGATCGCCAGCAGTCCCGAGGTCACCTGCTCGCCCGAAGCGACGATCGCATCGTATTCGCGCGCGTCGTAGAACGGCGAGTCGCCGCCGACAACCTTCGGCATGCCCTGCACCCAGCCGACCAGTTCGTTGGTCTTGCCGGACATCGCGGAAACGACGACAGCCACCTCATGGCCGGCATCGACCTCGCGTTTGACGTGGCGGGCAACGTTCTTGATGCGGTCCAGATCGGCGACGGACGTCCCGCCGAATTTCATTACGATGCGTGCCATATGCCTCTACCACACCCCGAACATGATGCCGAAACGTGTGAAGCGGTTTTCGGACGCCATCATGCTCTATCTTTGCCTGACCGGGAGAGACGAAAGCCCGACCCGGCATCACGAAGCCTTGGAAAGCGGCATGGCCGAAGAGCCAGGGATTGGGAGTTCTGGAACCCTTCTAAAGCCTTGCGCCCAAGGGCCCAAGTTGCGGCGTCTCTTAGCGAGTTTGTGGGGGGGTGGCAAGGCACGAAGCGGAGAATGAATGCGTGACGGAATGGAAAGCAGATCGGGACCACGGGTGTCGCGGACGCCGGCCATCGGAATCGCACGCGCCCCGGTCTCGGGGCCGGCGACAACGAGAACGCCACGGCGTTCGCCCGTCAATGATCGACAAGAAAAACGCCATAAATTCAGGTAGGCGTCAGGTTTTTTCCGGGGCGTTCAGGTATGCGTCAGGATTAGATGACCCTGTTATGGCACACGGTGTGACGCCTTCGTGGTGACCGGTTTGGTCTCAGGCGTCATTGCGAACTGATTGGGGGACAATCATGGCCGATAGCCCGACGCGTTTGATTCTGCGCAAGGATCACAAGGATGAAGTGTTTGCGAACAGCCAAGGTCCGGTTGGAGACTTCGCGTTCAATGCGACCGTTGCAAACGCTTTCGACGACATGGTCAGCCGTTCGGTGCCGTACTATGAAGAGATGCAGCGAATGGTCTGCGAGCTGGCACAAGACTTTGCGCAGCCGAACACCAATCTCTACGACATAGGCTGTTCGACCGCCACAACGCTGCTCACGCTCGACGGCATGGTCGGTTCGGACGTGCAGTTCATCGGCATCGACAATGCGCCCGACATGCTGGACAAGGCAGCGCAGAAGATCGAAGAATCTGGAACCAACCGCTCGATCGACCTTC
>NZ_JBFUAL010000037.1:0-35505 GCF_056406295.1 Rhizobium sp. P1_C7
TTCATCAATGCCGCGTTTACATACACGCGCCCCGGCGGCAACCGGTTCAACGATGACGAGCGCGGTGCGTGGTACTGCGCATTTTTGGCGGAGACGGCATTAGCCGAGGTCACTTTTCATCTGACAAGAGAACTGGAAGCAATCAACCGCTTCGAGAACGTTACAGACTACGCAGAATTGATCTCTGATTTTGTCGGGCATTTCCACGACCTTCGCGGCGATGCCTTTTTGACTGACGACAGTTTGAACGCCGCCCCGGCCGTCGCATATCCCGCGGGACAGGCACTGGCCAGATGGCTTCGCAAAGAGAAGGACAGTCCGGGCCTGATCTATCCTTCCGTGAGATTATCGGGGGGAGAATGCCTCGTGGCATTCCATCCCTCACTGGTTCAAAACCTACGCCAAGGCGGAACATGGAGGCTTGAATGGCAGGGTTCTCCAGAACCGGACATCTCAAGGCTTTAGATGAGCTCCCAAATGACGAACGCGATATATCTTGATGGCTTTGCAACTCTTCCGCTTGCACCGGAGGCGAGAGAGGCGATGCTTGCGGCATGGACGGTGATCGAGACGCCTTTAATTCAGACCCGAGCCGTTGAGAGTGGGGACGTGCTGGCTACCGTGCCGGCGCTCTACGGTCAGGAAGGGACGGGTACGCCAATCGACCTGTTGGAAATCGGACCTCCCTTGATCTTTGAAAAGGGGTTCACGACGAATGAAATGATGAACGCCCTTAAGATGCTTCAATCGGAGAGAGTCATCGATCTCATCGAGGGGAATAGGTTGGTGCTCCTATGAAAATTTGGACGTTTGGTATGGTGGTAGGATCGCTCTTGGTATCGCCAGCGGTTGCGACCTCGGCGGAGATTACCGTGGGTCAATACTTGCAGATGGTCGATAAGGATCCGGCTTTGGCAAACATCATAGGGGTCGCCGGGGAGTCCTTCCTCTTCGCAAACGGTCGTCTTAATGCAAGGGGCCAACCAGGACTCTACTGTCAGCCGCCAAAGCTCTCGATCACCACGGATCAGTACGTGGTTATTCTGAAAAATTACGTCAATTCCCCCAAACATCTATCCGCGAAAGTCAATATCGAATCTATGCCGTTCGTAATGCTGCAAGCACTTGAGGAAGCTTTCCCTTGTACGCAGTGACGACCACTAATGGGTCTTGCTCGTGGTATTCCCGCTGCTTGCGTCTTAGTGGGTAGCGGAGCAGTCATCCCTCCCCTATAGTTTTCCTCCCGGTAGTGGAGGTTGCCTACGGAGGATTGCATGAGCGACACCACGGTTGGGTTTCTGTTGGCCGCCGAGTTGTCGGCCTTACTCTGGGCCGCACTTTTCATGGCGATATTCTCGGCCTCTTGATGAGCCGCTCGGGTTCATCGCTCCTGGGTTGGCTGTGCGGCCGCTGCGGCCGCGATCTCGTCCTCGGAGGGCTCCTGCTCGCTCAGCTATAGTCCTCGATCGCGGCATCGAGACCAGGCAGGACACTATCCTCGACGAGACAGTTGACAAGAGCGTCAGTCAGACACGGCCTTGGAACGATCTCGTGACCGGTACTGCCAACCAACGACGTCGACAAGGTCGATTTTAGCTACATCGATTGAGCCGGTCCAAGTTGAAGCATTGCCAAATTTTCCTTCCAGGAAAGCTGTTCCAGTGTCGACAGCACTACCGATCAGCCGATCTAAGGACGAGACCGTTCTGCTTTTTGCGGACGCTTTAACTCCACTCTCGGTTATCTCGGCTGAAACCGATGCTTCGTTACTCAGTTGCTCCCCAGGCATCTGCAACTCCTCCGATAATACCGGAGAATTGTGCCAACCCCGATTCTCTGCAACGTCCAGCGAAGAGTACTAAAGCACCACCAAATCGCCTGCCCCGGCGGCTGGTCCGACTGGCAATCGGACAGCCGCCCAGTTTCATCGCCGCCACCCTGTTTGCAACCATGCCAGACCGAATGTTATCGCGACCAGGGCGAGATAAACTGCCCATGCAGCTGCGTTGCGGACAGGATGAGGCAGGCGTGCCAGACGATTTTGCAGGCGGTATGCAGCTAATCCTGGGCGAACGTTGTCCGTCCGCGCACCTTCGCCTCGTCGATCAACGTATGAGCCAGCCATTCTGCTAACCAGAGCCAAATGTTGCCTGTTACCACGGCCACGCCTGCACCCTGTATGCCGGAGTGAGCGATCAGATGATAAATGCGCAATGGGCCGAATGGTTTCGCGTCCGAGAGAAACTGCCCTTGTAGTAGGTAGTCACACAGCCAGTGCGCAGCCAGCAACGTCAGCGTCAGCGTCAGCGTCAGGATATTTTCTGATCCCAGCCGCTCAACCCTGTGGAGAAGTCGAATAACTGGCAAAGCGACGCTTTATGTCTGCCAGCTTTGGCGATTCACGCGACTACCCCTTGATGGAGTCGCACGATCCAAAGCCCATGAGGATGCAATCATAGAGGGAACGCCCATGGTACTTTACAAAAACGCGGCTTACTTCCAACAATCGATCACGCCAATTTCTGCGCCGAACGCCAGCCAGGTTTTATCTCTCCTGACTCTGCCATGTATCGCTGCGTTCATTGCGGCGACGAGATTGCAGCGAACAAGGGCAATCCCCTTCCGCCGCACAATCATCATCAGCATAACCCTCCCGCCCGATCAGGTGGAAGTTGGTTGCTGTTGCTGTTCAGAGATGATGATCATTGTGTGTGGGCCAGCACTCATGGCCCGCACACTTGCCTAGCAGCGTCGCAGTCGATGACTGAGCCATTTGTAAAAGGATGGCGCCGAAGTGTTACGAGTCGAAACCAATTTTGAGAAGACGCCGCTCCAAGGCTCGGTATGGTATCGCTCCCAACGGGGAGAAGATACGATGAACCAGGAAGCACGAAACGGGACAACAGCCAGAGATCTGGACTGGAAAGGCGTGGTAGTGGTGCTCGCGCTACCTGTTGCCATCGCCGTGGTTTCTTTTGGTTGCCAATTCTTTCTGTAGATCGCGGAGCCTGGTGGCTACCAGATGGCCCTCGGATTACCATCAGGGTAATTGTTGAATACGACGCGATGCCGCCAGACATGTCCGCCGCAAGACGGGCAAAGGGTCGTCGATCTGTTCGCCGCGCACGAGGCATACAGCACTGTCGACGATACGCCCTAGGAGAAAGCCGTCTGAACGCAACAGCGAAGAGGAACAATCCCTGTCGGAGAGCATTGAGGACCGTTCACTTGAGAGGAACGCTTCGATGTCCACCCCTCCTGCTGGCGAGATCATCGTTCTCGTGGTGCCTCCGGCCACCCCATTTGCAAAATCACCTTCAGGAGATGCCGTGGTTCTATACATGCCAGACCCGAAGCCCTCCCTGATGGGCGGCGATCCGTTGCAGCTCTGGTTGCTCGCACCCTTCCAGATTGGGCTTGGCGTCTCGCTCGCAGCAGCAGCAATGATCTTCGCTCCGTTCCAAACGCAGACCCTCCAGAAACCAAGCTCTTGACGCGCCTAGTCCGCAATGCGGACCCCAACAGGGGGCGTGGCTCCCGGCACCGTCGTAGCTGCCATCAGCGGATAGACAAAGGGGTCATCGCTCCCCGAGGCGGAAGCGGAAAACGCAACGCGGGAACTCGTCCGCACGTCGATGATTGAACACCATCGCACGCTTCTCCTCACTTTCGCGGGCGAGGCGCTCGGCCAGGGCGTGGCGCGCGGCGCACGGGCCAGGACCCTAACACCCAGTTCGATTCTTTCATCTGAAGAACGGCTATGCTTTGAGCCAAAATAAAAGCTCACAAAATAGGGATTTGCTGGCCCAAGTTTACGATTTGGGAAATTTGAGGCTGCTGGTGACAATTATCCGGCATTTGCCCCTAATTCCAAAGGGAGGAAAATGCCGGGCGTCCGGCCTGATCGGCGATGTAGCGCCAGAGACGTTCGGCGACGGGGCCGTGCGGATGGTCGCGCCGGCGCGCGGCGACGAGTTCGCTGCGCACGCCGGGGAAGTGCTCGCCGGCGATCGACAGCAGACGGCCGTCGGCAAGCTCCTCCTCGATGAGGAACTGCGGCAGATGCCCCCATGCCAGGCCGCGAGTCACAACCTCCTTCTTCATCCGGTGGTCGGCCACAGTACATTGCGGTGCGCCCTCGAGGACGTGGAAACTGGGCCCGGAACCATTTCTGGCGGTGTCGCGAATAATGCATTGGGGCAGAGCACGCATCTGTGCGGGGGAGATTCGATCGTTCGGCGGGAACGGCAGGAACCCCGGCGCTACCACGGGAATGAAGGCGACCACGCCGAGATCGATCCACTCGAGGCGTGGGTCAGCCTTGTCGATCCAATGGAGGATGAGATCCGCCGCGTCCTCGAAGAGGCGCTCCCACGGACCTGCGATGGATTCGAAATGAAGATCCAGCCGCGTGCCCAGAAGACTCGAAAAGAAGTTTCCGAGCAGTCCCAACCCCTCCGGCATCGGACAGATGTCGCCCAATATCACGCGCAGCCGGGTTTCCTCACCTGTGGCCAGCTGGCGAGCAAGAAGGCCGAGGCTCTCCGCCTCTCCGAGAAGGGCACGCGACCTGTCGTGGAACGCTAGGCCGGCCACGGTCAGCACCACGCGATAGCCGCTTCGGTCGAACAGGACGACGCCCAGCCGCTCCTCCAGCTTCGCAACGGCCGCGAAGACCGCCGCATGCGACCGATTGAGCGCCTGAGCCGCCGGCAGAAAGCCTCCCTCCCTGACCACGGCGTCGAAACAATGAATTTCCTGAAGCGTAAACGGTACCATTGTTGTCATTACCTACATAGATCATCCGATATTTACAATATCATCGACAGAAACCCTCCGCTACCCTGGCGTTCTATCTCAATGTCCTGAGGATCACTCCATGGTTGCGACTGCCCATCAACCCGCTGTCGAGGCGGTACCCACTGCATTTTTCGAAACCGGTGACGGCGTCGGGATCGCCTATCGCGTCGATGGCGAGGAAAGCCTTCCCGCACTCGTCCTGTCGAATTCGATCGGCACGACGCTCGAGATGTGGGATCTGCAGGTTCCGGAACTGGCGAAGCGTTTCCGGGTCATCCGCTACGATTTTCGCGGGCACGGCGCGTCCGATGTCCCCCCGGGCGCCTATTCCGACGGCCGGCTTGGCCGGGACGTTCTCGAACTCCTCGATCACCTCGGCGTCCGACGCGCCCATTTCCTCGGCCTCTCGCTGGGCGGCGTCGTCGGCCAATGGCTGGGGATACATGCTCCTCAACGCATCGATCGTCTCATTCTCAGCAACACGGCCGCCTATCTGGGTCCTCCCGAAACCTGGGATCGCGGCATCGCGGCGGTTCTTGCCGCACCGGACATGAACGAGACCGCCGAGCGTTTCCTGGGCAACTGGTTTCCCACAGCGATGATCGAGGCCGATTTGCCGATCGTGCAAAGCTTCCGCAATATGCTGCGCGGCACTGCCCGGGACGGCCTGGCCGGATGCTGGGCCGTGGTCCGCGACACGGACATGCGCCGGACCATCAGCCTGATCCCCAACAAGACCCTCGTGATCGGAGGAGAATTCGATACGGTGACTGCGCTCGGGCTCAGCGAAGAAATCGCCAGAAACATCCCCGGCGCACGCCTTGAGGTCATGCCGGCCGTGCATCTGCCCAACATCGAATTTCCCGACGCCTACCTGCGGCTCGTGATCGACTTTCTTTCAGCTCGGGACGAATGATCCGGGGTCGGGCACAAAACCCAAAAGGCACGCCCCGCTCACGGCCGGGCGTGCCATGCGAGCCGTTATTCCGGATGAGAATGGATAGGATCGACCCAATAGACCTCTTCGGGTTTCTCCACCGGATCAACATCCGTTATGTTGACCACGACGGCCTCGTTGTCGGAACGAACCAGCACGCATTCGAGCGTATTTTCCGGGTCGGCATTGATTTCCTGGTGGGGAACGAATGGCGGAACATAGATGAAGTCGCCTTCCTGCGCTTCCGCCACATATTCGAGGCGGTCGCCCCAGCGCAGCCGCGCCTTTCCCCGGACAACGAAAATGACGCTTTCTAGTTCACCGTGATGATGCACGCCCGTCTTGGCATTGGGCGCGATCGTAACGGGTTCCCGCCCAGATTTTCTGCGCGCCCACCCTTGCGTGGTTGATGGCGGCCTGTCGGAACATGCCAGGGGTCTGCGCCGTGTTGGAATCCAGCTGGTCACCCTTGATGACCCGGACGCCGTCGTGCTTCCACCGATCCTCGTGATCGTGCTGATGGCTATGGTGATCGCTCATGCGGATACCTCGGATTCAAGTCACGTTGAAGAAACTGGTTTCGTCATTATTGGCTTCAGTGGCGAAGCCGTGCGCCTTTGCTTTCGCTGCCGCCTAGGATCGCACTGTTTCCGCGGTGCACAAATCACTAGCCCAGTTTTTCCAATATATCATGCGTGTCCCTGCCGACGGCAGGTAGATTGTTGCGCAACCCCAGATCCGTGTCGGCCACGGTGATCGGAGGGCGTGGCAGTGCTGCTTCGACACCATTAGGCAGCATCGTCGCGATCAGGCCTTCTCGTGCCCTCAAATGTGGATCGTCGAAGAGGTCTTCCCGCACAACAACAGGGGAAAAGGAAATTCCGGCCGCTTCGCAAACCACGACGGTTTCGTCCATCGACAGGCGGCTGAAGAATTCCGTCAGGATCGGGGCAGCCGATCGCGGGCCTCTATGCGCTGATTGTTGCTCGTCAGCCCGGGATCCTCGTAAAGATGGCCGCGGCCCTTCCCCATGGGTATCGGAGGTTATACCTATGGTTGGAGGACTTGGCCAAAGCCCGCGCTTGTAAGCTCTAAGAGAACGACCTCCGTATCGACGCGGCGGTGCGTTCACGATCGTGCCGCGATCCTGTTCCGCCTTCAGGTCGAACCTCGTTGGACAACAACGATGACGCTATTTCTGCTGGTGCTCATGCAGCACTCTAAGAACCGGGACATGCACGCGCTTCAGACCAAGGTGGATGAGCCGCTCGAACGCGGCCGCCGAAAGCAAAAAGTGTTCCGGAATCGTAAACATCGGGCACCGTTAGACGAAAAGGAGAGAATTCCTCTGGTCGAGGAACTGCTAATTGTCTTTCTATGTCGTGTGATTACTGCTCCATTAAAGAACTGTGCCCCCCGGGAACGTATTGGCTCGTTCGGGGTTTTGGGTTCATCGGCGAGTGATCTCGATATAAGACGCGAGGACACCACAATGAGAACGATACTTCTCGCCGCGGCGCTTGTTGGAGCGTGGGCAGTTCCCACTTTCGCCCAGACGACCCTTACTCCGTCAACCGACGGAGATACGCCTGCAGTCGCCACCCCCGATACGAAGAACCCGACTGCGCGGGTGGCCGGAGCCAACAGCGCCAAAGCTGGCTACCCCGCCATCACGGGACTGAAACTCGATGACAAGGGTTTGGCAGGGATCGGCGACCAAGGACGGCAAGCCTGTCAAGGTCAGTCTGGACTACCAAGGCAATATCGTTGCCAACATGTAGACGCCATCCAATAGGGAGAACTTTTATGAAAACCGTTACCGGACTTTTTGACGACTATTCGGATGCCACGGCCGCCGTCGACGCCCTGGAAGGTGCAGGGGTGCCGTCGGAAGATATCAGCATCGTCTCGAACAACGCGCACGGCCGCTATTCCAAGGATCACTCCGGTGCCGAAGCCGGTGCCGGCTCCGGAGCTGGAATTGGGGCGGTCGTCGGTGGCGCAGGGGGACTTCTAACCGGGCTGGGAATCATGGCTATCCCCGGCGTCGGCCCTGTTGTTGCAGCAGGTTGGCTTGCTGCTACTGCAGTAGGCGCCCTTGCTGGGGCTGTTGCAGGCGGTGCGGCTGGTGGCCTGATCGGGGCATTGACGGATTCGGGAGTGTCCGAAGCAGATGCTCATCTTTACGCCGAGGGCGTCCGCCGCGGTGGATCGCTGGTTACTGCGAAAGTGGACGACACGATCGCTTCCGAGGCGGAAGCTATCCTTCGGCGGTCCAATTGGGTGGACCCTGCGGAACGACGGGCTGCGTACAATCTGCAAGGATGGACTAAGTTTGACGACACGCTCCATCCCTACTCGCCGGATCAGATCGATCAGGAGCGTGATCGCTACCGATTGCCCACGATCTGATCGCTCATAACACGGCGCCCGCTGGCTGGCAGGAAAGCTGGCCCGCAGAGCGAGCGTGGTACTCGGCTCGACGCAGCCGATGCAGATCGTTTGGGCTCAGCACACGACGCTCTGCATTGACGGTTCCACCCTGCGGGGGGTCGGCTCCGACCCGGCTCTTCGCTGTCCCTCATCCTCCACGAATTGACGATGAGCGCGGCAAAGTACGTGCGCGACCCCCGACGGGCGCGTGTCGTTGACATGGGGCGTCTCCGGACACACCGGAGCAGGTTTCAATTCGACTGGAGAGAAAGCGGCGTCCCGCCGTGATTAACAATCCGGACGAGGGAATGGATAAGCGGTTGATCAAGGCCGGCCGCAACGGGACCACCGACCGCCGGGTGCAGATCACCTATAAGCCCGGCGACGTCGAAATGGCGATATATGCGGAGTTGACCGGATTTCATCACTTGGATTGACAGTGAACCCGGATAGCAGGAGTTCGTTCAGATCATGCCGAGCAATGCGAAGGAGATCGCGGACGAAATGAACCCCGCGACGCTGAGGGAAGTAAATCCGCTGCTGTAGTGGCTCATCCGCTCGACAGAAACCTTTCGATGGGAGTGGAACAAAGGCGTAGGGGCGAGGTTAGCGATCATATCTTCCTCCATGACCAGGGTTCCCCGACATCGGGTGATCCGTGCTCCGAAAGAAAACCACATGAACCGACACCTCACGCACTCGTTGACAATTGCATTTACGTCGCTTGCCCTCTTCTCTTCCGGCATCGCCAATGCCGACGAGGCCTCGTTTTTGAAGTCACTTTCAGGGAATTGGAGCGGAAAGGGCACCGTCAAGGTGCGCGTCAACGCTCCGACGATCAACGTCACCTGCCGCTTCAAGTCGGATACGACCGCCGCTTCGCTCTCCCTCGGCGGCAAGTGCACGAGCCTCGCCATCTTTTCCCGTGCGATCTCCGCAGACCTGAAGGCGAATGGCAGCAGATACTCCGGCTCCTATGTCGGCGCGGGCACCGGGACCGCCGGCCTCGGTGGGCAACGTGCCGGCGACACTATAAGCCTGGGCATCACCTGGGCGAAGGAAGTGAACGGCGATCGGAAAGCTCAGATGACGATCGAGAAAGTCGGAGCGTCCGGAATGCGTCTGACGACAATCGATACGGATCCAAAAACAGGCAAGCCGGTCATCACAAGCCGTATCGACCTGCGACGGATCTGAACAATCACTTGGACCAAGATTTTTTTGCACGCAATGATGTCAACCTCAACACGGAGCCGGACATGGCCGCGATGGAACAAGTTGAACAACAGCGGAAAACAGATGGCTAGCTCAGGGTGACCCTGCCAATTTGGGGAACGGAGGCGACGATGTCGTCGAGCTCCCGCACGCCGGGTGGGCTGAACAATGGCGCGGGTCACCGGCGTCCCGGCACTTGGTCTCCCCGAGATCGCCGAGGTCTTGCGCCGAGCGGCGGCCGACGACGCAATTGCAATACTCGAGATGAGGGGCGACGTTCTCGACCCGCCCCTTCGCGACGACCAGCAGGGCACGCGCGGTTCGGCCGGGGATGTGTCAGATGCCGGGGCATATGCCTGATTTTCTGATGTTGCCCCTCTGATCTGGGGGCGTGCAACAATCGTTTCCATCCGGCATCTTGTCCGTTCGAAATTCACTTCGTCTTTTCCGTTCCTGCAGGCGTCGTCACCTGGGTCGGGCCGCCACCATTGCCGCTGGGGCTGGGAGACCTGTCGATGGCTTCCGGTGGGCGGCTACCGCCATCCGCCGGATTGTTATCGAAGGTGCCCGCCCCCGATGGCTGGGCGTTGATTGGATCCGGCGTTGTCGAAGCGGTCGGCTTTGCATCCTGATCGATGCTCTCACCCCACATCTCAACGCCGACCCACACGAACAGCGCGAGAAAAATGCCGCATGCAAGCACGACAAATACCGGCTTTCCATAGCTGCCCTGTCGGGCTTCAGTGGCCGTTTCTGTAACCTTTGGCGACCCAGGGTCGCTGCTTTTGGTCCCCATCTCAGTCTCCCTGTAGACTTGGCTTAACAAAATCGGGCGCTACCAGCCCTCGTGCCGCCGGGGCTTGTCGTCGCCAACTGCTATCCGCTTGTTTCAAGTCACCTCTAAACGGCTTAAGTTTCACGTTGTTCCGCAGGTATTTAATCGTCGGTAGCGCGACCGAGGAATACATTGGCACTCTTCGATTAAATGAAGGAAACCAAGTCCAAGCCGTTGAAGAATTGAATGGTTTCGACTTGGAACGAATCAATTCGCCGGATCTTGAGTCGCAAATCACCGATCCAGGAGTACAGAGTATGGCTACTTGGCAGATAGACGATGCCCGCCGTTTGATCGTTAAGGAAGTTGCCGTCGCCCTGCCCGGCCAGGAACATTTCGGCACAGCGACGGTCTCAATTTGGTGGGAGTGCTGATGACGCAAACTGGCCCTCAGTATACGGTCGCCCACCGTTCAGATGACACCGCGACGCTGATATTCATTGAGCATCTCAGAATGCTGGCGATCTTGTCGCAGGTCTCACGGAACCATTATGCGACATACACGCTATCCTCCCGCAGAAACAGCGGAGACAAAAAATGGCATCCCTTTCCATCGAAGACATTTCATCCCAACTGAAGAAGATCGATTTCTGCATGCTTTCAACGAATGCGGTATCGGGTCGTATCTCATCAAGGCCGATGAGCAACAACGGCGACGTAGAATATGACGGCGATTCCTGGTTCTTCTCGTATGAAGACACCCAGAAGGTGGCCGAGATTGAGGCTATCAACGACGTGTCCCTCACATTCACGGCGCCACCTAGCCTGCTCGGCAAACCCGGCATCTTTATCGCCGTCGAAGGCGTTGCAAGCCTTGTCCGGGAAAAGGCTGCGTTTGAGGCGCACTGGGTCCCGGGTCTCGAACGCTGGTTCCCGGAAGGGATCGACACCCCAGGTATCGTACTCATCAAGGTTCATGCCTCAAAAATCGAATATTGGGACGGCGAGGAGAACGGCGAGATTACGCCGCCTGGCTCTGTGGCAATTGACCAGATTACCTAAAGCGGAGAATTGCATGACACCGGTGACCTATCACGTGGGAGAGCACGACGGAGGATACGGATATCGACTGGGAGACGTCTGGTCGGAGACTTTTGCGGACCACGACAGCGCTCTTCCGGCTGCCAAGTCGGCCGCTGAGCGGCAGCACCTCGATGGTCGCGACGCCGACATCACTTATCAGCTTGCCGATGGACGGTGGCAGACAGAACATTCCGACGGTGGCGACCGACCAGACACTGAAGTCGTCGACGACGCCGAGGCCGGGCCATGACGACACTGACTGGATCGTGCAGGTGTGGCAGCGTTCGAATTGCGGTCAGAGGTATGCCAAAGCGTGTGGGCGTCTGCCATTGCACGGATTGCCGCCAGGAAAGCGGGTCAGCGTTCACATACTTTGCGATCTGGCCGGTCTCGAACTTTGAAACGAAGGGCAAGACGGCCGAGCACGCAGGGCGACGGTTCTGCCGAACATGCGGTTCCCGTCTGTTTTCAGTGGACGATAATGAAGCAGAGGTAAAGCTGGGCATGCTCACTGACGCACCCACGCCGCTCACTCCGGCGTACGAACTGTGGATCAAGCGCCGAGAAAATTGGTTGGCTCCGATTGAGGGAGCTGAGCAGTTTGAAGAAGATCGCACGAGTTGAGGCTTCCGTGCGGAACTTTCTGTTCCTTTCGTCATTTTGCCGCCAGAGATGGAGGTTGACATGGCTGACAGGAAGGTTTTCGAGCGTAATCGAGTTATCCGGGGACGACCATACTCCCTCAAAGAGTTCCAGGAGAAGTACGGGCTCAACGATGATGTAGCAGGAGATCTGTTTGCGCGTTTTGGACCGTCAGCCATCGAACTGGATCTGCTGATGTCGGCAAAAGCACGAAAGCCTTCCTTCCACCAGATTGCCGAAGGCATCACGCTTTGAGGCGATCATGCCCAAGTTCGTCACCCAGCTTCTCGACGCCACCGGCGCTGACGCAAGCGAAGTCGAGTTTGATTTCGAAAGCCTCGCGGACGCCAAGCTCGAAACTCGCGCTGCATTGCGAGATGGGTCGCGACGGACTGCCCGACGACCCTATGAAGATGATCAGCGCTGAGATATTTGACAAAGACCGGAATCCGCTGCTCGAACTCCGACCGACTAATGCTGGAATAAATCCCGAAAACGAAGGCGCATGAGGTCTTAGCGGGCCCAAAGACTGGCCGCGTGGTTCCGTGCCACGTAGGCTGGTCTTTACGACCAGTATTGCCCCACCCCCGAAAAGCCCATGCCTGTTATCAAGCCCTCCACGATCCGGGCGGTCGCTTCCGGGTTGCCAGGGGTGAGGTTCTTGGTGGCTTGGACGAAGCGACTGCTGGCAATCGCACGAGCGGAAACGTTCGTAGCCCGCGCCGCATAGTCGGCGGTTCCGTCGGCACCAAGCACGTCGTCCGCGACGAAGACGTCTACGTAGCGCGCTAAGCTTATGAGATCATGGAGGCCGTCCGCTCGGGCGACCTTCGACGTTTTCTCGACGCCAATCCGCTTGTCCTTCAGCGACAACGACTTAGAAGCACGGCAGCGCAATGCCAACCTCCCCGGGAAGCTGCGACCTAGGCAAATAGATTGATCCAGCTTGACGCATAGCAGCCGAGCGTTTTCTACTCTGGATCAGTCCCTATCATATCAAGCGTTGATTCGATCAATTCAGACAATCGCTGTGCATTCTTGATGGAATGACCGTCACGATCGTTGTTAAAATATATCCAGACGGTTTTAGCGGCGCACTTTTTGATACGGTCTGCCCACACCCCGAGCTCGGCGTCGCTGTAATCGTGCCTGTACCACTGCGTGACGCCGTGGAAGCGGATGTAGACGTCGTCTGCGGTTTGTATCAATTCGTCCGGCAGTCTTGGCCCACTGCATGAGCAGAAGATTACCCCGGCGGAAATGAAGGCATTGTAGACGTCCACATTCCACCAACTCTTATGACGAAACTCCACCACGTTTCGGCGGCGCGGATCAAGTTGCGAGACGATGGAGAGCAAGGTTTCTCGGGAGTAACGAACGCTTGGTGGCAACTGAAACAGAAAGCATCCCATTTGAGGCCCGAGTAAGTCGGCAATGTAACCGAAGTCCTCAACCAAGGTTGCGGTCTCCTCAAAACGCTTGACGTGTGTGATGAGCTCACAAACCTTGATGGTGTAAACGAAGCTCGGGTCGGCTTGACGAATCCACGTCTTAACCGCGCCAACTGTCGGCCATGAATAAAATGGCGCATTAAGCTCGACGGTTTTGAAGCGGTCCTGATAGATCGAAAACCATTGGCTTGACGGAACGTCTGCCGGGTAGAGGTTCCCTTTCCAGTGCCAGTAATACCAACCCGAGCAGCCAATATGGATTCGCCCAAATAGGCGATCATCGGCCACCACGTCGACATTCGGAGAACGGGCACGACGAACCTCATGCATCTTCGCCGCGCGAGAGACATTGGCGTCGCGCTGTTTTTGACGGCGCTCGGCGCGACGGATACGGCGAGCAGCGATTTCTTCTTTCGTGAGCTCAGCCACCAAGTTTTTCCTGTGCAATTGGCGAGAGGGGATCATCGCCCAAGCGGAGAGTTCTCATAGCCAGCCAACCGCGCGAACTCGGCGTCGTAGGCAGCGGTCCACTCGATCGGGACGCGGTCGAAAACCCGCCGGATTTCAGCGCGACGGTTGAAATCCCCGTTTTCGTGGCCAGCCATGTCGTTTCCGTGGCGCCGATCCAACACAACTCCAATGACACTTTCTTGTTACGCATCCGTTCTGCGGCGCGGACGTTTAGGCATCTTTCTTCACTTCCTAAGGCACACGACATCGGGCCGCGACCTCTTCCCTTCACCTTTTCCGTCATGTCTGATTGACACGCCGCGATCTCGGGCGGGTAACCTGCAAACAACAGTAAGGTTCCGTTGTCGATTGGCATCGGCGGCGTTCGACGTTCATATGGGCGGCGCGGATCGTCTGGTCATCCAAGATGAGTGACGAGAAAACGGTTTGCGGTCGCAGCGCCTTCCAGAGATATGGCTTATCCGACGCCGGGAAGGGGGAGCTCGACGTCGAAGCCTGCAGCACGCAGTCGCGTCGCCGCGAGTTCCGATGCGACCGCCGGGATGATGTTGTCGACCGCTTCATGAACAACCAGGACTGGGGTTCGTTTCCACGCAGGCGACATCGCTGCAAGTGGAAGAAGTCCAGCGAAGGACAGCACAGCCACCGGCCATCGGGCGGGGCCGACCGGGTCGAGAGCAATTCCACCGACGAAGGCGACCGTCGTTTCGCGTTGCCGACGTGTGTGTCTACGAGCTGCATAGATGCCTCGTATTCATACGCATCAAAGCTCCGCGCCGCAATTTAGTTCCCGTCCCATCAAACTGGAACAAAAGACTGTCAGTGGCATTCCCTGAATGATCTGTGTGGTCAGCAAACGAAGGTTAGCAGGCCAGCCACCCCACAGGAGGACATGATGGCAACCAGTTCCATAACAACACTCGACGATCTCTTCGTTGATACTTTCAAGGACAGCCGCCTTACTCTCACTAAAGACATTCAACCAGAACCGTGGCAGGCGCGCCAAGGCGTAGGTGCCACTTCGCATAGGAGAGTTCAGAAATGATGAGCGGACCTTTGAAGGCCCTGTTGGGCGTGCTCGCCGTTGCCGGCTATCAGAACAGAGACAAGATCGGCGAGCTGCTTCGCGGGCTCCAGAATCCACAGCATGATGGTGCCACCTATCAGGGCAATGCCCGCGGCCAGCAGCCCGGCGGCCTTGGCGGCATCTTCGGCGGTACGAGCGGGTTTGGAGACCTGCTGGGCGGGCTCTCGACCGGCGGTATCCTGAGCCGCGGTCTCGGCGACCTGTTGAAGACCTTCCAGCAGAACGGCCATGCGGAGAAGGCTGAATCCTGGGTTCAGAGCGGACCGAATACTGAGATCGACGGCGGGCAGCTCTCCGAGGCGCTCGGCGCTGACGTTCTGAACGAACTCGCGGCGAAGACCGGACTGTCGCACGACGAGATCGTCGACCGGCTGAGCCGCGATCTTCCCAAGGCAGTCGACGACCTCACCCCCGGCGGCAGGATTCCAGATCCCGAGGACGATTTACTGAACTCCGCGAGCCGAGCGACGACCGCAGGTGGCCCCTCGTCGGGCGTGTAACCTGATGCGGATGGAGAAGCGTGCCATGAAGCCGGCCCGAAGGCCGGCACTTCCGGAAGGCGTCGATGACCACGGCGCCTCCCAGCGGAGCTTCTGGGCAGCCCAACGAGTTGCATGGGGCATATTCGCTTTAATCTTGATAGCCTGTCTACTCGGACTACTCGGTCGCGGCGGAATGTTCTCGACAAAGATGGTCGAATCCTCAGGGGGGGACTATCGAGATCCCCGCGATCTCACGTTGGAACGCTCCTGACGATTGTAGGTTCAGACGGAATTGCGTGCACGGCGACACCGACCGTAGCCGAGTTCAAGGGAAGAAGACCGCGGACCCGCTTCCATCGTTGGGGGGAGGTTCCGTTGTCCGCCCCCAAGAAATCCAAACGAGGTCAGTGGCCTTGCCTGTGGGATCGTGATCGCGATGTTCACCAGTTCTGCTTGAAGGCGAATATTCTCCGCCGAATGACTATTGGCTGAAGTCGCCGCTCATCGAGCGCAACCCGGTAGCCGGTTTTCTCCGATCATTTGAACAAATATCTCACACGCGCGTTGGCGCTAAAGGAGGATCAATTAAAACAAATGGTCGATATAACAACGCTGTCTGAAGTCACTATCGATGGAAAATTGTCGCTCGGGGCGCGGGCATCCAGCAAGGATCTCTTCGATTTCTATGGTGATGATCTTCGGACTTGGTTCCATGCACAGAGAGCAGGTCATGACGCAATAATGGTGGGTGCTGGCACCGTCGTTGCAGATGATCCGGAACTCACCGTGCGCCACGCACTGGGACCAAATCCCCTTCGCATCATACCCTCCACACTGGGGAAGCTGCCGCTCCAGGCAAAGCTCTTGAACGATGCCTATCCTACGGTAGTCGTCGTTTCACAAGCGGCGAAGCAAATCGATATCGAGGCGCTCGAAAGCAAGCCCAATGTAGAGGTGCTACAGTGCGGCGATCGCCGGGTCGACCTCGCTGACTTGATGAGCCTTCTAGGGGCTCGTGGGATTAAAAGCATGATCGTCGAAGGCGGAAGTCGCCTGCTGCACAGCCTTCACGAGGCGCGTTTGGTCAACCGAATAGTCATCAAGCACATACCCGTTGTAACTGGATCGACGGATGCACCGAGTTATATGCGCGGTAGCGTACCTCGCCGTGGATTCGAATTGTCGAAATGGCGATTGATCGACTGCTTCACGAAAAGTGGGATTGCAGTGACAATCTACGAGCCTACGAACGCGCGCCGATGAGCATGGTCGGAAAGCCAGCCCTGCTCAAAATAGGCGAGCGCCTCGAGGCTAGAAGTGGGGTCCGCCCACCTTCGGTTTACGACGTTCGCATCGACACCGAATCTCTCCGAGACACTGAAGACCTCGGCGTCCTTCGATATGTCCAACATCAGGCGCTGATGCGCAGCTATCAGGGACGATATGTCTTGCTGCCAACTGTGGCGCCTGTCGGCTCAATCCTATCGCGCCTGCAAAGGCACTATGATCCCGGCGACATGCTCCATTTGGACGCAATCCGCCGAGACCTCGAAGATAAGCTCATTGGTCCGCTGGTTGCTGAGGCACGCAGCCTGAGCCGGGGACTAGATTGCGTCGCTTACGTTGCTAACCTCTTACCCCACCTCAAAGCGAACAGACCGAGCGGGTTCCTCCAGTTTTTGAATGGCTCAGTCAATCGGGATCATTACTATCGAAACTTTCTGGTCCAGTCCTCTGCTGATCTCCTGGCAGAAGCCTCCGCATCTGCGCTGGGCGTCATTGGCGAGTATGGTGAGCCTCAGTCCGCACTATTCCGGATTCTGATCGATGAGTTCGGATACGGCGTCCACAACAAAAAACACAGCATGCTCTTCCGATCAACAATGAGAGGGTTCGAGCTCAGCGAAGAATACAATGCCTATTGGTCGCTGTTCGATATTCCGACTCTGGAGTTGCACAATGTAATCCACTTCATGTTCCAGAGCCCACGCAACCTATTCCTTCAAATAGGTTTCCTGCTCTTCGCCGAAGCCAGCTACCAGCGATCGACTGAAGAACACTTCCAGTATCTGAAGCGCTTCCATCCAGGCGTCGACGCGCATTATTTTGGTGAGCATGCCCATATCGACATCCACCATTCGGCGATGGTTGCCGACGAAGTGGTCGCGCCGCTGGTATCCAAGTACGGTCCTGAGGTCGGATCCGAGATCATCGCTGGCGCCGAACTAACGCGGCGGGCATTCGAACGCTCAGGCGACCATTTGCTCGCGGTGACTATGGCCTTCGACGCTGCGGCGGAGGCAGGACAAGCCAAGTTCGGTATGCGGGCAAGCTTGACGTCACCGGGACGATGCGTCGTCCCGGCGACAGAATGGAAAAACGGTGCACCTCTGCAGATCGGCGGCATTGGTATTTTGAGCGATCCGACCGCCTTGCGGAGCTTTCCCGCGTCGTCGGTGGGGCGAGAGGTTGCCCCATGAGCGAGGGAATAAGCTGGATTGGCCAGGACCTACCGCCGATCATCAGGGACGGAATAGAGTATTTTCTGCTTTCCCACCAAAGCACGCTCTACTTGATCCCAAATACCTGCCCCCATCGTGGTGGGCCGCTAAAATTTGGGTTCGTCAACGGACGCAATCAAATCGTCTGCCCGATGCATCATAACGCCTATTCCATAGAGACATTGATAGCACGTGAGACGACCCTCAAACTGACTGCGGTGCCGGTATGAGCGTTATGCATAGTTTGGTTTCGGAAAACGGTCCGGTCAAGCTCGCTAACGTGGTGACGCTTAGTCGTGGCCTGTTGATAGCACCGATATTGCTGCTCGTGGGCCAGGGATATGTCGGCGCGGCGTTGGTGCTCTATCTGATTGCATCCACGACCGACCTTATTGATGGATGGCTCGCCCGCCGCACTAAGCGAGCTTCTGAGTACGGTGCGCGGCTTGATGCCGTAATCGACAACGTCTTTTCAGTCGCCATTTTATTTTTTCTACTATCTTATTCTCCCGGCCTTGCGTCCCGCCACTGCATTGCGCTGTCGATCTTGTTCGGCGGACCGTTGATCTACTTGTTAGTGTCGTGGTTGTTGACGGGGCGTCTGATGATGTTCCATTTTTGGTCCGCAAAACTTGGGGCGCTGTTGTTGTTCGCTTCATGGCCGCTGCTCTATCTTACCGGTTTGGAAGCCTTCATTCCGCTGGCTGCGACCATCGTCGGGCTCAGCAGGCTCGAACAGGTGATTTTTATTGTGCGTGGAGGGGTCGACCTGGATGCACCCCACATGTTCGCGTCGGTGGACCCATGAGTAGCGTTGTGCCGGCTCCTGCTGACGTTGTGGACCGAAGGGGTGGCAAGTCTACTCGAGACGGCATGGAGCCGCTGGCCATATGATGGGGCGCGCCATCGGCCGAAGAACGTGGTCCGATCGTTACGGGATCGGGGTCCCACCGCAACGCAATTGTCATACACGCGGGTGCGTTCGCACCATACCGTGCCATCGGCATCGCAACCGGCGCGCTTGACGAAAATCATCGACCAAATCTGACCCATATCAAAACCGGCGGTGACTATCGGCCCATTTCCTCAATGGTTCGAGCCCGGCAAGATCGTTTCGCTCGATCTTTGGGGGCATCAGGTGGCAGATGACTTTGTGGATGAGATTGCTCGATAAACAGCAGGTCCGCTCCCCATGGTAATATCGGCCGCCGTTCCTGAGGCCGGATGGCACGCTCGACGATGTGGGAGGCTATTTCGACCCGCCCGTCACGGAGGAAGCTTCCCGCCGATTAAGGGCATAGCGAATGGCCTCGGCAAGCTTTGATCTTCAAGAGATACGGGGCAGCGTGTCCTGCCAGAGCTTATAGAGATCGGCAACGACTGGAGCGGAAGCCTCCTGGCGGGCGGCAACGCGGTCATCAGGGCTTTGTCCACGCACCTTTTCCTCGACCGACCAAAGCGCGCCCATCTTTTCGATTGTCGCCGTTGCCACCTTGGAGCTGTGGTTTGCGTGCAGCTCGTAAACCGACGCCGACTATGCTCGAGCGGAGCGTCGGACTGGAAAACCTTCGCGTTCATCGTATGTAGAACATAGCAAGAACCAAGATTCACAACAAGAACTGCGAGGAACACATGTGCAATGATTATCGGCTGATGGTGGACGTGGCCTCGATTGTCGAGGATTTCGCCCATCTCAAGATCAAGATCCACTTTGGTGAAGGAGCACCGAACGTCGAAGCACGCGAGGATATCAAGATCACCGACATGGCGCCGATCATTCGGGGGGTCGAGGGTACGCGAGACGAGGCGGACCTGGTCCAGCGCCGATGGAGCTGGCCGGGCCAGAACAAGCGGCCGGTCTACAATTTCCGCTCGGATGGACGCGAGTTCAATTCTAACCGGTGCCTTATCGTTGCCGATGGCTTCTACGAATTCACCGATCCAACGGAAAAAGGGAAAAAGCGCAAGGACAAATGGCTGTTCAGCAAGAAGGACGGACCGATCTTCTGCATCGCCGGCATCTGGCGCGAGACAGATGATGTAGGGCAAGCCTTCACCATGCTAACGACGGAGCCTGGCCCGGATATCGCACCTTACCACGACCGACAGATCGTCATTCTTGGGCGGGATGCCTGGGCCGACTGGCTCGATCCGTCTGTCTCGGCGAAATCTCTGATCAAGCCGCTTCCCGCCGGCACCCTCAATGTCGAGCAGGTCGGCTGACGACGCTTTCTGTTTCAATCACCGCATCTCAACATGCTGAATTGGAACAAAATATGCGTTGGACGCTTCTCACCTTCGAGGTCGCGTGCCGTGTCAACCGGACGTGACAGGGATGACGAACGCAGGGATTTTTCCGGTTTCTCCTTGCGGCCAACGAAACGGCAGTCAGCGTCCCACCTGTCCGCCCCGCGCCTCAGCTCCGTCGTCATTCGACGCGGGAGGCGGATGTGTAACGGGGACTGCCATGGCCAGCGACAAACTCTCGACCTACAAGCAGAAGCGCGACTTCCAGAAAACGCAGGAGCCGAGTGGCCAGGCGACGTTGAAAGCGTCGAACCGCCGCCGCTTCGTCATCCAGAAACATGATGCGACGAGATTGCATTACGATCTTCGCCTTGAGCTTGATGGCGTGTTCAAGTCCTGGGCGGTGACCAAGGGGCCGTCGCTCGATCCGCACGACAAGCGTCTTGCCGTCGAGGTCGAGGATCATCCGCTCGACTATGGAGACTTCGAAGGCACGATCCCGACGGGCCAGTATGGCGGCGGCACGGTGATGCTCTGGGATCGCGGCTACTGGGAGCCGGAAGGCAGCAAGAGCCCTGAGCAAGCTCTGGAAAAGGGCGACTTCAAGTTCACGCTAGAAGGGGATCGGCTGCATGGCAGCTTCGTCCTCGTGCGGATGCGCAATGACCGCGACGGCGGCAAGCGATCCAACTGGTTGCTCATCAAGCATCATGACGATTTCTCGGTCGATGATAACGGCGCGGCTGTCCTTGAGGACAACGCCACCTCTGTCGCATCCGGCCGGACAATGGATGCGATCGCCGCCGGCAAGGGCAAGAAGCCGAAGCCGTTCATGGTCGAGAGCGGCGACGTTCAGGCGGATGCCGTCTGGAACAGCAACCACGGCCTTGCCGCCGAAGAACGCAAAGCCGGAACGAAAACGAAGAAGAAGCTGGCGTCAAAAAAGGCAGGCGAGTCCGCGATGCCAGATTTCATCGCGCCGCAACTCTGTGAAACGCGTGAGCGTCCACCCTTGGCGGACGGCTGGATCCACGAGATCAAGCTCGACGGTTACCGCATCCAGATGCGCATCGAGAATGGCGCCGTGACGCTGAAGACCCGCAAGGGTCTCGACTGGACTGGCAAGTATCCGGCGATCGCTACTTCGGCCGCAAACCTGGCCGATGCGATCATCGACGGCGAGATCTGTGCACTCGATGAAAACGGCGCGCCGGACTTCGCTGCGCTGCAGGCGGCATTATCGGAGGGCAAGACGGATGCGCTGGTGTATTTCGCCTTCGATTTGCTGTTCGAGGGCAACGAGGATCGGCGGTCGTTGCCGCTGATCGAGCGCAAGGAACGGCTTGAGACCCTGCTGGGCGACGCCGGCGACGATCCGCGCCTGCGGTTCGTCGAGCATTTCGAGACCGGCGGCGATGCGGTTCTCAAGTCGGCTTGCCGCCTGTCGCTTGAAGGCATCGTCTCGAAGCAGGCTGAAGCTCCCTATCAATCCGGCCGCACCGAGACGTGGGGGAAGTCTAAATGCCGGGCCGGGCACGAGGTGGTGATCGGCGCCTACGCCAAAACGAACGGCAAGTTCCGCTCGCTGCTGGTCGGTGTAAACCGGGGCGATCACTTCGTCTATGTCGGTCGCGTCGGGACAGGATACGGCGCAAAGGTGGTCGACACGATTTTGCCGAAGCTCCGCCAGCTGGAAACCAACAAGTCACCGTTCACAGGCATCGGCGCGCCGAAGAAGGATCCCGATATCGTCTGGGTCAAGCCGGAACTTGTGGCCGAGATCCAGTTTGCCGGGTGGACGGCCGATGGTCTCGTTCGCCAAGCGGCATTCAAAGGCTTGCGGGAAGACAAGCCGGCAGGGGAAGTCGTCGCCGAGAAGCCTGCGTCGCCCACAGAAGCCGATGTACCCGATCCAGAAGTGGAGGCCGAACAGCCAGCGCCGACCAAGTCTTTCCGAAAAGGCGGAAAGGCAAATGTGATGGGCGTGCTGATCTCCAATCCGGAGAAGCCGCTGTGGCCCGACGCCGGCGACGACAGGCCGGTGACCAAGGTCGAGCTCGCCAACTATTACGAAGCCGTCGGTCCCTGGCTCATCGACCACATCAAGGGCCGGCCGTGTTCGATCATCCGAACCCCTGATGGCATTGGCAGCGAGCAGTTCTTCCAGCGCCATGCGATGCCGGGCACATCGAACCTGCTGGAACTGGTGACAGTGTTCGGCGACAAAAAACCATATTTGCAGATCGATCGCGTCGAGGGCCTCGCCGCGATCGCGCAGATCGGCGGCGTCGAGCTGCATCCCTGGAATTGTGAACCAAAACTACCTGAAGTGCCGGGCCGCCTCGTCTTCGACCTGGATCCCGGGCCTGATGTTCCCTTCTCCACCGTCGTCGAAGCCGCCCGCGAGATGCGCGATCGGCTGGAAGAACTCGGTCTCGTCAGTTTCTGCAAGACCACCGGCGGCAAAGGGCTACACGTCGTCACGCCGCTTGCTGTGGCGAAGGGCAAGAAGCTGGCCTGGCCAGAAGCCAAGGGTTTTGCGCATGACGTGTGCCTGCAGATGGCGCGCGACAACCCAGAACTCTATCTGATCAAGATGGCGAAGAACCAGCGCAACGGTCGCATCTTCCTCGACTACCTGCGTAACGATCGCATGGCGACTGCAGTCGCGCCGTTGTCGCCGCGCGCCCGGCCCGGCGCCACGGTGTCGATGCCGCTCACCTGGAGCCAGGTGAAGAGGGATCTCGATCCCAAGCGGTTCACCGTCCGCACCGTGCCGACGCTGTTGGAGAAAACAAGCGCCTGGCAGGACTATTGCGACGGGCAGCGATCCCTCGAACAGGCGATCAAGCGGCTTGCTAAGTCGATGAAGCAGGCCGCCTGAACGCACGATCCATCAGATGCCATAGCGCCGATCGAATTCTTTGAGGGCGGACTGCACCTCATCGATCGAAACTGCCTCTGGTGTTCCCGGCAACTGCCGGATGGCCGGTTCGAATCGAACAGCATAAAAGTCCGACGCCCAGGCGGCGAGGATCGTTCGCTTGGTCAATGGAAAGAGCCATTTCCTGAACCAGAACCGCTGGCCCCATAGCCATCGCATTGTTGGCGGCCTGCTGCAGCATATTGTGCATCATCGGTCTCCTCATCGCACGTGCGGATCTCGGTCGCGTCGAAGGAGAGACGCGGCGATGGTGTTGGTGTCCGGTGCAAGCAGGGCATGTTTTTTCGGCGAAGGCGGCAAACAGGCCGCGCGCGATCTCGGCTTCTATCTCACCGCGCAGCGCGACAATGCATGGCTTGAGCGCGATCGAGTGGGCGGCGTCTCTGAGGGACTGCGGCCATTCGACGAGATGCCGGTAAGAAAGACGGGGCTCCCAGCAAGGCCAGCCCTTCTTTAGCGGCTAACGGCAATCGATTTGGCTTTTGACATATTTGGAGTCAAGAGCGCTTGCAGAAAAAATTTGACGCGGTTTCGTCGCCCGGCCACCGGCTCAATCAAGCTCATGAACTGCGGCATTATCCTGGACTTCGCGCAGGCCCTTATACGATGCGTGCCGCAGATTGCCGTCGTCGGTCCAGCCTCGGAATTCGATTTCGGCGATCAACGTCGGTTGGACGAAGACATAGTTCTTGCCTTTGATCGGAACGACGGGTGTTCTCGTCTTCAGTGTGTCGAGCGTCTTCTTCAGGTAGGCGGCATCCTTTTCCTTGAAGCCCGTGCCGACAGCTCCGACGTAGGCCCAATCATGGCCGCGGCGAGCCGCAAGCAGCAGGCTGCCGATCCCGCCGCGCGCCGAGGCCGACTGCTCGTACCCGACGATCATGAAACTCTCGCTCTGCACACATTTGATCTTCAGCCAGTCTCCCGTCCGGCCGGAGCGGTACGGGCGGTCCCGGTGTTTGGCGATGATGCCTTCCAGTCCAAGCGAGCGGGCATTTTCGAGAAGTTCGGCGCCGTTTCCCTGAACTTCCTCCGAGAGCTGGATCGCACCAACCGCGCCGTCGAGCAGGTCAGTCAGGAGATGCCGGCGGACCGAGAGTTCGGTCTTTGTCAGATCGTGCCCGTCGAAGTATAAGAGATCGAAGGCAAACAGGACGGATTCCGTCGAGGCACGTTTGCCGCCGCGTCCACCGAGCGAACGTTGCAGGGCTCCAAAGTCCGAGCGGCCCTGCGCATTGAGCACCACCGCTTCGCCGTCGAGGATCGCAGTCCCGACCAGCTCTTTGGCAGCCGCCGCAATCGCTGGGAACCGATGTGTCCAATCGTGGCCGCCGCGGGTGATAATCCGCACCCTGTTCGGTTCGATGTGGATGGCGAGCCGATAGCCGTCCCATTTGATTTCGTAGGCCCAATCCGGCCCGGTCGGTGGCACTGCCTTCAACAGTGCAAGGCAAGGCTCGACCCGATCGGGCATTGCATCGAACGGCAGGTTCGGCTGCGCCGGGTCACGCTTTCGCCTCGGCTGGGATTTCGCGGTGAAGCTATCGTCTTGAAGAAGCGGCTTGCTGGGTCTTTTCATTTGCCGGTCCGGGTTTCGGCAGCGACCGACTTCTTCAAGGCATCCATGATGTTGATGACGTTGCTCGGGGCGGGCGCTGAGGCGGGCGCTTTGGCTTTGCCCTTCGACGGCTTCTTCATCGCCTTCTTCTTTTCGGCGATGAGATCGAGCAGCCGATCCTGCACCGGATCGATCACCATCTTGGGATTCCAGTGCTGGGTCTGCTTTTTGATCAGTTGCTGCACCAAAGGCATCATCTCGGAATCCGCTGTCTCATCGCCGATGCCCGCAAAATAGGTATCCTCCTCACGGACTTCATCCCCGTATCGCAATGTCCAAAGCACGATACCCTTGCCGCGTGGCTCAAGCATGACGGCGCGTTCGCGGCGGGTAATGACCAGCCTGGAGATGCCGACCATGTCCTGGGATTCCATCGCGTCCCGGATGACCGAGAAAGCCTCCTGGCTAACTGGGTCGTTGGGATACAGATAGTATGGCGTGTCGAGCCAGATCCATTCGATGCTGTCACGCGGTGTGAAGGTGGAGATATCGATGGTCTTGGTACTGTCGAGCGCGACGTTCTCGAGCTCCTCGTCCTCCAGCATGACATAGTCATTCTCACCACGCTGGTAGCCTTTGACCTCGTCCTCGTCTTTTACCTCCTTGCCCGTGACGGAATCGACATAGTGGCTGACGACACGGTTCTGGGTCTCGCGGTTGAGGGTATGGAAGCGAACCTTCTCGTTCTCGGAGGTCGCCGGCATCATCTGCACCGGACAGGTGACCAGCGACAGCTTGAGATAGCCTTTCCAGTAAGGGCGAAGAGCCATGATATCCTCCGATCAACCGGCGCTACGGGATGGCGCGGCGGCCTGTTTAGCCTTGTCGGCGGCTGCGGGCTTTGTTGCTTTCTGTCGGGCAGCACCGTTATTGGCGTTGGCTGCTGTGGGCTTTGATCCCGCCTTGCCGCCGATACCGGCGCTTTCACGGAGTGCCTGCAGCAGATCGCTCGGTTTCGATACGACCGGCGCTTTCTTCTTAGACAGCGAACGACCTTCGATCTTGGCTTTCACCAGTTCGGCAACGGCGGCCTCGTAGCGATCGTCGAACGTGCTGGCGTCGAAGCTTCCCTTCTTGGTGGCGATGATGTGCTCGGCAAGCTCCAGCATTTCGCCCTCAATCTTGAGGTCCGGCAGTTCCTCAAAGGCTTCAACCGATGAGCGGACTTCGTAGTCGAAGTTCAGGGTGGTGGCGATCAGGCCCTTGCCGTGCGGCCGGATCAACACTGTGCGCATGCGGCGAAAGAGAACGGTCCGCGCGATTGCTGCGACCTTCGCTTTTTTCATGCCGTCGCGCAGAAGCACGAAGGCATCGGTGCCCATCTTGTCCGGCGCCAAATAGTAGGGCTTGTCGAAATAGACATCGTCGATTTCGTTGCAGGGGATGAACGCATCGACCTTGAGAGTCTTGTCGCTGTCAGGGACGGCGGCGGCAACTTCGTCCGGCTCCAGGATAATATATTGGCCGTTTTCGATCTCGTATCCTTTGACCTGGTCGTCGCGCTCGACAGGATCCCCGGTCTCGCTATCGACGAACTGGCGCTTCACACGATTGCCAGTTTTGCGGTTCAGCGTGTTGAACGCAATCCGCTCAGATGACGAGGCCGCGGTGTAGAGAGCCACCGGACAGGCGACCTCTCCGAACTTGATGAAGCCTTTCCAATTCGCTCTCGGGGCAACCATGACGCAGACTCCTCACGCAACCTAGGCGATTCAAGCGAATCGGCGTGTAATTGTTCCGAGTCGAAACGAATCATTTTTCAATTCCCATGATCAAAATAGATCGTGCTCCTTCTGGGACGGACACACGATTGCCATTAGCAGCTACACCTCGTTTCGAAAGGAGAGTTTCAATGCGCCATACCAACATTCATGCTTAGCTGAGTTTCACAGATTACATTTGTGGACTGTGGGCTGATGGTCGACGACGGTGCCGCCACCGCGCCAGTGTCTCGAGTGGCCCTCCGGGCCTTTCGTCCCGATTAGGAAAGCAGCCGAGACCGCGCCGAGAAAATGCGGGAAGAATGGCGGGTCAAGCGAAATTGAGCCCGGCCGAGGCGGCACGGACATCCGCGGCCTTCATTTCGCACCTTTGAAAAAGTGGTTTTCGGTTCGAGCATCCTCCAACTCCAGTCATCGGCACCTACGATTGAACTGAAGCTTCGTTGTCGGTCGGTGCACAATTGCACTTTAACTGTCCAAGGATGGTGTCGTCGCTGAGCGGCGTGCCGAGCCGCTGCACCAAGCGTTCGCCGGGGCGACCGCCAGTAGTTGATTCAGGCATTAAGTTCGATCGCAGCATCATCGAAATCAGCGCAATGAACCCGACGCTCGAACGATGGAAAGCAACTGGCGCATCATCCTGGCTGTTAGTTCAACGCGAGGAGGGCCGCCGCAAGGTCCGGCCCTCCCTACGCCTAACGCCGGTACAGGAAACCTGACGTTGGAGCTGGATTCGATATTAAAACGCTCTGCGGTTGAAAGGTTTCAGCCGAGCGGCCCACCCAATTTGAGCTAGTCTGTCAGAAGAGCCCGTGCGTTCAGCCTGAACAAACAAGGCTGCCGGGTTGAACCATATCGCGACTGTAACGTTGATTTCTCGATGAACTTTTTTCCCAAAGGAGAAGTCCGATGAGAAGAGTTGTGACTGTAGCGATGATAACCGCGGCATTACTGGGCTCAGCCACAGCCCCGACATTCGCACGCGACCATCATCACCATGATACTGGCCGGATTATCGCTGGCAGCGTCGCTGCTGGCGTCGTCGGCGGGCTTATTGGTGGTGCAATCGCAGACCAAGGTCCACGATACAGCGATCCCCCGCCGCCGAGACCGCGGTGCTGGTACGAGGATCGGAACGTCCAAAACACCTATGATGACGGCTATCACGCCGAGAGCGTTCGGGTCTGCAACTGATGTTGCCGGTCACGGCGATGCCGATGACGGCGCCGCCGCGGCCATGATCGAGACGTTCGAGGCGACGTCGGGTACCTTGGGAGACCGGCTGATTGCCGCGCTCAGGGCGGCCATCGATGCGGGCGGAGAAGCCGGGAACCCCTCCAGCTTACTCGGCCAACCGAGGCTTGCGTTCGATCATGCTCGCCGTCGGCGTCCACGAAGGCCACTCGACCTTGCGGCCGACAACGGCACTTCCCTTTGCTGCGATCGCAACATTTGAAGGAAGATCTGATCACTCATCGCCAGGCACGCCATAGGACGGCGCGGCCAGCGGGTTGAGCGCGCGCATCACATATACTGCGGCCTGCGGCTGGTAGATTTCCCATGCGCGTGCAACGGCGGCAATCGGGCAGCCATAGTCCAGCCAGTCGATCCGCAGTTCGGCATAAGGCCAGGTTTGCTTGTCAACGATCAGCAAGCCCGCCGAACGAACCGGGCACCCGTCCCGGGATCGTGCCGAGCTCGAGCGAAACTCCGATCGGCGGAGGGGTTGTCGAGGGCACGCAGGAAATCAACGCGTGGGTGTAGGGATGGCGGGGATTGGCGAGCACGTCGCGGGCCGAGTTGGTCTCGACCACCTCGCCTGCATACATCACCGCGACGCGATCGGCGATCGCCGCGACCACTCCACCGGTCAATTGCGGAAGGAATTATCAGGAGCGCGAGAAAGCTTCCGATCCCCGAGATGGCGACAACGATGGCCAGCGGAGTCGGCGTTTCATTTGCCGGCCAGCTCACCGCCGCTGATCCCACGATCTCCAGATCCATAATGGAGTGCGCCTACGAGTGCGGACACCGCGCCAGCCCTTTCCGGAAATTCCTGGAGAGCGCCACCTATCGAGTTCGCCACGATCAGGCCTGACCAAGAGACGAAGAAGAAGAGCGGTATCGCCAAGCCCGCAAGTCCGCCCCATCCTGTGGGCCCGGTTACAAGAAGAGCTAATCCGCACGAGGCTGCACCTGCGGCTCCAAGCTTGAGAAGAGCGCGGCTGCCAAACCGCCTCACCAATTTCGCATTGGTCAGGTTGGCCAGCATGATCCCGACGATTCCACAATACGACGCCAGAGCACGCTCCGACCGCCTGCACAACGCGCCACGCGATCATCGCGGCCGCGGTCCAGTGGGTCAGTTCGTGACTGAGGATGGCGACATAGGATGCCGCGTCCCGGAAGGCCTCAAAAGCTGGCATGCGGATGTAGTCGCGGGCCGGAGCGTAGTATGCGGCTGATCCACCGTGCCGGGTGAGCGCGCCTGTTTCGGCAAAGACGCGGTCGGCGTGGGCGATGCGGCTGATCGCTCGTCAATCGATACCACTCAATGCATGTCCCGTGTATCTCATCCCCGTGACCGCGTCGGCATGCAAGAAGCCGTAGAAGAGTGACGATGAAATCGCCGATCGAACCGCGCCCCTCACCTGCCCGGCCGTGGCAGCGACCGGGCAATATCGACGATGTCATCGCGCGAGGCAGTGGGGTCCTATTTGTTCCAGGCAACTCCAAGCCCCATCCGGAAATCGATCCCCCTCACATTCCTGAGCTCGAAGGCACGGTTGGGAAGATCGCAAACCACTCCGGTGCAAAGCCGATGCCAAGCCCTGCCGAGACAAGCGACAGCAGTGAGTATCATTTAGTGCCAAAGACTTGAGATCGGCACAGCAGCCAGGTTCTCACCGAACGGTACGACGTCAGTGCCGTCATAAAGCACGATGCCGCAGGCAAATCGCTTGCCACAGGCCTCGGCGAGTGTCTTCAAACCTCCGAAATCTCCCGCCCTGACCGTCGCACTCGCTTTGACTTCGATGCCCGCGACCATCCCATCGTCTCGTTCGAGAACGACGTCTACCTCACGCATCTGCTGATCGCGAAAATGAAAGAGGGTAAAGCGCTCGCCCGACATGGTCATCAGCTTCATGATCTCGGAGAACACGTAGGTCTCGAGAAGCGCACCGAACGATCCGCGATCCGCCTTCACCCTGTCGAAGGTCAAACCTCTGGCAACCGCCAGAACGCCCGGGTCCAGAAAGTGAATTTTGGGCGTTTTGACGATGCGCTTCAACGTATTGGTGAACCACGGTTGGACGGTCCTGATCAGAAAAACTTGTTCCAGGAGGCCGACATATCGCTGTGCAGTTTTATGACTGACATTGATGCTGGCACCGAATTGCGAGTAGTTGACCAACTGGGCTGAGTGCTCGGCAAGCAGCCGGACAAAGCGTGGGAGTTCAGTGAGCTTCTCAACTTGAGCGATATCGCGCAAGTCGCGCGTCAGGATCGAGTTCAGGTAGGACCGCATCCAGTCCTGGCTTCGGCGTTCGCTGATCCTGGCCACCGCTTCCGGAAACCCGCCACGCAGCACGAGGTGAACAAGGTCGTCACCGACGACCGCATGTGCGTTGGGATGCAGGGCTCCGTCGAACAGTCGGGTCAGAAAGGTCGATGTTTGACCGTCGATCTCTGCTCGGGCGAGGGGGAACATCTCAATGGTTTCCATCCTCCCCGCGAGGCTGTCGGCAACACGTGGCATAGTGAGTACATTCGCGGATCCCGTTAGCAGAAACCGACCTGGACGATAATCATCATCGATGCTCTTCTTGATCGCGAGAAGTAGGTCGGGGGCACGCTGGATCTCATCGATCGTCGCGTCGTCTAGGCTACGGATGAATCCGACTGGATCGGATTGCGCGGCTGCGAGCGCTGTCTGATCGTCGAGCGTGATGTAGGTGCGTTTGTCGCCACCGATCTTGCGTACGAGTGTCGTCTTCCCCGCTCTGCGAGGACCGATAACCAGCACCGCGGGCGTATCTGCAAGGGCCTCCGTCACTCGACCTTCCGCGTATCTCGCAAACATGGCACCTCCCGGGTTCAGCGATTGGGAATACAATGTGTGATAATTGGAAGTCAATATAAAGATAATTGGGAGGATATGCCTCGGCAATCAGGACTTGTTCTTGCCCTTGCAGCATTTGCGTGTGCCTTGGGAGGAAGCGGGAGGCCGGGAAAAGGTGGTTTGATGGGATACTTACTCGACATCTTTTTGTGTTCTAGCTTGTCGGCAGGGCAGTGCCGCGGATAAAAGCTACTCACGCTTGGCGCTTAGAAGAACTGCCACGAAGCACGCAGAGCGTTGCGACAAAGCTAGGAGCCCGTCACCTGCACAATGCGATCAACGAGCACTTGGCTTGCCGTCGGAATATACCCGCCTCGCCTTGTGAAGATTCCAAAATCGCGTTCCCACGTTATTTCGGGAAACGGCAGTTCGACCAGATGTCCCCCCCTATCGCACCCGCAAGATTTTGTCGGGATGTGAACGACAGAAGTTCTACGTGACGCCACGATGGAACCGCAGTCGGTTAGTATCGCCATCGATGCTAACCGAACTCCGTCGCGCGTTAGTCGCATTGTCGCAGACCTCGCGATCGCTGAAATCTCTAATTGTCTTCGTACCGTTCGTGGTGGGTGACAAATTACGCAAGCGCTGGGCGACAAACTAGATCATCAAAGCTACAGCCCTCTTCGTAACCGGATTGGACACTTGCGAACTCACACACAATACGCTCTTGAAGGGAATCGAACCATCGGCGCCGCCCCATCGGCCGGGCTTTCATGCGTCCGCCGGGCGGTTTCTCCGCCTCAGGCGTCCAGCCAGTTTTCGAGCGTCAGACCGGGATAAGCCAGAAAGTCTCGCGTATTGTTGGTAACCAGTACAGTGTTCAGGGCGATTGCATGCGAAGCGATCAGTTTGTCGAGATGATCTTTCTTCCGGTCTCTCGTCGCCATACGAACCGGACCATAGGCACGCGCTGCCGCGATCCCAAACGGCTCTACTGTGATCAGCTCGGCCAGGGCTGCAAGATTATCAAGTTCCCGTGCCGGATCATCGGATGCGGAAACACCATACTCGAGTTCCGCGAAGGTGATGGCGGACATAACCACATCCCCCACATAGCAACTGGCAAAGCGGCGGCCGACCTGCTCCGGCTGGTTCTTCATCAGGTAGAGACACATGTTTGTGTCGAGCATGTAACGTGCCATCAGATCTTGTCCCGCTCGCCTTGCTCATGGGGCTCTCTTCCGTCACGCATGAAATCCGGAGAGAAGCGGGCGAACACATCCAAAACGCCGGCCAGGGAGCGATGCACCGGACGGATGCGAAGCTCGTCGCCCACGCGCTCGATCTCCAATTCGACATCCGTCCGGTCAAACGCCAGTTCGGCCGGAATACGCACGGCCTGGGAATTTCCATTCTTGAAAGCTTTGGTGGTGTGCATGCCATCCTCCTTGTGTGTACGTGGATGTACTGTACTCCATTGGTTGCCCTGATGTACATCCTCAGTGTGTACATTTGATGCTATATTTCGCGATACGGCCGGAACTCAGTGTCATGTGGTGCGCACCCGAAGAAGATTATAGGGATTGAGATCCGCGGCTGCATGGCAGAGGCGCATATCTCACGAGACCGAGTACTATTGCGCTGCACCGTGTGTGGCTCCACCAAACCCCGCAACACGTGTTTAGGCCCGCTGGGGCAACGATCTCTTGCGCTGCCATCCGAGAATTGAGAGCGCGACCTCGCGAACCTGTGACGCCGTTGAAGAAAGGTGCTTTTCCCAGTCATTTGTTCCCGGATGTGAAAGGGATTGTGGTTGCCGAGGCGGGTGCGGTTCGTCTTTGGTCGGGGCTTCCGATCCTCCGGCGCCGCCAACCCGTCGCCCAATGCAAGTGAACGATGATGTCCACAGCTCCGCTTTTCACGCCCCTTCACCTCGGTCCGATAACCCTTCGGAACCGGATCGCCGTGCCCCGATGTGCCAGTACATGGCAACGACAGCTGTGCTTCGGCGTGGCAAATGCAGCCCCTCTTGTCGCTCGGCATGTCGGGCGCCGGCTTGGTGGTGATCGAGGCGACGGCCGTCTCGCGGCCGGGGGTGGAGCAATTGGGATTGCAGAACCCCCGCGTTACTTTTGCCTCTTGCATTTCGCGGGCCGAATTTGACATCGTCCCACAAAGTCGGCGACTGTGGAGTGTACTACACGTCACGCGGCCCCACATTCGCCGTTGGGTCAGTTGGTCAATTGACCGCTTGAAGCTTCAGAGCTGCCACTCCGATTGCAACGTTGACACCGGTTTCGCCTTCCAGCGAAAGGGGCTGCAACGAGACGCTATCAGAGCTTCCGCCGACCAGCACCTTCGCGCCACCGCCGAGACCAAGGCTGGCGTCGGCCTCGACGCCCCGGTAGGTACCCTGCAAGCCGTCTAGCGGCTGACCTTTGAGACTGGAAACGAGCCAGACCATTCGCCCCTCCTTGACGTCCCCTATGGCTAGGCCAAACTCGTCGATCGATCCTTTGTAGAGCTGCGCTGGACCAGACGCCGACGGTGATGGAGTAAACGTGCATGACACGTCTTGTTTCAATTCGATGATCATTCCGACGCCCTTTGATATGTCGCAGTCGAGCTTCCCGACCTCGAGTTGTGCCGCACTTGCTGATATCGGCACGACAAGCGCGGCGCATGCGAGAGAAGCAATCAAGAGTGAAGACATTGTCTTTCCTTCCTTTGGAATGGTGGATGTATGTTGGCCCAGTCGAAGCAGAGGCCACCTGCCGGCCCCGACGCTCCCAAGCAGGGCGGCCATCGAAATTACGTCGATGTCAGAAAATATCGAAGTCGGCCCGAACGAGAACGGCCCTCACTCGGGCCATTCCTGGTCGGAGTCCGCATAGGAATGGGCGGCACCTTCTTTTTGGCTGGCGGCCTTCCCCTGCTGGTGGGACAGACGGTACTGGTCATACGCCTGCTGGATTCCAAAACAGAGGCATTTGCAGCCAGCGGGATCGGCCAAACCATCGCGAGACTTTCGATCCGCTTTCCTAACATGCCTCGTTCCCCTTTCATGTCGATATGACGATCTGTTTACGGGTTGCTGCGGCGATCCCGGAAGCTAAAGCCAAAGCGCCACGTTGACCGCTGCGGCGAGCGGAGATCCAGCAAAGGGCTTTCTAAGGAAGGCGCTACATCCAGCCCTCTTCAACTCAGTTTTCAGCCAGTGGTTTTCGAGAGCGGTGATAACGATCACGGCAGGTTCGAACCGGCCTCGTCCAGCTTGCGCTGCAGTTCAATGCCGGACATGCCATCCAAGTCGATATCCAGCACAAGGCAGGCGGCGTTGATACTTTCATAGTGTGCGAGAAAGGCTCGCGCGGAATGCATACGCTACGGCTGCGAACCCATAGGCGTAGAGGAGCCGTCCGACGCTCCGGCGTAGGCTTGCGTCATCATCTAAACCGGCGACCGTGTCGCGCAGCGTTCCCATCTTAAGCCTCCACTTGTGACTACCTGAGAGATACGCAGTTGCCTTCACAATAGGCGCGTTTGTGCTCGATTGATATTGCCCTAAGGGGAAGTCGCCTGGACATTCGGATCATCAGGCTTTCGTCGACAGCCGACACTGGCTGCAATCGACACCACCTGGGCGACGGATCGCACGCCGAGCTTTTCCATCACGCGATGGCGGTGCACCTTGACCTGCGGTCTGAGATACCAAGTGCAAAGGCAATCTGCTTGTTTGAGATAGCCGCCGACGATCAACTCGAATACTTTGGCTTCCCGCGCGCTCAGGGTCGCTACCAGCGTCCGGTACTCCTGACGCCGCTCGCACTCGCTCCCCTGCTTGTCATATTGGGCCAGCACTCGCTCGATAGTCCCAATCAACACCGCGAGATGCTATTTTCTAGAAAGTCCTTTGCGCCCGCTTTCATCGCGTCGATGGATCTTCCCATCGGTTGCTTCCAGCAGACGACTGCGCAACGCTTCCCCCGCAACTGTCGTTGCCGCAAACCTTTCGTCGTAGAGATGAAGAATAAGAACCCGCGGAACCCGATCCGCGATCGTAGATGCCGCGACTGCTACGATCGCATATAGGTTGTACTCGATCAATAAAAGGCCACCGGCAATAGGCCGGCAGAGAGAAATCAAGCACGTTCCGATCGGCTCAGAAGCAGCCACGCTCCAATGCCGAGCGTCGGGTCGAGCACTGCAAAGGCCAACAGAAAATGGGGAAAAACTCCCATGATGGCTAAGGGCACGAGCACCAAAGGAACGAGCACCACTCTGTCTAATACGCTAGCGGCGACGATCCGTCTGCCACCGGAGAGGCCACCGAACAAATAGAGCCAACCGATAACCATAACGGTCATACCCACGACGCGGATGAGTGCGGCCTCGTTTCCAACGAACGACGCATCCCTGAAGACGGCCTGCACCACTCCGGGCCAAACAAGTACCAAGGTCCCGATACCCAAATAAATTAGGCCGTTCATTGCCGTGTATTTTGATGTGGTCGCGTGATCGAACGGTCGGTCGAGAAGATCCTTGATGAGTGACATATGTAGCTCCTGCTAGGTAGGTTGCTGGTTCAGTACGTGCCCACTGTTCACGGTTCCGGCTGTGATCGGCTTCAATTCTAGTTCCAACCTTCTTCGCGCCGCACAAAGTGGCATGGCCCGAGTTGGCCGATCAGCGGAAGGCATCTCGTGCAACGAGCCACGTGGACCACACTGAAAATGCATATGGAAAGGCCAAGGTCTAATCTGGCGAGCCACTCATCTATAGCGTATGCGGCGTCCACGCCCCATTGATTTTTCAGTTGCAGCGGCTTGATAGTTTTACCTGGGGGCCGGTGTGAGCTCACCGACGAGTATCTGACGAGCTCATTGTGCGGCCTTGATGCGGGCGGCATAGGCCCAAGGCATCAGGGCATCGATGTCTTTGACGAGGTGGCCGTTTGCGAGGCGGGTGAAGAGGTCGCACAGATAGGCGTAGGGCTCAACGCCATTCATTTTACAAGTGCCGATCAGGCTGG
>NZ_JBFUAL010000038.1:0-33541 GCF_056406295.1 Rhizobium sp. P1_C7
GCTGCTCGGCGGCCTCGACATGTGGACGAATACACTTCTCGGCTTCTCCTTCTTCGGCACGCTGAAGCACGGCAAGACCGATGCGCAGTCGCTGGAGCCTGCTTCGCAACACAGGAAAATCGACTATCCCAAGCCCGATGGCGTGCTTACATTCGACCGCCTGTCCTCGGTTTTCCTGTCGAACACCAACCACGAGGAAGACCAGCCGGTGCATTTGAAGGTCAAGGACATGGCGCTGCAGAAGTCGTCGGAGCACGACATCTATGGCGGCCCGTCAACGCGCTACTGTCCGGCCGGCGTCTACGAGTGGGTCGAGAAGGACGGGCAGGAGACGTACGTCATCAACGCCCAGAACTGCGTCCACTGCAAGACCTGCGATATCAAGGATCCCAACCAGAACATCAATTGGGTGCCGCCGCAGGGCGGCGAGGGGCCGGTCTATCCGAATATGTGAGGGGCAATGGGATCAGCCAAGAGAGATCCGGCACGAACGAGGGAAACGATATTGCAGGCGGCGACGGTTGAGTTCGCAGCCTATGGCCTCGGCGGCGGACGCATCGACAAGATCGCGCGCCAAGCCGGAGCCAACAAGCGTATGATCTATCACTATTTTGGGGACAAGGAGGGCCTTTACATCGAGGTCCTCGATCGTGTCTTCGGAAAGATGCGCGAGGCGGAGCTCTCTTTGGACTTCTCCGGCGTCACACCCATGCGCGGCGTGGAATTGATCACTCGCTTCATATGGCGTTATTTTGTTTCCAACCCGGAAATTCTAAGCCTCCTGGGAACGGAGAACCTGTTCCAGGCGAGATTCCTTGCCACGGCGCCAAATGGGATACGGGTCAACAGGAAGCTTGTCAAAAAGCTAAAGGAACTGTTGGCGCAGGGTGAAGACGATCATGCGAGCATCGAAGACGCCGATGCCCTGATGCTATTTCTCACCATCGCGTCCCTGAGCTTCTTCTACCTCTCGAACAGGTTCACCCTTTCAACGATCTTCAATATACAGCTGGATGACACGGCGATGCTTGCAAGATGGGAGGAACATATTGTGCACACCGTCTTGAGATCGTTGCTGTTCAAAGAGGCCGGCGAGGCTAGATAGCTTGTGGTGGCCAGCACCTCTATGATTTCAGCCCTATTCGTCGCGGCCGCAGCCCAGTGCGGCAAGATGATCCGGGGGGCTGGAGGAAATCTCCAGCGCATGCGCGCAGTATCGGCGCGCAACAATCCTTAGTTGGACTCATTTAACCGTCGAGTAACGGCAGAAAACCAGTCGCGAAATATCAGGGCATGCGGACTTGCTGGTTTGGCTGTAATGAGAAAGTAGGCTTGGTCAGCGAGCGTCTCGATATCTGAGAGGATAATGAGGTCGCCTGTCTCGCGTTCGCGGCGGAAAACCTCGGTCGGGCACAGCGCAATTCCATGACCCGCGATTACCGCCGTTGCCAGGAGGTTGAAATCCTGGAAAACCGGCCCGCGCAAAGGTCCCTCAGGCTGCATGCCCGCCGTTCTGTACCAATTCAGCCAGCGCTCCGGCGTTTCGTCATGCAGCAGGTCGGCGCTTATGATTTCCTGTGCAGTCTGTGGCCTGCCTCGACGCTCCAGATAGCCGGGACTGGCGACCGGGCGGTTGGCGCGCGAAAACAGTCGTGTGCATTCTTTCCCCTCGTCCCTTTCCTCGCCGAGCGTTATCAGCACATCGCAATCCTCTTCGCGAAAGCGCTGCTCTGCCATGGCGTAGACGACCCTGACGTTCAGATCGGGATTATTTGCAAGAAAATCCGGAAGTGCCGGAATGAGCCAACGTGTCGCGATCGAGGCAATGCAGGCAACGGTAAGTTCACCCGTCGTCTTCATCCGGAAGGCGCGGGCTTCACCTTCAATACGTGTCAACGAGATCGAAAGCGTTTGAGCCAGCGCCACCGCGTCGGCGACCAGCCGGACACCGCGCTTCTCCCGTACGAACAGCGGGCGGCCAAACCAGTCCTCCAGCAGCCGAATCTGATGGCTGACGGCTGCATGTGTGACGTGCAGTTCGTCGGCAGCGCGTGAAAAGCTGTTGAGACGCGCGGCGGCCTCGAACACGCGGAGCGCGCTGAGCGATGGCAACATAGGCAAGTTTTCCTCATCTATACGACGAGAAACCATCATTTGTAGCGAAAGCATAATCAAGAGATACCAGCAGGCAGTAGTTTTTTTCGTCATCCCCGATGGCTCGTCATCAAATTATTCTTGAGAAAGGCGATATCGATGTTCGTTCGCAATCTGAAACAGGTCGAGGAAACCAGCCATTTCGTCGAATGGGGAAGCGGCACCAGCCATCGGCTGCTGACGGAGCGTGACTGCATGGGGTTTACGGTCTGCCACACGATTGTGCGGGCCAATACCACATCGCTTCTTGAATACCGCAACCATCTCGAGGCTTGCTACTGCATAGCCGGCAATGGTGAGGTCGAGGACATGACCGGCAATGTCTTTCCCATAGCACCGGGTGATATCTATGTGCTGGACAAGCATGACAAGCACTACTTGCGCGGCGGCGGGAACGAGGACCTGATCCTCGTCAGCATCTTCAATCCGCCGTTGAAGGGCACGGAGCGACATCGTCTTGATGGTACGGAAGGTTCGGGATACTAAAACCAGTCCTGCACGCACCGAAAAACACGAATAGCCGCTTCGAGGCGTTTCGTCGGGAAGCGCATGTCACGAGGGTTGTTCGACCTTGCCAGATCGCGTACCAGTCGCTTCCTTACGGAGCGCGGATCTGGAGAAGGCATTCCCCGCGAAGCGCGACGATCTCGACTGATTTTCGTTCTCGCGCGATATTACGGTGCAACTACTTTGACTTGATATGAATATCAATCGGGCACATGTTCCATGATGATCTGCGTGTGCAGCATCGGCGCCTCCGCTCCGAAATACGTTTCCAGCAGCGGCAAAAAATCGTCCGACAGATAGAAATTCGTCAACGCACGGTCTGCAAGCAGTCGGAAGTTGGCGTCGTCGCGGCGCAGCGCAATCGCATAAGGTTCATGGGTAAACAGGCGATCGCCGATCTCCAGCGAGGACGGATCGCGCGCCCGCGCGGCCAGGTTGATGAGCAGCACCTGATCGGCGATATAGGCATCGATCTTGTGGTCCTCCAACGCAGCAAGCCCGTTTTCGTGCGTCTCGAAATCGGTAAGCTTCGTCTTCGACACCAGGCTTGCCAGTGCCTCGCGCAGCGTCGCTCCGGTTGTCGTGCTCGCGCGTACGCCGATTACGCGCGTGGATGCGATCTGCTGGCTAACGGCGCGAACAGCGGGCTTGTCGAGAAAAAGCGTCTGCAGGTAGTTGGGCGAATCTTTGCGGAGCAGCGCAGTTGCCCCCGTGAGGAAGATTGGCTGTGAGAAGTCGACGATTTCCCGTCTCTTCAAATTGACGGTGATCGCACCACAAAGCAGGTCGACCTGTCCATTCTTTATCGCATCGAAGCCGTTGGCGAGCGTCACCTCGATGTATTCGCGCTTCAGTTGTGGAACTTGTTTTTCAATTCTATCGGCGATCTTGCCACACAGGTCGATGGCATATCCCACCGGACTGGCGCCCGGCTTGCTGGAGGAGAAGGGAGCCTCGTCGGCGATATAGCCGATGCGCACGATGCTGCGCTGGATGATGGCGTCGAGCGTCGCAGCGCCTGTCGCGAAAGCAGAAAGGCAAAGGACAATATTCGCTAGCAGAAACTGTCTCATGCACTTTGCCATAGGCATGATCCTCGTCTCTGAAAAACGGTGCTGGGCCTCATGAGCGTAAGCGCAGATTATGACCTGCCCGCCATTTGTCAACTAGGACACCTACCTTGAATTCGTGTTCTGCTTCGAGAAAAAACTTCCCGTTCGGGTTGAATTAACGTCTCGAACTGTCGTCCTTCCCGATCGGTAAGAACAACGTTTCCAAAAAGCTTCCTGTACGGTAAGCCTGTACAGGAGATGCTGGATGTTCAGAACCGCACGTGATTTTGGCACAGCCGTCAGGGAAAAACGCAAAGGTCTCGGCTGGACCCAGACCGAGCTTGCCGCTCGTTCCGGCACGGGCGAACGTTTCATCGTCGAACTCGAATCCGGCAAGCCGAGCTGCCAGCTTGAGAAGGCGCTGATTGTCGCGCGCACCGTCGGCATTGAGATCGGCGACCTGGAGACAGTTAAGGAGACACCGATCGCACCGGACGATGATCTCGGCTTCCTTCCGAACTTCGGTGACGGTCGATGACAACCATCTTCTATGAAACCCTTCCCGTCGGGCACATGACATTCCAAGGGGAATGGCGTCTCGACTACGATCCATCCTGGCAAGCGCGCCGCTCGGCCTTCCCAATCTCGCTGACCATGCCGCTGCGATCAGGAACGGTCGACGCAGACAGGCTGCTGCCATGGCTCGCCAACCTGCTTCCGGAAAGCCATCTCGCCGAGATCGATCAGCGGCTGAAAGTGTCCCCCCAGGATATCGTGGGCTTGCTCGGTCACATCGGCCGAGACACGGCCGGAGCCCTGTCGATCGGCGAGCCGCGGAAGGGAGGTGTCAACCTAGAGCCTATCCCGGACGAGGAGGCCCTGGAGCGCATCCTCAAAAAGCTTCCGGCCAAACCATTCCTGGTCGGAGAGCGAGGGGTCTCCATGTCGCTTGCGGGTGTACAGGAGAAGCTGCCGGTCTTCGTCGATGGAGATGGCACGATCTCAATACCGGTCGACGGCACGCCGTCGACGCATATCATCAAGCCGGATACCAGAAGGCTGGCGGGAAGCGTCGAAAACGAGGCCTTCTGCCTGGCGCTTGCTCGGGCTTGTGGATTGGAAGCGGCCGAAGCCAAAGTCGGCATGGCCGGCAAACGACGCTACCTGATTGTGAAGCGCTATGACCGTTTTACGGATTCACAAGGTGAGATCCGCAGGCTTCACCAGGAAGACCTTTGCCAGTTAACGGGTCATTTTCCGTCGCAGAAATATGAGCGATCCTCAACGAGCCGCGGCGTGACACTGAAGATGATGTTCGATGCCGTCAGTGATCTCGTGTCGCCCGGCGAACGCCTGAAACTTCTGGACGCGGTGATTTTCAACGTACTGATCGGCAATTCCGACGCGCATGCCAAGAACCACTCAATCCTGATCGGCGCGGGCGGATCTGCGAAGATGGCGCCGCTTTACGATTTGATGTGTGCCTTGGTGTATCGCCAGGTAGACCAGAGCCTGTCTCAAGGCATTGCCCGACGTTTCATCGGGACTGACTTGAGGCGAGCCGATTGGCAAGCGTTCGCCGAGGAGGTCGGGTTGAGTGGCGCATCGACTGTCAGGCGGGTCAAGGAACTCACCACAGTGGTTGGTGGCACCTGCGAAGTTATCGCTCAGCAGATCGTCGACACCGCTGAGCGATCCGACGAGAGTCCTGGAGCGCATCACCCATAATATTCAGAGGCGATGCAGGCGAATACAACAGCACCTCTAAGCGCACACGCGGAAATTATTTCCGCAAGTCGGTCGACAGGCACTCTCCCGCCCGGATAACATTCAAGCGCGAGAGTTACGGTGTTGAGCAGTCAAATTAGCTACAGACGACACGCACGACATGACTCATCTAGATGCGGTTGCTCCTATTGAGATAGGCTTTGCGTGTCCTGCAGAGCGCCAACGTCATACTTATCAAAGTGACACTTCCTCCGGAAGCAGCGCTATTATCTGCGAAGGGGCTTCGGTTCTGCGGCCGTTTTCAGCCAGCAAGTGCACGTTCCATTCGGTCGAGCGCGTCGTCTAGCAATTGGCGGGGGCAACCAAAATTGATGCGGATGAAATTGACGAAGGTTTCGCCGAATTCCGAGCCAGCGCTGAAACCGACCTTGCCATGCTCCAGAAAGTGGGTCTGCGGATCAGGGCGAAGCCCAAGTGCCGTGCAGTCAAGCCAGGCGAGGAAGGTACCTTCCGCCTTGACCTGGCGGATTGCGGGAAAGCGCTTGGCGACCTCTGTCGAGAGATGGTCGCGGTTGCCTGCGATGTAAGCAAGCATGTCGGCTTTCCATCCCCCTGACCTTGAAAATGCGGCGAGTGTTGCCTCCAAGCCGAGGATGTTGACGCTGTCGACCATGCCGAGCCGCGATTGCGCGAATGTCTCGCGCATCGCCTTGTTCTTGATGATCGCGAATGCCGTCTTCAGCCCGGCAATATTGTAGGTCTTGCTGGCGGCCATCAGCGTGACGGTCCGCTCTGCCGCATCTTCGGACAGGCTGGCGATCGGAATGTGCCGACGGCCGTCAAAGAGGAGGTCGCAATGGATTTCGTCGGAGATGATCAGCGTATCATTCCTGCGGCAAAGCACGGCGATGTCGGTTAGCTCCTCGATCGTGAAGACTTTGCCGGTCGGGTTTTGCGGATTGCAGAACAGGAAGGCTTTCGACTGGGCGAGCTTGTCGGCGAGGGCATCGACACTCATGACATAGCTGGCACCGTTCGTCGTGAGTGGCGCTTCGATGCGCTTGAGGCCCCAATGTGCCGGCGCGTTGAGGATGGGGCGGTAGACTGGCGTCTGTACGAGCACGCCGTCGCCGGGCTGAAGCATTGCCTTCAGCGCCATGTTGAAGCCGGGTTCAACGCCTGGGAGGAAGACGATCTCTTCAGGCGAGATTGCCCAGTTGAATTTCTCCTGCATGTCGGTCACGATTTGCGCGCGCAGTTCGTCGCGCGCGATGCCGTAGCCGAGAAGCGGATGCTCAAGCCGGTTGCGGATCGCATCGACAATTTCGGGCGCAGCTGGAAAGTCCATGTCGGCAACCCACATGGGCAGCACGTCGCCGGGATACTTGCTCCATTTGGAGCTGCCCGTGCCGCGGCGCTGGTGAACGACATCGAAATCGACCATGTGCGTCATAGCCCCTTGATCATGCCGCCGTCGACGCGGATCGAGGCGCCGGTAACATAGCTTGCCTTTGTGCTTGCCAGGAAGACGGCGACGGCGGCGAACTCCTCGGGCTTGCCGTAGCGTCCAGCAGGGATGTCGTTGCGGGAGGCGGCCTGCACATCCTCGACGCTCGCACCCGTCTTCTCGGCCCTGATGCCATCGAGTTCGCGGACACGGTCGGTATCAATTCGTCCCGGCAGGATCATGTTGACGGTAATGCCGTGTCGGGCAACTTCGCCTGCCAGCGTCTTCGACCAGCCGGCGATTGCCGCGCGCACGCCGTTGGACAAGGCAAGGTTCGGAATAGGCTGCTCGACCCCGGAAGAACCGATCGTGATGATCCGGCCCCACTTACGGCTGATCATGCCTTCCAGCATGGCGTCGGAAATGGTGAAGATCGACGTTGCCATCGCCTCGAAAGCTGCAACCCAGCTTTCGCGGGACTGGCCGACCGCTGGTCCTGCCTTCGGGCCGCCGGAGTTGTTCACCAGAATGTCGACGCCACCCTGTTCGACAATCGTTGCGATCAGATTTACGACGGCAGCCTGGTCTGCAAGATCGACCGCGATTGGCGTGATGTTGGTCGAGGGCGCGATCTTGTCGATGTTGCGGGCCGCGGCAAATACCTTCACGCCCTCGGCGGCAAGACCCTTTGCAATCGCAGCCCCAAGGCCGCGGCTTGCGCCGAGAACCAGCGCCGTCTTTGCGGAAATCTGCAGATCCATTAGTTCAACGCCTCCAACTTGCGTTCCTGTCGTTCGATGAGTTTTTCGACTTCCTTGACGGCAATGGCGCCAAGGGCAGCCCCCGGGCGTCTTTGTGCAGCACTGGCAATCGCTCCCCGCCGGGCGAGTACATACTTGCGCACTGCAAGGCCAAGGCCCGGCTGCTGTTCGTACCGCATCAGCGGAAGGTAGGCGTCGAAGATGTCCTGTGCGTCCTCGTATTTTCCTGCAGTACTCAGGCGGCAAACCTCGACCATCATTTCAGGATAGGGGAAGCCAGTCATGGCGCCATCGGCGCCGCGCTGCATTTCCTCGGGCAGGAAGAGGCCGGCATTGCCGCAAAGGATAGAGATGCGCCTCCGGCCCTTGGCTTCGGCTTCGCGCAGATCCGTGACTTTCTGCAGGCCCGGCCAGTCTTCGTGCTTCAGCATGACGATGCTGGAATGGGCTTCGAAAATTGCGCCAAGTGTCCCTGAGGCAATCTGCACGCCGGTCGACAGGGGGAAATCCTGGAGTACGACGGGAACATCGGTGCCGACGGTTTCAATCACATTGCGATAGTAATTGGTGATCTGGTCATCTGTGCGGAGCGACGAGGGGGGCGCGACCATGACCCCGGCTGCTCCGAGATCCATGACTGCCTTGGCCAGCTCGCCGATCGCGGCAAGACCCGACGCCGAGACGCCGACAACGACCGGCTTTGTATCCGAACGCTTCAGCGTGAGGCGTGCGACCTCGATCGATTCTGCCTGAGTGAGCTTCGGCGCTTCGCCCATCATGCCGAGGATCGTCAGGCCGTCGGCGCCTTTTTCGTAGTAGAAGTCGACCATCCGGTCGATGCTTTGGCGATCGAGTGATCCGTCTTCACTGAACGGGGTAACGGCGATAACGAAAACGCCTTGGCTGTCTGCTGTGATGAGCGGCATATGCTGATCCGATCCTATTCAAACCAGTGAGAGTTGCCGCGGCGGACATAGCGTCCGGAACCGGGCTGATTGATGACGGAACGGCCATCCCAGGCGAGCCTTCCGCCAAGATAGGTGCGTGTGACGGTTACGGAAAACGCGCGGCCGTCGAAGGGGCTCCAGCACAGCTCGTCGTTTGCTCGCGAGGCATCCCACAGCTGAGCCTTGCGCGATAGTATCGCAAGGTCTGCATCTGCACCGAGCCGGATCGCACCCTTTTCGGGCCAGAGGCCGAAGAATCTTGCCGGCCGTTCGCAAAGTTGTTCGACTGTCAGGGTCGCTGCGTCGAGGCCACGGCTGTCAGCCGCCGTGTAAAAGGCCGGCAGCAACGTTTCCAGTCCAGGCACTCCGGCGCCTGCGTCGAAGATTGATGGGGTGAACTTGTTGTCGACGGGCCAGCTGGAATGGTCGGAGCTGACAAAGGCAACCCGCCCAGAGAGGATTTCATCCCAGAGGGCATCGATCTGGCCGGGGCGGATAGGCGGGTTGACTTTCATGCGCGCGCCAAGCAGGGGCCCATCACGGTCTGGGTCGAACCAGAGATAATGCACACAGAGTTCGCCGGTGGCACGAAAGCCATCGGAAAGATAGTTGTCCACCAGCTGGAAGCCGCGCGGTGTCGTCAGGTGGACGATGTGGGCGTGCGCTCCGGCGGCTGCGCCGAGTTCGAGGAACTGCGCCGTCGCTGCCAGTTCCGCAGCCGGCGGCCGGCTCTCGGAGTGGGCTGCGATACCGTCCCGATTGTTGGCCTTCGCCGCGGCAATGTAGGCCCGAACGATCTCCTGATCTTCGTTGTGTACACCGAGAGGAATGACCGTATCGGCGAGAGCGTTGAAAATCGCCAGGATCTGGTCGGATGCAATGCGGGGAAAGCGCGTCGGACTGCTTTCGAACGTGGAAATCTTGAAGGCAACGACGCCTCCCTCAATCAACGGCTGGATATCTTGCGTTGTCTGCCCTGGCAGAGCCGTGCCGTAGAGCGCAACATTGGCATGGGCATGCTCGGCAATCGCCGCGATCTTGTCGTTGAGGCGCTGAAGCGAGTTCAGCGGAAACGGGTTGTCATAGGGCATATCAACGATCGTCGTCACCCCGCCAGCAATCGCCGATCGTGTGGTCGACCGGATGCCTGCAAGGCCTCCATAGCTGCAGGCATGCGTCTGGCCATCGACCACGCCGGGGATGATCAGACCGTCGCCTGCGTCAAAGCTCTCGCCGGCGGATGGCGCATTGCCGGTGCCGATGGCCGCGATCTTGCCGTCAGCGATGCCGATCCAGCTGTCTTCAACAGGCCCGTCCGGCAACACGGCGGTGCCGCGCACTACAAGATCAAACATCATCGTCTTTTCTTTCCATAAGCCAGATCGAGATTGGTGCAGGCAAGCGCGACACCTGCCTGGACCGGGTCGATGACGGGAACGCCGAGGCTTTCCTGCATGGCATGCCTGTAGGAGCCAAGGCCGGCGCAGCCGAGAATGATGACGTCCGCACCATCCTCATCGCGCAACAACCGGCCGGTGCGCGATACGGTTTCGACGACATCACCGGCCATCAGTTCGACGACGGTCATGTTGATCGAGCGGTCGCCGGCAAGGCGTCGGTCGAGTTCCAGCACCTTGAGGTAGCGCAGGTGTCGGTCGATAGAGGACTGGCCCAGCGACACGATCCCAAATCGCGTGCCAAGTCCAAGAGCTGCCAGATAGGCGGATTCAGCGATACCGAAGACCGGCCGGTCAACCATCTTTCGGACCTGTGAGATGCCCGGATCGGAAAAGCACGAGAGAACGAAAGCATCCGCACAGGAGTTCGAGACGGCTTCGATGATGTTGGGGATGACCGCGCTGACGTGATCGTCAGTCTCTATGCCAGGCGGCGACTTGGCCAGTTCGATGCACTCGATCCGGTGGGAGGTTACCGCCCTGACAGGTCCAAGGCAGGCCTCCATGGAACGGGTGACGGAGACTGAGCTATTAGGGTTGATAACCAGGATATCGGACATAGCATGCACCTGTTAGGCCTTCCGCGCGACTGAAAGGACATTGCGCAATGTAGATATACCACGTAATATATCAGCAAATGGGCTCTGTCAAAGTCCTCTGTGGTGATGAGGCCCAAGTGGCTGTCCTATCAAAAGTCTTTGACAGGCAAGCAATGTCTGGCGACAAAGGCGTCCTGCCTGTTTTCGGGCAGTTGGAGATGGGTTTTGAACAAGACTGACACGTCGGCATCGACTTTTGACAAGCGCGGCAAATCATTGACCGAGCAGGCTTATGCCATTGTACGTGAGCGGTTGATCCAGGGTGAGCTTGCGCCCGGCGCAGAGGTTTCGGAGCCGGAGCTTGCCGAACAGTTGCAGATGAGCAAAACTCCGGTACGTGAAGCGCTTGCGCGCCTGTGCGTGGAAGGCTTCATGGAGGCCTTTCCCAGGCGCGGCTACCGGGTGACTCCGGTGACGGTGAAGGACATGAACGATCTCTTCGAGGTGCGTGGCATGCTGGAGGGGACGGCCGCGTCGCTCGCTGCAAAAAACCTGACGGACCAGGATTTGATTGCGCTCGATCGGCTTGCCGATGCAAGTTATGTCGTTGGCGAAGGGGTCAGCACGAAAACCTTCGTGACGTCCAACGAAGAGTTCCATTCCGCCATCGCGCGTGGCTCACGCAACCCGCGCCTTCACGCGCTTGTCATGAGCCATCTGGAAGAATGCGCCCGGCTTTTCTACATGGGCACACGGGTGCGTGACATCAACCCGGAAACGGCCAATGACCATCACCGGATCGTCGCCGTCCTGCGCGAACGCGATAGTGAGAAGGCGCGCCAGGCAATGGTCGAGCATAACGAGAATACGCGCCAGGGATTGCTCAACGCACTGATCGCCAATACTCAGGGTGGCTTCACCCTTTAACAAGACTGCTCCGCCCGCATCATTCCTGCTTGACCAGATGGCCGGGTGCGACTTCGCGATAGCGTGCCCTGGCGGGTACGTAGTCCGCTGACCGGACGGCGCTACCGAGCTCGAAGCCGGGCTGGCGCCGTCGCGAATGGCGACGTATGGGGTCGGCGATAGGCACCGCATCCAGCAGGCGCCTGGTATAGGCATGCTGCGGATTGCCGAAGACCTGCGCCCGCGAGCCGATCTCCACGATCTCTCCGAGATACATCACGGCAACGCGGTGGCTGACGCGCTCGACGACGGCCATGTCGTGGCTGATGAAGAGGTAGGCAATCTTCAGGCTCTCCTGCAGTTCCAGCATCAGGTTGATCACCTGCGCCTTGATCGATACGTCGAGTGCCGATACCGCCTCGTCGGCGACGATCAGGCCGGGATTGAGCGTCAAGGCGCGGGCGATGCTGATACGCTGGCGCTGGCCACCGGAAAACTCGTGCGGAAATCGACGCGCCATGTCGGACGTCAGGCCGACACGTTCGAGAAGCTCGACCGCTTTGGCCTGTGCCTGTGCTTTTGGAAAAAGTCCATGCGCAACCATCGGTTCGGCCATGGCATCAACCACACGCATGCGTGGGTTGAGACTGGAATAGGGATCCTGGAAGATCATCTGCATCTGACGGCGTTGGCGTCTCAGCGTGGCCGGCGTCATGGCGCGGATGTCTTCGCCATTGATGCGGATGCTGCCGCTGACGGGCTCGACGAGCCGCAGTACCGACCGGCCAGTCGTCGACTTGCCGCAGCCCGATTCGCCGACGAGGGACAGCGTTTCACCCTGCTTCAAGTCGAAGGTCACGTCTTCCACGGCATGAACGCGGCCGGAGACACGCCCCAGCACGCCACTCTTGATGTCGAACCGCGTGACGAGGTTGCGAACCTCAAGGACCGTGTTGTCGCCGGCCGCGGCAACCTCGCGCTCGCCAACCCGTTGACCTGTTTCAACGTCGATCAGGGGAAAGGTAGCTGGGTTCTTGTGCCCGGTCATAGACCCAAGCCTGGGCACCGCCGACAGCAAGGCGTGCGTATAGTCAGCCTCGGGCTTGGCGAATATCCTTTCAGTCGGTCCGGCTTCCAGTGCGTGCGAGCGGAACATCACAACGGTTCGGTCGGCGATCTCGGCAACTACGCCCATGTCGTGCGTTATGAACAGCACGCCCATTTTCTCCTCGTCCTGCAAGCTCTTGATAAGCTCCAGGATTTCCGCCTGGACAGTGACGTCGAGTGCAGTTGTCGGCTCGTCGGCGATCAGAAGCCTGGGGCGACAAGCGAGCGCCATGGCGATCATGACGCGTTGGAGCGTGCCGCCCGACAACTGGTGGGGGTATTCATCGAAGCGCCGTTCGGCTGCCGGGATGCGGACCCGTTCCAGCAATGCGACCGTCTGCGCGCGCGCTTGCGTGGAAGTGACGGCGCGGTGGCGACGGATCGCCTCGGCGATCTGGCGCCCAACGCTCATGACAGGGTTGAGCGATGTCATCGGCTCCTGGAAGATCATTGCGATCTCGTTGCCCCTGACGTCCTGCATCTCGCGCTCGGGCAGGGTGAGCAGTTCCCGTCCACCGAGCTTGACGCTGCCTGCGACCCGAGACGACTTGTCCGGCAGAAGCCTCATGATGGACATTGCCGTCACGCTCTTTCCCGAGCCGGATTCTCCGACGATTGCCACTGTTTCGCCTGCAGCAATCGTCAGGCTGACATCGTTGACGACGGGCGTCCATTGGCCGCCGCGGCGGAACGAGGTCGTCAGATGGTCGACAGATAGGATGGTCACGCGGAGAACTCCGATGGCAAGCGGCCAAGTATGATGTACGGCACCGCATCCGAAAAATCTGTAATATACTACGTAAGATATTTTATCTTGCCAAGCCGTTTCCGGTGTACGAGGATGCCAAGATAAACCCTTGCAGAGAAGTCGGCGCATGACGGATGACGTTCGTAGAAAGGTTCTTCTGACCGCCGGCGAACTGGATGAGCTTCGCAGGTCCGGCATGGACGTGACGGTGCTGGCGGTTCATTCCATCAATCCATACACAGGTGCGCCCTCCTTCAAGGGCCAGCGCATTGAGGGGGCTGTCGATACCGAGGCCTATTCGGATTTTCAGGCGCCCGCGTCCTTCGAGCGCGGTCAACGCCCGCTCCCCGATATCGACATACTCCAGAAAAACGCACGTCGTTGGGGCCTGCGGTCCGGCAGCACTATCGTTATTTATGATGGTGATCGCAGCATGACGGCGGCAAGGGCCTGGTGGGTACTGAAATGGGCAGGTCTGCCGGATGTCAGGGTGCTCGATGGCGGCATGCCTGCGTGGGTCGGGACGGGACTGCCAACGACAGATGCGGTCGCGACCCCAAGACCCAGCGACATCACACTGTCGGCAGGACATATGCCGGAACTTGACGCCGAGAGCGCTCTGCGTCTCGGCAAGGAAGGGGTGCTGCTAGATGCGCGCATCCGCCCGAACTATATTGGCGGTCCGGTTGAACCCGGCCAGCCGGCGAGGGGGCATATTCCTCGTGCGATCAGTGCGCCGGCACCCGATAACGTAACCGACTATGGCAACTTTACCGACGGGCCGACGCTCAGAGAGATGTATCGCGCTCTTGGCGCCGACGGCTCCTGCCAGGTGGGCGTTTATTGTGGCGCCGGAATGTCGGCCGCTCACACGGTTCTGGCGCTCGCCTCCATCGGAATTGAGGCCGCCATGTATTCGGGCTCATGGTCCGCATGGGTCAGCGATCCGACGCGGCCAGTGATCACGGGCGCCGACCCAATCCAGGCGACGTAGGGCCGTAAAGTCTATTTCTGTTCTCACTGAGCGCGAATAAAAGGCATATTTTTTCTTATATTGCTTAAAGAATGTGCGATTTTGGCGATTGTATAAAGAGTCGCCAAGCTGGGTTTACAGTGGAATTTCCCGTTGATATATTTCGTAGTATATCACGAATGCGAACGCGATGCCGATGCATGGCGAGAACAGCCTGGCATGAAGCCATGGCTACGAAAGGGTCGTAGAATGAATGTCTGGAAAGGATTTGCAGCCGCTATGGTTGCCTTGGCGCTCGTTGCCGGCACCGCGCAGGCGCAGAGTGGAGAGCAGCTGAAAACGCTGGTGATTGCCGTTCCGTCGGATCCTGTCAGCCTGGAGCCCGGCACCAACAAGGCCGAGCCGGTCGGCAGCGAGATCATTCTTAACGTTTTTGATACGCTCGTCGCCTGGAACTCGCCTGATTTCAAGGCACTGGAAGGTCGTCTCGCGACGAGCTGGACGGTTTCCGCCGATGGCACGGAGTTTGACTTCAAGCTTCGCGATGGCGTGAAGTTCCAGGACGGGACTGCCTTCGACGCGGCCGCCGTGAAGTTCTCGCTTGAGCGCACCAAGGCCTCGAACTCCTATGTCAAGGCGACCTTCGATTTGATCAAGGACATCGCTGTCGTCTCCCCGGGGGAGGTCAAGATCACGCTGAAAGCCGCCTATCCGGCGTTCCTGTCGATTCTGGCGCAACCGCAATCGGCAATCGTAAGTCCCGCCGCCGTCGCGAAATACGGCGACAAGTTTGCCGCCAATCCAGTCGGTACGGGCCCCTTCGTCTTCAAGAGCGCACAGGCCGACACGAACGTCGTTCTGGAGGCTAACCCGGACTACTTCCGCGGTGCGCCGAAGCTTTCCAAGATCATCTACCGTGTTATTCCCGATGCCTCGACACGCCGTCTCGAGCTTGAAAGCGGTGGCGTTGACATCGTTCAGCAGCAGGGGCAATTGTCTGCTATCGCCGCAGAAGACATCGAAGCCTTGAAGAGCAACAAGGATGTGAAGGTCCTGGAGACGTCCAGCCAGATCATCCGTCAGCTCGAATTCAACAACAATAAGAAGGATGGCGCCTTCGCCAACCTCAAGACCCGCGAAGCGATCGCCCATGCGATCGACTATGATGGCCTCCTGCAGGGCGTCTTCGGCGGTACCGCCGAGCGCGTCTATGGTCCGTTGACGAGCAATAGCTGGGCCTTCAATCCCAAGATGAAGGAGCTCGCGCCGGCATACGATCCCGAACTCGCCAAGAAGCTTCTTGCCGAAGCCGGCGTCGATCCCTCGAGCATCAACCTGAAGCTCTATAGCTTCCAGGGTCCGCTCTGGGGCGCCGTTGCGACGTTTGTCCAGGCAAACCTTGCCGATATCGGTATCACTGCTACGATCGAGCAGACGGAATTTCCCGCATTGCGCGCCCTGCAGACGTCGGGCCAGTTCGATGTTGCCCTCGACGGACGCCAGCCCTGGTACAACGATCCGGACGCGCACATCACCATTGGCTATCTGTCGTCGCTGGCCGATACTGCCATGACCTTCCGCATGCCGCAGGACAAAAACCTCGACGATTTGATCGTCAAGGCGCAACAGACCCCCGACATCGAGGCCCGCAAGCAGCTTTACTTCCAGGTTCAGGAAGAGATCGCCAAACGGGTACCGGGTGCCTATCTCTTCAGCCCGAAGCTGATCGTGTTCACCCGCGCCAATGTCGAAGGTCTGGTCATCAACAGCGCGCCGCCGCTCAACGAATACTGGTCCGTCTACAAGAAATGACGTAGCCACGCGAAAACACAGGCGACCGTCATCCGGTTGCCTGTCGTCCTGGGTGGTACCCGATGAGTGAGTAACAAGGCATGGCGAGTTTCATCATACGCCGACTGATCGCGCTGATACCCGTCATGTGCATTGTTCTGGTCATCGTCTTTTCACTGGTTCGGCTGATCCCAGGCGACCCCGCGGTGACGCTGCTCGGCCCAGGAGCGACACAGGCGCAGATTGACGCGCTGCGCGTCCAGCTCGATCTTGACCAAACTGTCGTGCTGCAGTTCCTGCACTACGTCGGCGGGCTCCTGCAGGGCGATTTCGGTATCTCGCTCAAGACCGGCCAGCCGGTCGCTCAGGAAATCCTCCTGCGTTTGCCGGCAACGATCGAGCTGTCCGTGCTTGCCGTCGTCGTAGCGGTGATCGTCGGCATTCCGATCGGCGTGCTCTCCGCAATCCGGCCGAACTCCATCTTTGATCATGCCACGCGCATCATGTCTCTGGTTGGGGTGTCGATGCCGGCGTTCCTGCTCGCTCTCATCCTCCAGCTCGTCTTCGGCACCTATCTCGGCTGGTTGCCGGTCTCGGGCCGGATAAGTTCCTTCATCACCGCCGAGCCGGTCACCGGATTTGCCATCCTCGATGGCATCATCACGGGCAATTTTGCGGCTGCATGGAGCGCATTCCAGCATCTGATCCTCCCGACCGCCGTGCTGGCAGCATTCCTTGCTGCAACGCTCGGGCGTTTCGTGCGCAACACGATGCTTGACGTCATGGGAGAAGATTTCATTCGAACGGCCCGGGCCAAGGGGCTGCGGCGCGGGGACGTGATCCTCAATCACGGCCTGCGCAACTCACTTCTGCCGGCCATCACCGTGATCGGCCTGAAGTTTGCCGAGATGCTCGGCGGCGCCATCCTGACCGAAACGATCTTTGCCTGGCCGGGGATTGGCCGCTACATGTTCGAGGCGATCAAGAACCGTGACTATCCGGTGATCCAGGGCACAACGCTGGTCTTTGCTCTGCTTTTCGTCATCACGTCTATCGTCGTGGACGTGCTCCACGGCGTTCTTGACCCGCGCGTCCGCAAGAAGATGAAGTGATATCATGGGCGAATTCATTACCTTTCTGAGGCGCAATACGCTCGCCGTCGTCGGGCTCGGCATCCTTCTTGCGCTCATTGTTCTGATCGCTTTCGGACCGTCGGTCACGGTCTATTCGCCGACCAAGCTCGATGTCCTGCACAAGCTTGCATCCCCGAGTTTCAGCCATTGGCTTGGCACCGATGCTTTCGGCCGCGATATCCTGACGCGCATCATGTATGGCGGGCGCGCCACGCTTACGATCGGTGTCGGCGTTGTGGCTATCGCCTTCGTGGTCGGCGTCTTCTTCGGCACGATCGCGGGCTTCGTGGGCGGCTGGACAGACAGCATCATCATGCGCATCGTTGACGCGATCCTGGCGTTCCCGGCGCTGGTGCTGGCGATCGCGCTGGCTGCAGCCTTTGGCCCGAGCCTGCAGAATGCCATGCTTGCCGTCGCCATCACGCTCGCGCCTCAGTTTGCCCGCGTGGCGCGCGGTCAGGCGCTCAGCATCTCGGTCAAACCCTATGTGGAAGCTGCGATTTCGCTTGGCCTGCCCAATCACCGAATTCTCTCTCGCTATGTTTTCTTGAACGGGCTGGGGCCGCTTCTGGTGCAATCGACCTTGGCACTTGGCAGCGCAATCCTTCAGACGGCGAGCCTGGGTTTCCTCGGACTTGGGGCCCAACCGCCGATGGCCGAATGGGGAGCGGATGTTTCGGCAAACCTGCAATATGTGCGCAGTGCCCCCTGGGTGGCGCTTTCGCCGGGGATGGCCATTCTTTTCGCAGTCCTGTCCTTCAATCTGATCGGCGATTCTCTGGCCGACTGGTTCAATCCGCGCCGCCGTAGCGAACTCGACTGAGGCCATTTTGGATACACTGACAATCAGCCTGGAAAAGGTGGACTTCCTTCCGCCGACCCGCGTGACGGACGATACCAGCGTCCTGACACTTAAGAACCTTGTGTTCGAGCCGCTTTTGAAATGGGAGGACGGCTTTGTGCGGCCGGCCCTGTTTGAGAGCTGGGTTCATTCTGCCGATGGCCGCGAGTGGCGCTTCGTCATCCGCGACGGCGCGGCCTTCCATGACGGAAAGCCTTGCGTCGCCGACGACATTATCGCGTTCATTGGTGGTGTCCTGGAGGCCGTCGATACGTTCGGAATGAAGTGGTCCTATGCGCGCTATCTGGCGCACGCCCGTATCACGGCTGATAGCGACCGCGTCGTGTTCGTCGAAAATCCCGAGCCGATTGCCGACATTCTCGACATCTTCTCGGAGTTCTACATTTGCCGCGTCGACCAATCGGGATCGCCGGTTCTCGGCACCGGACGCTACCGCGTGGCAGAATTCGAAGCGGGCAAGCGCGCCATGCTGGAAAGAGCAGGCAGCAGATCCGGGCCAAGCCGCATCGTCGCTTTGGCGGAACGCCACGCCGAAGCGCGTTACGAGGCCCTGAAGCTGGGTACGGTCGATGCCGCACTCAACCTTGAGCGTATCGACAAGCGGCTGGTCTTCGATGAAAGCCTTGCCTGGGGCAAGGCGGTCAATACGCTGTCGGTCATGTACTACCTCAACTGCCAGCAAGGCATCTTCCGCTCGCCCGAAGCGCGGCTTGCGGTCAATCACGCCGTCGACACGGGGTTAATCGCCGAGGACATTTTCCACGGCTTGGCCGTTCCGTCCTCGACGATCGTCAGCCCGTTTCACCTTGGCGCAGCCAGGGCCAGCCTGTCGCCAATTGCCTATGATCCGGCAAAGGCGCGTCAGTTACTCGACCGGGTTGATGCAAGCGGGACCATCCGGCTACGCACCCCGACTTTCATGCCGGAGCGGGCGCCCGATGTGAGCCGCTTCGTGGCGTTGGCACTCGAGGCAGTCGGTTTGAAGGTCGAAATAGAGACCGAGCACGATCGACCCGAATACGCCCGTCAAATCGGCCGCAAGGAAATGGGCGACATGGCGATTTTCGATTCGTCGCCACACAGCACCTACCGTATCCTCAACGACAAGATCTCCAGCAAGCCGAAAGCCGTCTGGTGGCAGGGCTATAGCGACCCACAGACCGAGGGGCTCATTGCTGCTGCCAACCAGGCGGTCGATGACGATGCCCGGGACGTGGCCTATGCACGCTGCCTGACGCGCCTACACCAGAACCCGCCCTGGCTTTATCTGGTCCATCCGGTTGATGTCTTTGCTGCGCGCAAGGAGATTTCCGGCCTCGCGATCGACCACAAGGGTACCCTTAAAATCGGCTGAACAGGACACGACAATGGAAAAGGACTACTCGATCACTTTCTTCTACTATGACGATATTCATGTGGCTGCACCGTTTTACGAGAACGATCTCGGCCTTGAACTCGTGCTCGACCAGGGACTTGCGCGCATCTATCGCATAGCCGGAAAGTGCTATTTCGGCATCGTCGATGGCAATCGCGGCCACCTCAAGCACCAGGAAAAGAGCGCAGTGCTTTTGACGATCGTCGCGCAGGATGTCGAGGGCTGGCACAAGCGGATGAAGGAAGCAGGGGTGAATGGGCTCTCTGAGATATTGCGCGGCACCTACTGCGAACACTTCTTCTTCGAAGATCCGGCAGGTTACGCCATCGAGATCCAGCGATTCCACAACCCTGATGTGGCAAAGCTGTTCAAATGAGCGCGGGTCGGACGATCACGCTCGCCGATATGCGCGAGACGCTTCTTTCCAAAGCCCGCGAATACGGGCGGGCCGCATTGTTGACGCTACCGGACGGTTCGCTCGCCGATCTGCGGGGTGGCTACATTCCGCTTCTCGTCAACTTCAGCTTCGAGGACAAGGCCGCCAAGGGGCTACGTAAATTGACGGATCAGGCTGAGCCGGAACCCGCTGTCTATTTCTCGGCGCTGGAAATGGCGCGTGATCACGCGTCGCTCGTTCTGACTGGCGAGACGGGCAGCGGCAAGACGAGTTTTGCACGTCATCTGGCGTTGGCACTCTCCGGCGGCCGTACCGCCCCCGTGGCGGTGCCGCGCAACGATCTCGGCGCGGTCCATGACGAGACCTTTGATCTGGAAGACGCCCTGCCGCTCTATGTCCCCGTCAGGGCCGGGCTAGGCATGACACAGCTGATCAGCGAAGCGCTGCCTGGCCTTGAGATCCTGCTGTCTGGCGAAGCATGGGCGACATCTGAAACGGCACTGCTTGTCATTCTCGACGGCGTCGAGGTCGCAGGTATCGGGGGGCCTTCGCTTCTAAGCGATGCGCTGGCCTTCCAGGCTCGCTATCCGCGTATCCGCTTGCTTGTGCTTGGCGAGCACTGCGTCGTCAAAGGATGGGCCTTGCCGTCGTCCGTCGCGCGCTACGACCTTCTACCTCTCCTCAAGGCGCAGCGGCGTGACGCCGCCAGTCGACTTGCCGGCCTCGATCTTGACGGACAAGGTATCGCGCTCGGCGAGGCGGCTGGCAATCCGGCGCAGTTTGCCATGGCGCTTATTGGCGGCGATCATGGGCAAACAGCTGAGGCCATTACCGACCGGTGGCTCGCCAAGGTGGCCGGCGACGCGCAGACCGCCACGTTCCTGTGCGGGCTGGCGTTCGATGCACTCTCAGGCAATCTCGAGGACCCTGACCTCTTTCCTGTAGTCCGCGTGCGTCAGTTGTTGGCAGCGCGGCATTTGATATCGCAGTCGGCCGATGCCGCTGTGGCAGCATTTCGTGCCCGCGCAGACCTTTGGGAGCCGGTGCTGCGAAGCCTGGCGATGCGGCTCGCAGGCTCTGATGCGGCACGCGCCTTGATCGAAGCACTTGTTGCAGGCAGTGGTGACGACATGCTGCGCGGCGCCCTGCTTGCGGCCGAATTGCAGACCGAAGCAGGGCCATTGAAGGAGTGCATCGCTGCACAGATCCTGGCAGTCGTGAGCCAAGGGGCACTGTATGCACCCGAGCGTGAGCGGGCAGGGCGAATTCTGTCCGTCTGGAACGATCCGCGCGATCTGGAGGCGCTGGCGCAAATACCTGCCGGCAGCTTTACCTTCGGCTCGAGTACGCATCCGAATTCCGCACCGTCGCATGCGGTTGAGGTGGAAGCCTTTCGTATCGGCCTCTATCCGGTAACGAATGCTGTCTATGGTGCCTTCGTGCGGGCTACCGGTCGGCCCTGGCGCAGCCCCGATGGCTTTGCCAAGGATCGTCGAAACGCTCCCGCGACCGATCTTACCTGGCATGACGCGCGTGCCTATTGCGATTGGCTGACCGATCGTTGGCGCAAAGAGGAGCGGATCGAGGCTGAAGAAGTCGTGCGGCTTCCGACCGAGCCGGAATGGGAACGGGCCGCGCGCGGCGATCAACGGGATTTCGGCGCCGAAACGATCATCTATCCCTGGGACGGTGAATGGAGTGTCGACGCCGCCAATTCCGAGGAGGCCGGGTTCAACAATACCTGCACCGTCGGTCTGTTTCCGAAGGGGCGCTCTGCCTATGGCTGCTACGACATGACAGGACAGGTCTGGGAGTGGAACACGACACTTTGGGGCGAGGATATGACGACACCGAGCTTCACATATCCCTATCGCGAGGATGGACGAGAAGCGATCGACGCGCGCCCCTCGATCCGCAGAGTGCTACGCGGCGGTTGCTTTTCGAGCAACAGGATGAAGGCCTCCTGCACCTATCGCGGCAGTCTCGAGCCAGATGGTTTCTGGCGTGGCAACGGCTTCCGCATCGTTGTCGCCAGGACCGCAGCGTCACAAGGATAAGGGGATGAAATGGCACCTCCGCAAAGTCCACTCGTCAAGAATCTTGACGAGTCCGGCGCCACATGAGATTTCTGTCAACGGCGCTCAACCCGGCTTCATCGCATGTCGCCGACCACATGGTCTGAAGTATACTTCGACGAACAAAGACGCGTCTTTTCCGGGACTGGTTTAAAGGGACGGCATCACTAAAGTGTATGGCAGACAGCACCGCCTGCATTGGCGCGTACATTTCAGTCGGTTGCCAAAAAAACCGCAATTGTTCCGCCTACATCGCACATAGAGACATAAAATTACGAACTGGATCAAAGCAGAATGCGGATACGAAACGGTTTCCTTGGCATATTCCTGGCAATTGCACCGTCGGCATATGCCCTGGAAGCCGGATCATTGCCTGTTTTGGCGCCGCTAAAGCAGCAGGCACAAGCCGCTCAGATGAGTGCACAATTTCTCACGCGTTTCGGCTATAAGCCCGTTCCGCTCGACGATGAACTGTCAGCCAAGGTCATGAACCGCTTCATCAAGTCGCTCGATCCGGACCGCATGCTCTTCCTGCAGGCGGACATCGACAAGTTCATGTCTGACAGCGCCAAGATTGATGATGCCATCAAACGGGAAGATCTGCAGATTCCGTTTTCGATCTTCAACGTTTATGAACAGCGCGTTGTCGACCGCATGAACTACGCGCGCAACTTGCTCAAGCAGAACTTCGATTTCAGTGTGCAGGAAGATTATTCCTTGTTGCGTGATAAAGAACCTTGGGCGCAATCGGAAGCCGAGCGTGATGAACTTTGGCGCAAGCGGGTCAAAGGCGACTGGCTGCGGTTGAAGCTGGGGGGTAAAACCGCCGCAGCTATTCGTGACACGCTCAACAAACGATATGAAAACGCCCTCGAGCGCGCTTACAAATACAAGAGCGACGACGTTTTCCAGTCGTTCATGGACGCCTATACAACGTCGATTGACCCGCACACGGACTATTTCGGCGCGGCCGCTTCGGCCGATTTCGATATTTCAATGAAGCTTTCGCTGGTTGGTATCGGTGCGGTACTGCAGGAGCGCGATGACTACACGACGATCCGTGAGCTTGTGCCTGGGGGCCCGGCGCAGTTGTCCGGCAAAGTGGCAGTCGGGGACCGCATTATCGGTGTCGGTCAAGGCGAGGACGGCGCGGTAAAGGAAGTGCTGGGCACGCGCCTTGATGACGTTGTGCAAATGATACGAGGGAAAAAAGATACCGTCGTGCGATTGGACATCTTGCCAGCGGATGCTGGAGCAGATGGCAAGCATCGCACTATCAGCCTGGTGCGCGATAAAATCAGCCTGGAAAAGCAGGCTGCCAAGAAGGCCGTCCTTTCCATAAAGGATGGTCACGCCACCCGTAAAATCGGAGTTATTACTTTACCGGCGTTTTATGAGGACTTCGAAGCACGGCGAAAAGGCGACAAGGATTACAGAAGCGCAAGCCGCGATGTCGCAAAGCTTCTCGGTGAACTGAAGCAAGACAAGGTTGACGGCGTTCTGGTTGATTTGCGCAACAATGGCGGCGGTTCATTGGCTGAGGCAATTGATTTGACAGGTCTGTTTGTCGGCAAGGGCCCTGTGGTTCAGCAACGCGGTGCCGACGGTAAGGTTGTGGTAAAAAGCGATGATCTTCCAACGCCCGTATGGACGGGTCCGATGGGTGTGCTGATCAATCGCGGTTCGGCGTCGGCTTCGGAGATTGTTGCCGCTGCGATACAGGACTATGGCCGAGGTGTGATTGTCGGCGAACCGAGTTTTGGCAAGGGCACCGTGCAAACTGTAGTTAATCTTGACCAGGTGGCACACAACAGCAAACCGAAATTCGGTGAGCTGAAACTGACGATTGCCCAGTTTTTCCGTGTTAATGGCGCCACGACCCAGTTGCGCGGCGTTACGCCAGACATCAGCTTACCGGGACTTTCTGACCCTAAGAGCTTTGGTGAGTCGAGTTATGATAATGCCCTGCCCTGGACACAGATCAAGCCTGCGAATTATGCGCCTGCCGGTAATATGATGACGTTGTTGCAGAAATTGCAAAGCCGCCATGATGTTCGGGTGCAGAGCGATCCGGAGTTCCAACGCTTTTCGGAAGACATTGCCGAACTGAAGGCGCAGCGCGAGAAGGGGGTTGTCTCTCTCAACGAAACCGAACGCCGTAATAAACTGACTGCTCGAGAGAACCGCCTCAGGTCAAACCAGCAAATAAACGATGGTGTAGATCCTGTTGAAGATGATGGCCTGCAAGCGAACGAGCGTAGCCTGAGTGCTGATATTGCGATTGAGAATGCCCGTAAGAACGCAAAAGACGTCTTGCTGAACGAGGCCGCCGCCATTCTCGCCGATGAGGCGGATTTGCGGGAAGGCGTTTTAAAGGCAACCACAAAACAATCGGGCGACACAGACGGGAAATAGTCGTTCTCGACGGGCGTAAGTGTGTGTTTACGATCGTGTCTTTGTTTCCCCTTGAAGCTGCCCGATTGAAGAGGATACAACGCGCTCGCCATGGCGCCCGCGACAATGGAAATCGTCGTTCGCGTCTGCGTAAGCGCTGCATGAGCGCCTTGGCCTCAGGCGACGGACCATCCACCGTCCACCAGCAGGTTCGTGCCGGTGATCAGGCTCGCAGCCGGTGATGCAAGGAAGACTACGGCACCCACCACATCATCGGTTTCACCGATCCGGCCGAGTGGAATGTGACCGAGCGTCGCTTTGTGATTGTCGGCATCGGATAGAAAAGGTGCTGTACCATCGGTGTGAATGAACGTCGGCGATACGGTGTTTACGGTGACATTATAGCGTGCCCATTCAGCCGCAAGGCAGCGCGTGAGGTGGTTGATTGCCGCCTTGCTCATGCAATAAATCGCCTCGCCGCGCAGTGCCACGGTACCGGCCTGTGAGCTGATGTTGATGATCCGGCCCCCATTGCGCTTGATCATGTGACGACCTACCGCCTGCGTCATCAGAAAGGTGCCCTTGATGTTGACATCGAGTATCTCGTCAAGGTCCTTCTCCTCAACGAGTTCCGCGAGATTACCCGGAGCCACGCCGACGTTGTTGACCAGGACATCGATCCGACCGAGCGAAGCAAGCGCCGCGTCGACGGCTTGTGCGATATGGGCCTGATTGGGAATGTCCAGTTCAACAGGGAGAACTTTTCGTCCCGCGCCCTCGAGTTCGGCAACCAGGCCCGCTGACGCTGCGACATCGCGGACCCCCAAAACAATATCGGAGCCTGCTGCGGCACAGGCAAGTGCGCAAGCTCTACCGATGCCACGGCTCGCTCCCGTCACCAAAGTCACTTTGCCCTCAAGGCTGAAGTCCGGCGCATTCTTCTGCATCATGATGCCTCCCTCGATGAAGCTCATTTATGGCAGCGTCGGCGTGCGGATGCCAGATGTTCTACGCATGCTGAGGAGCGTCCCTTCGACCAATGGGCAGCTGCGATCCGGGGGAGGGTGGCGGAGACTTCGTCATGGAAACCGCCGTATTGCGTCCTCGATATCCACGGAACAAAGGTATTCTGGTTGGTCAGAAGCCGCCGCTTCAACGCGGCCCCTTGGAAATCCCTTCGACTCCAGACAAGATCATCCTGCTCTAGTGTTTGGGGAGATTTCTGATGGAAAACCACGAGCCGTTTTTACGCGAGGCGATTGCTCTCTCGAGATCCGCGATGGAACACGGCGACGAACCGTTTGGCTCGGTGCTGGTGAAGGACGGTGAAGTAATCCTGCGCGCCGAAAACAGCGTCTTCACCGGCCACGATATGACGAACCACGCCGAGATGAACCTGGTTAAACTGGCGGCGCAGCACTACGACACTGCTTTTCTCGCTGATTGCACGCTTTACACCAGCACGGAGCCGTGCGCGATGTGCTCGGGGGCGATTTACTGGTCGGGCATCGGGCGTATGGTGTTTGCGTGCTCCGAAATGCGGCTTGGGGAGATCGCCGGGATCGGGTTGAACGTGCCGAGCCGGGCGGTTTTGCATACCGGTGCACGCATCGTCACTGTGGTTGGCCCAAACCCAAACCTCGAAGGCGAAGCCGCCGAAGTACATCAGGAATTCTGGCCGAAGCATCTGGGCAAGGGATAGCTCTTTTGTCCAAAATACCGTCGGGCTCCGCCGCGTCTTCCCAAATGGGGTCTTCACCCGTTGCCCGCGTGACAGTGGCGGCCTGTTGATTTGCCCAGGGGGCCTTGACCGCATTGCGCCAACAGAGTCACCGTCTGTCGAAAATTGATTTCGACCAATGCTTTCGCTTGCTATGCCTGAATATCATCGTTCTCGTGCAGCAACCGAGCGAACAGCTCTCTGAGCTCTGTGTAGCCGACATCCCTCATCGCGGTCTGAAGGGGAACCCATCGTGTTTTCCGGATGTGCTTTTCAGGGAAAGTGTCTGCCACTTTGTTGGTGACAAGCAAGTGAACGCTAACATGAAAACGATCAGGGCCTTCCTTCTCGTAAGTGAAAGCCCCGAAAACATCCTCTGTGAGCCGGCCCCTGACCCCTGTTTCCTCAAAGGCTTCGCGCAGTGCCGCTTGGCTGGTTGTTTCACCAATTTCCATGCGACCCTTTGGTATTCCCCAATGCCCATTGCGAAGACTTGCGATTAGCAATGTTTCTACCGGCGATTGGTCGCTAATGCGGCGCAAGCAGATTGCCCCCGCCTGTCGAATGTGGCCAACGGGTAGCGAGGCATCGAGCTGTGTGGCCCCCATCCCTTTGTGTATGTGAAACATTCCTGCTCTCAATTGCTCTGTGCTGGAACCAGTCCCTTTTCAGCGACTTGGATTGACGTCTTTCGTTCCGGCGGTCTGTCAGCGCCAGCCACTTCAACTCCGCTTCCGCGAATCCCAATCCTGGTCATTCGTTCCCCAGAACGTTTTCCGGGTCATTCTGCCGCTCGGCGACTTGAGTATGACGTTTTTATGACAGAACTAAGGAATAGGCGCAACGCCAGTAGCACCCTGTTTGTCGTGTGCTTTTGTCAGTTTCCACAGCCAGCCAATTGAATGGGCGAGATGGGCTGACAGGCGAACTCACGACGGCAGGAACGCGCCGCCAGAAGCAGCCTCAGTGGCATACGAGATAAAGCAATTGAAATCGTCATCGCGGCCAAGGTGTAAATTCAATACTGCGCAGCGGTAATTGCATCTCGTCTCATTCACCAGGAAAGGAAGGTAGTCCATTGCGAATAGTTAGAAGGGAGTGATGATCGAAAACCTGTAGAGCTCTTTCCGGCGGTCGGCGAGCGAGTGTGTCTGTCGATCCCGAAGCGCGCTCATCATCTGCAGGCTGTTGTCGAGATCAAGCGGCCAGGCCGCGTGGTCATCGACCTAAAATCTCGATATGCTTGACAGAACACCATCTGTTTGCGAATGATTTTGGCATGGGGCAGCGATCGCCCCACGAGGCGACATGCCGAAGAATCGCGTCCAATGAAACCGATCAAACGGAGGACGCGTCATGCCGTCATTTATGGAAATCTCCCCTGACAAGCTCAATCGGCTTATCGGCACGCCCGGTGCGCCGCTCGTCATCGATGTCCGTACGGACGAAGACTTTGCGCGAGATCCAAGGCACGTGCCTGCCTCGATCCGCCGCAGCCATGAAGACGTCACGGAATGGGTCGAGCTGGTCGACGCAGAATCCACGGTTGTCGTCTGCCAGAGTGGCGGTAAACTCAGCCACGGTGTCGCAGCGTATCTCCGCAATGCAGGGATCGACGCAGAAAGCCTTGAGGGTGGCTTCGAATCCTGGGCAAAGGCTGGGCTAGCTGTCCCTAAGGATAAGCTTCCGCCGCGCGACGCGCAGGGCCGAACAGTCTGGGTCACCCGGGCTCGTCCGAAGATCGACCGCATCGCATGCCCGTGGCTGATTCGGCGCTTTATCGATCCGAATGCGCTCTTTTTGTTCGTCCCGGCCTCCGAAGTCTCGATGGTAGGTGATCGCTTCGGGGCTACGCCGTTTGATATCGAGGACGTCTTCTGGAGCCATCGGGGTGAATTGTGCACCTTCGACGTGATGATCGAGGAGTTCGGTCTGACGTCGGAAGCCCTTTTGCGACTTGGGACAATCGTTCGGGCCGCTGACACCGGGAGACCAGATCTCGCTCCCGAGGCAGCTGGGCTTCTTGCCGCGTCACTCGGTCTGTCACGCATGTACAATGACGATCTCGCGCAGCTCGACGCCGGGATGCTGCTGTATGACGCGTTCTACCGCTGGTGCCGCGATGCGACCGACGAAACGCACAACTGGCCCTCCGCGAAAAGGGGGGCGTCGTGACATGACCGACATTGTTGGCAACGCACCCACGGAAGGCGCGGGAGGCGAATATTCCCATGGCGTATCCTTCGGCGAGGCCGTGAAGGTCTGGGCGCGGATCGCGGCATTGAGCTTCGGGGGCCCTGCCGGACAGATCGCCGTGATGCACCGGATAATCGTCGACGAGAAGCGCTGGATCGGCGAGCACCGTTTCCTCCACGCATTGAACTACTGCATGCTCTTGCCGGGTCCGGAAGCACAGCAGCTTGCGATCTACATCGGCTGGCTGATGCACAAGACGGCGGGAGGGCTCGTCGCCGGCTTCCTGTTCGTTCTGCCTGGTTTCCTTGCGATCTTGGGTCTGAGCTGCATCTACGCCGCCTATGGCAGCATCGGAGTCGTCGCTGGACTGTTCTTCGGTCTGAAGGCGGCGGTACTCGCCGTCGTTGTCCAGGCAGTCATTCGTATCGGCAGTCGGGCGCTCAAAAACAACGCGATGATCGCAATCGCGGCTTCGGCTTTCGTGGCGATCTTCTTTCTGCACGTACCCTTTCCCTTGATCATCTTGATGGCTGGTATTGTCGGCTTCGCGGGTGGCAAACTCGGATTTGCGTCCTTTAAAGTGGGCGGTGGTCACAAGGGCGGAAGCGGCCCGGTTCTGTCTGATGCAAATTCACTCCTCGGCGAGGACACCCCGGCGCATGCGAAACCCAACCTTGGTTGGTCGCTACGTATATCGGGAGCGCTGCTCGCTTTGTGGATCGTGCCCCTAGGTGTGCTCTGGTTCATCCTTGGTCCCGGCGACGTGTTCACCCAGATTGGACTGTTTTTCAGCAAAATGGCAGTCGTCACGTTTGGTGGCGCCTATGCTGTTCTTGCCTATGTCGCGCAGGAGGCTGTCCAGCACTATGGCTGGCTGAAGCCAGGAGAAATGCTTGACGGCCTTGGCATGGCAGAAACGACACCGGGACCACTGATCATGGTGGTTGAGTTCGTCGGCTTCATGGGGGCGTATCGCGATCCAGGGTCGCTCAACCCAATGACCGCCGCAACGCTGGCAGCAATCCTGACCACGTGGGTGACCTTTGTCCCGTGCTTTCTCTGGATATTCCTCGGAGCGCCGTTCATCGAGAAGCTTCGCGGCAATGTCGCGTTGGCGGGTACAATGTCGGCCATCACCGCGGCGGTGGTCGGCGTCATCCTCAATCTCGCTATCTGGTTCGCTTTGCACACCTTGTTTGCGGAGGTGACAGTGATCCGGGCCGGCTCGCTATGGCTGGACGTTCCCTTGCTCCGCTCCGCCGTCATTCCGGCAATGATATTGTCGCTCGCTGCGGCTCTAGCGATCTTTCGGTTCAAGGTCTCGGTGATTGCGACATTGCTCGCATGCGCTGTCGCCGGCATGGTCTGGACGCTCGGCGGGCAAATAATGCTCTGAAATTACTCCCGCTTTTGGAAGTGAGCAGCAACCTTGCTGAGAGGCGGACGAAACTGCGCCTTCTATGAGACCCGTTTCACACCGGGTGGCCGCCATGTCCCTTCGCCCGCCGGCAAGATCGAAGGCGGCGTGGGCTTCGGCCAATATAGGCGCATCACGAGATAGATTTTGTCATCAGGCGCCGGTAGCCAATTGGATTCCTTGTCCGCACCGGGGCTGTCTTTCTGAATGTACAGCGTCAGAGAGCCGTCCGTGCCCCTTTTCATCGCCGGCAACATCGGCGAGTTGATGAGGTATCGTTTGATCGGATTCTTGACCAGGAGCTGGCTCTTGCCGTCGTATATCGTAACGGACCAGAATGCATTCACCGGCGGCAACTGGCCGGGTGGGAAGGTGATGGTGTACTTGTGCTTGCTGCCGTCGAGCGGCTCACCGGTCGCGTCCGTTCGGGTATAGGGGTACATCGCTTCTACGGCATCGTTGCCCAAGAGACCGCCCTTTGCAGCCCCGGCGCGCATCACCCAATCGCCGTTGTAGAAGGCCTCGTCGCCAAAGAACGAGCCAACGTTCCAGCCGTTGATGCTTTTGTTGCCGCTGGCCAGCCATTTGTCGACTTTGTCGTCACCCTGCTTCATCGCCACCACGATTTCGGCTTTGTGTTCGAGCGACAGATCCTTGAACTCGAAGGCCTTGCCGGGACCGATGCCAATCTTCGCAAGTTTCGCGCGAATGGCCTTGTCTATTGGCCTCTCCGGAACGAATTGCAGGGCTGCGTCGAGATACGGGAAGAAGTTGTCCTTGATCCCGGCAGTGGTGGCAGGAAGGAACTTGATCTTGGGTGCGGCAGGTGGGGCGGGTTGTTTAAGGAAGGTGGAAAGCGGCTGCGCCTTGTAGCCTGCCTGAACTTTCTCGACGTTCGGCATGTCGTCGGAATTAAAGAGCTGGGTTCGGATTAGGGCGAGCGTGAACGGCGTCGTCGATTGGAAGACCTTCTCGATCCCGGTGGCCGTTTCGCCTTTCCAATCGGGGCCGACCACCAGATAGTCGCCCGGCTCGGTCCCTGTGGTGCGCGTGCCGATATAGCCAAAATTGTAGGTGTTGCCGTCAATCAGCTGAACCGAGTAGTAGCGGTCCCTTGCGACCGTCGGCACCGAGATAACCATCGGTTCAGCACGCAAATCCAGCCAGAGGATCGAGTAGGGCGTGTCGCTGTTCGGCGTAATGACTGCCGTATCCTCAGGGGTGGCGACATGGTGCTCGTTGTTGATCTCGTTGAACGGTGCCTTGAACTGCCCGGAGTTCCTGTCCACGGCAAACTCTTGCATAACCGCATAATTCATCACCAGCGGTAAGCCGTAGATGAAGCCTTCCTCGGCGATGTCCTTGGCCTCCAACAGGCTGGGCCATTCGGCTTTGTTCTGTGCCATCAGCAGGCTTGGCTTCGCAATGGCCGCGCCAGCGGCGATTGCCGCGGTGGTGCGGAGCAGATCTCGCTTCGTCAACATTTGCCGTGCTCCTTTTAGGTTGGTCTCGAGGTCCGTTACCGCGTTGCGGCAGGTGCTAGTACAGAAACGCCCGTCGATAGCTGCGCCTGGCCACGCCCGCATAGGAGAGCGGCGTCAACGGCATGCCGATAATGTCAATGAACACGGAAACTTCGGAACCCGTCTCTGGCATCTCACCGTCGACCACCTTCACCGTGTAGGACAAGTCGTTGTCCTTCAGGTCCGGGTTCTCCAGAATGACGACGACCTGCCGGAGTTTGTCCGCTTCGAGAATCGAGAGGTCGGCATTCGGCGGATCGGAAAGGAAGCTGTCTTTGCCCTTGCTCCAGAAGGGTACGAAAGCCGTCGTATTCATGTTCCCGGCAATGCGCTCGGGACGGTCCGAGAAAAACAACGTTGTGGCGCCGATACCTTCGAGCGTCAGCTTGCTCGCGGCTTTGTCGAATCTCATTGCGCTTGCATTCTGAACGAAAAGGAAGTCGGCCACTCCATCGGCTGCCTGCGCCATTCGAGGTCTGAGTGGCGCTGCCGTTGCCACGACAGCTGTGGCTGCGAGCAGCAGGTTTCGTCTAGTCGTCATAGTCCCCCCTTGATGCAGAAAGTTATTGAGGTATTTACTTACGCGACACCCGTTTTACTGAACTAAACACGTTCGAAAAATTCGAAACCACTCATTTTACGCCACGATTACATTATTTTGGAGCGTTGCTAACATGGCTGAGATCCCGGTCATCTCCAATCGCATAATGCATGGCATGCCGGCTTTCATACGCCGCGAGATGGGGCAAAAGGCGCTGCTGCAGGCCACTCGCGCCATCGGCTTCGATCTCGAACTGACCGAGAGAGAGCACTGCTTCATCCCGCACGCGGCCGTGATTGGCTTCGTCGAAGCGGCCGCACGCGCCGCCGGCGAGGCCAACTTCGGACTTCTGATTACTCCGATGATGAACATTGCCAACTATGGCAGCTTCGGACACTACGTGTTTGGTGCTGGCACCTTAGGGCAGGCCATTGAGCGCAGCATCTCTGGCCTTCGTTATCACAGCACGGCTGACAGGATGTCAGTTGCGGTCGTGGGCGAAGAGGTGCGATACAGCTATGGTTTCGCTTTAGCCGGCCGTTCCGGCTATGCCAATACCGCATGTGCCGCGGCAGGCGTCTTGCTCAGCCTTTTCAGGGCATATTTGCCCCCTCGTTGGCGACCACTGCGCGTCGAGCTTGACATCGGTAGACCGCACCAGACGGGTCCTTTCGAAGACATCTTCCAGTGCCCGGTTCATTTCAACGCACCCGCGGTAACGGTCGTGATGGATCGCCATCATCTGTCCGCTGCTCCTCGGCACGCCTCATACCCGATTGTCACCATCGAGGATGTAGCGCGAGACCGGCGAGGCGGTGCTCCTAGGGATATGCTCGACGTGATCGTTGAACAAGTCAGGACCCAGGTTCTGTCGGGCGATGTGTCGATCGATAGTGCCGCACAATCGATGGACACCAGCGTCCGGACGCTGCAACGAGAGCTTAATCGGGCCGGCACCAATTTTCGCAGCCTGTCGAGCACAGCAAGGGTCCAGCGAGCCACTGAACTGCTCCGGCACACGAACGACTCGATCACTCGCGTGTCGGCGGAACTGGGATATTCGACCCCGGCCAATTTCGCCCGTGCTCTCCGAAAGGCTACCGGCAACGGGCCGCGAGAGTTTCGCTCAAATATTTAGCATTTGCGAGTCCGTGAGAGCCGGCGGCGTGTTGCCCGTCCGTTAAACACCCCGTGGCGTCGCGGGCCTCGCGTCCTGCCCCGGCGTTTGGTCCTGCCGGCGTCATGAGCGTGCGCTTGTCCGCTGCTTCGCTGGACGCGATATGAAGCACGATGCCCGACAGAAGCGACTTGGCTTCTTCGTTCCAGTGTATTTGGACTTGCTGTGGCGAATTTGCAGTGTTCGCTTCTGGACCGAGAGATGCGACGAGCGCCCTTCGATCGATCGTCGCACCATGTCCTGCTCCTTAACCGACGTTGGCCCTTCGCCGAGTACTTGCGGTGAGCCATGGTGCCGCCTGACAAGCGTCGTCTGGAACGCGCAGATTTGTGTGCTGCGCCATCCCCGATGCCGACCTACACCGGAGCTCACCGACATCGCCGCTTGCTCACACCGTGACCGGAAGAGCGACGCGATGGAGGCACAAGGGCGCACTTACGAGTTGCTGCGCAACTCGGTGCCCAGGTGGGCGGATCTGCAAAAGGACATGGCGCGTTGGCAATTTATCATCTCAGCACCAAGCTGATCGCCCGCAGTGGCGGCCGCAGTGCGGTTGCGTCTGCGGCCTATCGTGCCGCCGAGAAGCTGACCAACGAGCGGGATGACCTGACGCA